>JBGVCR010000013.1:0-3883 GCA_045118995.1 Candidatus Cryptobacteroides sp.
CTCATTGTCGCTCCGCAGAACACACCGAGTGCTGCCACTATGATGGCTGTGCGGAATTTCGCAGCCTTGGCGCCGACTGCTGAATTAAGGAAATTAACCGCGTCGTTGCTCACTCCCACCCACAGGTCAGAGACCGCAAGAGCGAACAGGAAGATCACAAAACATAAATAAATCCATTCCATATCTGATAATATTTGAATCTGCACAATCTTTCGGCTGCAAAATTACCCTATCGGGATTTCAGGCCTTTTGCAGAAGGATTAAAGTTCAGATACAGACCTGTTACAAATCCATTAAAATTGATTTTTATATGACAATCATATCTAATAATCAGTAATTTTGCATCAAATCAGAATGGCTTATGACAACAGAAAGCATATTGATAGTAGACGATGAGGAGACACTGTGCGAGGTCCTCAAGATAAACCTTGAAAACGAAGGTTACGATGTGGAGACAGCCCTGAGTGCAGAAGAAGCCCTCAGGATGGACCTCAGGAAGTATTCGCTGATACTGCTTGACATCATGATGGGAGAGATCAGCGGAATACGTTTGGCCAGGATGCTGAAGGCCGACGTCAGCACATCTGACATACCTATTATATTCTGCACGGCTCGCGACTCCGAGGATGACATG
This sequence comes from Candidatus Cryptobacteroides sp., assembly GCA_045118995.1. Lineage (GTDB taxonomy): Bacteria > Bacteroidota > Bacteroidia > Bacteroidales > UBA932 > Cryptobacteroides. Next base: position 635 of record JBGVCR010000013.1, read on the forward strand.
GTGAAGGGTCTTAACCTCGGTGCGGACGATTACATCACAAAACCCTATTCAGTAAGGAACGTCATTGCGAGGGTGAAGACGGTGTTGAGAAGGACATCAGGACAGAAGGCGATGGAAAGGACGAACTCCCTATCGGTTGACGGGCTCTGTCTGGACCTGGACCTTAAGATATGCAGCGTCGACGGCGAGGAGGTGAAGCTCACAAAGAAGGAGTTCGAGCTGCTGGCCTTCCTTATCGCCAACAAGGGCAAGATATGCTCACGGGAACAGATTCTTGCAAACGTATGGAGCGATGAAGTCATAGTCCTTGACCGCACAATAGACGTGAACATAACGCGCATACGTCAGAAGATCGGCGAGTACGGTTCATGTATAATCACCAGAGCAGGATTCGGATATGGCTTCAGGAATTAGTCTTTCTTATCACAAGAAGCTCTTCACCCTGCTTCTGAGCTGCATATGGGTGATGGTGTTCTGCTTTATCGGATTCCAGTACTACAGGGAGAAGCAGTTCAAGACCGAGGTCCTTAACGCACAGCTGCAGCTGAGTAACACCCACATACTGGGAGCCCTTGAATCAGGGATCCCTCTCGAGGATTATCTTCAGGCAATACCTCTCCCCCATGATGACATAAGAATAACAGTGATAGCCGATGACGGTGTCGTGACCTATGACAGCATGCATAGCGCTGATTCGATGGACAACCATATCTCACGTCCGGAGATCCAGGCAGCGATGCAGAAAGGCAGCGGATATAACATCAGCCGCAAGTCTGCAAGCGACGGAAATCTGTATTTCTATTCCGCGACAAGGGGTGACGGGATGATAGTAAGGACAGCGGTCCCTTACTCATCGTCGCTGCGAGACCTCCTGAAGGCCGACTGGACTTTCGTATGGGTGATCATATTCATAAGTGTGCTGATCAGCGTAGCGGGCTATTTCTCGGCCCTCAAGCTGGGAAAGACAATAGAGAGTGTAAACAAGTTCAGGGAAGAAGAAAACGCCCTGAGGGAGGAACAGGAGAAAAGCCGGCTCAAGAGGCAGCTCACGAACAACATCAACCATGAGCTGAAGACTCCGGTAGCCTCAATACAGGTATGCCTTGAGACCCTTCTTTCTGGAATCACGCTTTCTGAGGAGAAGAGACAGGAGCTCATTGAAAGGTGCTATATGCATAACGAGAGACTAAGGAACCTTCTGCGTGACGTTTCGCTCATCACCAGGATCGAGGACGGCACCGGCACGATAGAGAAGGAAGAAGTGGTGATCAATGACCTCCTGGACGAGATCGCATATGAACTCTCCGTCATTCCGGAGGAAGAGAGGATGTCGCTGAAGATCGATTTCAGAGAGAGAGTAGTGGTCAATGGCAACCAGTCGCTCATAGGATCGATATTCAGGAATCTGACGGAGAACGCAATATCCTATTCGGAGGGAAAGACAATCTCTATAACCCTTGCTGAAAACACTTCGGATCTTTGCAGGATCATCTTCGAGGATGACGGTCAGGGTGTGGATGAAAGCAAGCTGCCGAGACTCTTCGAAAGATTCTACAGGGTGGACAAGGGACGCTCAAGGAGCAAGGGAGGAACTGGACTGGGCCTGGCGATAGTCAAGCATGCAGTGCTCTTCCATGGAGGTACAATCAGCGTCACCAACCGCCCTCAGGGAGGACTCAGGTTTGAGTTCACACTTAAGAAATAAATACTCAAATAACTTTCAAGTAAATATCCCACCATCTGAGAACAAGCTCAGGATGGTGGGATTATCTGATTTATGAATAGCAGAACTATCTGTTTCTTGCTGCGTTCACGGCATCCTTGAAGTCCTTTACAGGGCGGATGGTGAAGGAGTAGCTGTAAGCCTTGTCAAGGAGTCTGTGGTGAACCTCAGGCCTTGCCTTGATGCTCCAGGTGTCAGTACCTCCGACTCCTGCCTGCACGCAATCGACATTGAGCACGAATGAACCGTCAAGGAGCTCTTCCTCACCGATATGCTTTGCAGCTTCGAGTGATTCCTGAGTGGTGTTCCATGCAGAAATGCTCAGAGGGGCATCTCCGATGAACTGGATACCCTTTCCTGTCTTGTCAGTGAGGGTGAACCAGCGTACACCAGTCCTGTTGCCGTTCTCCTGCGGATAGACGTAATCTGTCATCAAGCCCTTCACGTCAGTCTTATAGGTTCCGAGGAATACTCCTGCATGTCGGTCGCAGTAGTTCTCCCATGGACCGAGTCCGAAGTATGTCACATCAGAGTAACGGGAATCGACCTGTCCCTGAAGGCCGACCCTGAGAGGCTCAGGCATCTGTTCGTCAATCCTGATAGCATAGCCGACATCAAGGGTTCCGTCAGGATGCATAGTGTACTTCATGCTGATTACGGCCTTTCCCTCGGAGGTGACTACTGCTTCAACCACAGCATCTGTTCCATTCACGGATGAGATGACCTTAACATTGTCGGCATTGATGTTCATCCACTGGCCCAAGAGTTCCTCAGCCTTCCAGCCTCTGCGGTCATTATCGGTACCTGCACGCCAGAAGTTAGGCCTGAATGAGTCTGCTATGGCCTCTGAACCTGAAACAGCATAACTACAGAGCATTCCGCTGTTCTTGTCGATCCTTGCCACATTCTTGCCTGCAGCAAGCACATAACAACCTTCTGACTCTGTCACGACCGGAGCCTTGCCCTTGGCTGATGCCGGGGCGGCTGCAGGTACTTCAGTCACGAACTGCTCGGATGCACAGATAAAGCCAGCTTCAGCATATGGAAGAGCTGCATTTTCGTGAGCGTGAACCTCAAGCATGTATACTGCGCCTGGCTTGCGTTTGAAGTCCTTTACAGGTACAGCCGCAACTGCGCTCTCACCAGGAGCAAGGACAGGAACATCGAAAGATCCCTTCTGGAGGGTTCCGTTCTCGTCCTTGAGTTCCCATGAATATGAGTATCTTGCAGTGCTATCGAAGAAGTTCCTGTTAGTCACCTTTACCTGATTTCCATCAGTAAGCTGGAATGTAACAGGCTGGAACACGTATTTGCATACGTATAGCGCCGGCTTAGGAGTCCTGTCTGGGAATACTACACCATTAATAAGGAAATTGCCGTCATTAGGATCGGTCGGACGCTCATAGTCGCCTCCATATCCCCAGTTCTTTCTTCCTTCACTGTCAGTCCTTGCAAGTCCCTGGTCCATCCAGTCCCAGATGTGACCGCCAAGGAGGGACTCATGACTTCTGATGAGGTCCCAGTAT
>JBGVCR010000014.1:0-45840 GCA_045118995.1 Candidatus Cryptobacteroides sp.
CGCGGCACTGCTTTTCGAGCTGCTCGATGCGCTGCTCGTGCTCTCGGAGTTCGTTCCATATATCTTCGTGTTGGCAACCTGATACTGCTAAAAGCAGCATTGAGCATAGTATGGTTGTGAATAGTTTCTTCATGTGCTGTTGGATTGAGGAGCAAATTTAGTAAAATTTACCAATAAGAAATTCTGTCCACAGAAATGCCTCTTTTCGAGGACAGAATCAAACGAACAGGTCTGCCCACTGAAGTACCCATTTTCATGGATAGAATACTATGGGAATAGTTCTTCCAGGATGGAGAGGTCCATCCGGAGCATTCTTCTGAGCTGCTGGTTGGTGGCGTTGTAGTCAAAGTGCATGCGGCGGGCGGTGTCGATCTTTTGCTGTGCGCTTAGTTGCGACGGGGTCTTGACTGAATACTCTTTGCTGATGTGCGAGCATATGACTGAATAGAGCTCCTCGTCGGTAAGGAAGATTGCGTCTTTGAGCCGGGATGCTATCTGGCTGAATGCTTCGGCATTGCGGGTTAGTGAGTTGAAGTAGCTCCTGGCATCCCTGAACATGCTTTCTCCAAGTGTGATGTCGCAGAAATAGGGGATGAAGGGCATTGAACCGATTACTCTTAAGCCCGAGAATTGTGAGATGTCTCTTGTGTGAAGGATTTCTCTTTGTGTCAGGATGGGTAACTCTCCAAAAGAACTAGTCTTGAGATGTTGAATCCAAGGGCAGAAATATGCACAACCACCTCCCCAAGGGTAGGAGGTCGGAGTATAATCCGGGTTGGCTACAAATGCATTGCGATTGGCATAGATAATCTCATTGCGCAGTGCCTGAAGGCTTTCAATTGGGAGGATTTCCATTTTGAATTGGCTCCAATCGATTGCTCGCTCCCTTTTGGGGAACGCCTTTTTTAGTCTTGCTGCGAACAGGTCGAATGCTTTAATGCAATCCTCTTGTTTGCCAGCCAGAATCAGATGTACGTGGTTGGCCATTAACTCGAACGTGAGCATCACTACCCCCTTGCACAAATGTACTCCTGCCGCCAGACACCACATTCCAGTCATGAAGTCCTTATCACAGCAGAATATGTTCTGCATCCTGGTCCCGTCAGTATATACATGCCAATACGGTCCATGGCGGATATATATACTTTCACAAATCCTCTCCTTCTCCGAAAAATTCAGAGCACCAAAATCCTTCTTCATATATTTTGTGTTTAATCGTCCCTGTAACTTCCAGAAAAATACCCATTTCCTTGGAAGTTGATAACATTTTGCTGCTAACTTCCAGAAATATAGGCCTTTTCTTGGAAATTGAAGACCATTTGCGCTTAAAGATTAGAAAATGAAGCCTTTCTCTGGCAACTTCACGATTGTGAGACAGGAGACTTGGTCAGAGAGGCAACGCGGCTGGCAAATACGCCGGCCAGCCGCTCAAAGCAAGCTGCGCGAGCTACGCCGAAGGGCTCGCTCCGCTGCTTTGTGCCCTTAGTCCAGCCTCTAGAGTCTATCTCAGTCAGGGGCTGTCCATCAGAGCGACTCTTTTTGTGGACAGATGCCACAATCTTGTTCTCGCGTCCACAGAAATCCCTGTTTTCATGGATAAGACCGCTCAACTGACCATCCTATCCACCAGAATCGCCCTTTTTATGGATAGTCCACGATTTAGATGGCGGGAGTATGGTCAGTAGGCAACTCGGCTGGCAAATACGCCGGCCAGCCGCTCAAAGCAAGCTGCGCGAGCTACGCCAAAGGGCTCGCTATGCCTGCTTTGTGCCCTTATCCTCCTCCCACAAACGCCAGCGTCGCCACGCTGATCCTCACACCAGGCGGGAAGACCGTCCGCAAAGCAGTAAAGCAGGCCATCAAAGTGGAACCGGTAGTGAATACATCATCCACGATAATGATATGCCGGTATTCTCCGGGATCGCATTTTCTTGCCTTGAATGCTCCGGCGACATTGAGTACCTTCCCTTCCATATTCAGTTTAGTCTGAGTTCTGGTCCGCTTGCGACGGAAAAGTATATCGTTTCTGACAGGGATTTCCATCGCTGAAGCAAGGCCTGATGCAATGGCCTCGGCCTGATTGTATCCGCGTCTGAATCTTCTGGTCCAATGCAGAGGGACCGGAATGATGATGTCGGCATCCTTCCAATGCTCCTCTCTCATAAGTCTGGCACCCAGCATCCTTCCGAAATATTCTCCGGCACGGATATCTCCTTTATATTTGATATTGTATGGTATGAATCTGAACGGAGCTTCCGCATGATAGGTGAACAATGCCGCAGCATATGCGTAAGGTTCTCTGCAAGATCCAGGATAGGCATCAGCTGCTTCCGGCATTTCGTGGCAGCTCGTGGGAGTGGCCGATTTTCCATTGATGAGGTTTTTCTGTATGATATCATTGAAACGGTCGCTCATCAGGTTGTGGCTTTGTTTCCAGAAACGGGTCAATGGCATTTCACCCGCACAAAGCAGGCAGATATGCCGTTCTGAAGACAGAAGCCTCGTACCGCACACGATGCATGTGCGGGGAAGTAAAAGATCAATGGCAGCAGCAATCCTTTTCATGCCTGCAAGTAAGCAATCGGAAAGCGTACATGGCATAAAAAAGAGAAAAACTTCACATAAGAAAAGTTGAAAAAGGATAAGAAAAAGAAAAATGTGGCGAAATCACCACATTTTGACTTAACAATCCATTCCGCCGCAGCAGTTGATGACCTGTCCTGTAACATATGACGAGAGGTCGCTGGCGAGAAATAGTGCGACCTTGGCTACATCCTCCGGCTGGCCTGCGCGTCGAAGCGGTATCTGTTTCTCCCATTCCTGTCGGAGATTTTCAGGGAGGGCTCCTGTCATATCTGTGGCAATGAAGCCCGGAGCTATACAGTTAGAACGGATTCCCCTCGGTCCCATTTCCTTGGCTATTGATTTGGAAAGTCCTGTCAGGCCTGCCTTTGATGCAGAATAGTTGCATTGTCCTGCATTGCCTGAGACTCCCACTACGGATGACATGTTGATGATGCTGCCGCTACGCTGACGTGCCATTATCGGAGTGCAGGCATGGATGAAATTGAAGGCAGATTTGAGATTTGTGCCGATGACCGCATCCCAAGAGGCCTCATCCATCCTCATCATAAGTCCGTCCTTGGTTATTCCGGCATTATTGACCAGAATGTCTATATGACCGAAGGTCTCTTTTGCGTCTGCCACTACATTATGCGCATCTTCAAATGATGCGGCATCCGATCTATATGCCTTGACGCGTACTCCCATTGCTTCGATTTCTGCAGTCAGAGTCAGGGCAGCCTCCTCCTGTGACCGGTATGTGAATGCGATATCCGCGCCTTCTGATGCAAATTTCAAAGCGATTGCCCTTCCGATGCCACGTGTTGCACCTGTCACCAGGGCGGTCTTTCCGTCTAACAGTCCCATAATCTTATAGTTTTACTCCCGCAAAATTATGAAAAATCCCTATCTTTGCACCCGAAAAATACCAAAAGAAAGAATAATTATGGCAAGCGAAATAAGAAATCCTCAGCTCTGGCAGGATGGCAGGCTGAAAATTGATTGGGTCAGACATCATATGCCACTTCTGAACGGACTCGAAGAGGAGTTCCGTCAGACTCTCCCGTTCAAGGGAATGAAAGTGGCTCTCTCTGTGCATCTTGAGGCCAAGACAGCATACCTGTGTGAAGTTCTTGCGGCGGGTGGAGCCGAGATGTATGTGACAGGAAGCAATCCGCTTTCGACTCAGGATGATGTGGCTGCTGCTCTTGTCGAGGCGGGATTGAATGTATTCGCGTGGTATGATGCCACTCCTGAGGAATACGAAGCCCATATCAGAAGAGTTCTCGAAGTGGGACCTAACATCATCATCGATGACGGCGGCGACCTGGTGAATCTGATGCATACCGAGTATCAGGATCTTATCCCTGGCGTTATCGGAGGTTGTGAGGAAACCACCACAGGCATCCTCAGGCTTGTCCAGCTGAACAATGCAAAGGCTCTCAAGTTCCCTATGATGCTTGTGAACAATGCTGACTGCAAACATCTTTTCGATAACCGTTACGGTACAGGTCAGTCTGTTTGGGATGGAATCAACCGTACTACAAACCTCATCGTGGCAGGCAAGAATATCGTCGTGGCCGGATACGGCTGGTGCGGAAAGGGAGTCGCCATGCGTGCTAAGGGACTCGGTGCGGAAGTGATTGTCACTGAAGTGGATCCGATCAAGGCAATGGAAGCCGTGATGGACGGATTCAAGGTGATGAAGATGGAGCAGGCCGCTGCACTCGGAGATATATTCGTGACAGTGACTGGCTGTGATGGCGTAATCACCAAGGATCATTTCACAAAGATGAAGGATGGAGCCATCTGCTGCAATGCAGGTCATTTCGACTGCGAGGTGGATGTCGCGGGCCTCAAGGAAATCGCAAAGGAAGTAAAGCCTGCCCGCAAGAATATCATCGGATATACTCTTGAGAACGGTAACAAGATCTATATCATCGCGGAGGGACGTCTCGTGAATCTCGCAGCCGGTGACGGACATCCTGCCGAGATCATGGACATGTCATTCGCAATCCAGGCCCTCAGTGCAAGATACCTTGCTGAAAACGCACAGAAAATCAGCCGAGAGCCAGGCCAGATGGTCAATGACGTTCCTCTGGAGATCGATCAGGAAGTCGCACGACGCAAACTCGCTTACTGGGGCTGTGAAATCGACACCCTGACACCGGAGCAGCATCGCTATCTCTTCGGGGAGTAGCCGGTAGACAAAACAACTAAGGCCTGATGATATGCAGGTGACATGCCACCCCCGGCTAGGGGGTGCCTCCCGACAGGGAGGCGGGGGTCGCCGGAATATCGTCAGGCCTTAGTTGTTTAGAAATACTTCTTCTCGTTTCTGTCCAATGCAATGAATATGAACAGCAGCGCTGTGAATCCCCACAGTGAAGATCCACCGTAGCTGACAAGTGGCAGAGGGATTCCGATCACAGGCATGAGACCGATGGTCATACCTATATTTATGAACAAATGCATGAATATACAGCATGCCACGCAGTATCCATAGATTCTGGTAAAGGCCTCTCGACTTCGTTCTGCATTCCGTATGATCCTGCATATCAGGAACACATACAGAAGAATTACGAAAGTACTTCCTGCGAATCCCCATTCCTCGCCTATAGTGCAGAAAATGAAGTCGGTACTCTGCTCCGGAACGAATCCGTATGTGGTCTGTGTGCCGTTCAGATAACCTTTACCAAAGAGCCCTCCTGAGCCTATGGCTATCATCGACTGGTTTACATTATAACCTACTCCGCTCGGGTCTTCCTTCATGCCCAGAAGCACCTCGATTCGTTTTCTCTGATGGTCCTTAAGCACATCGTTGAATATGAAATTCGCAGAGAAGATGAAGGCAATTCCTGCAATCATCGAGATCACGCTAAGGTGCGAGAAGAGATTTCTCTCCCTGTAGGCGGTAAATACAATGAACGGAAGGGCCAATGCCGTAGTTCCCAGCAGAACATAAAGCGGTTTTATCCTGTTCACTATCGGTTCTGTCAATCCGGCTGCCACGTAGTCGCCCTCTGCAGCTGCAAGTGCCGCAAGACCTTCTTCTCCAAGCAGATTGGCGCTCCAAAGTTCCAGAAGCGACGGGAGAAAGGCGAAAAGGACAATGAGGGGAACTCCGATGAACAGCCACCATCTGAATCTTCCCGAGTATAGGCAGATGCACAGCGATGCCACTGAGATGATGACCAGAATCGCAGCATACGGCGACACGGTCAATGTCAGAATGAAGGACAATATCGCCATGCCTATGAGGAATATCAGCCATCCGGAAAGTCCTTCCCTGTAGAGCATGAATATGAATCCTACATAAACCAGTGCCGATCCGGTCTCACTCTGCAGGACAATGATCATCATCGGGAGCAGAATGATCAATGCGGTGGTGATGAAATCCTTGGCTCTTCCGATCCTATATCCCTGCTGACTCATTACAGTAGCAAGGAGAAGGGAAGTGGATATCTTGGATATCTCCGCCGGCTGGAACCTGACAGGCCCGAATGCAAACCACGACCTTGATCCTTTCACTTCAATTCCGAGAAATATCACCGCAATGAGAAGGGCAAGCACAAAAAGGTATATCGGCACGGACAATCCTTCGTAGATGCGCGGACTCAATGCGAAAAGTATGATGGATGCTATGACCAGAGCCGTTATTATCCATACAAACTGCTTTCCGCTTCGAGTGCCGAAATCGAAGATGGAAGCCGGCTCTGATGAATGCACGGATGCATATATATTGGCCCAGCCGATAAGGACCAGAAGCAGATAGCATATAACAAGCTTCCAGTCTATCGTCTTGGCAAGACCTCTTCCTTTATGTCCTCCTGTGTCTCTCATTTCTTCTTCACTTTAACTCTGTCCAGCAGGTATCCCTGAAGCATTCTTTCTTCCAGTGGCTTGCGGCTTTCGCTGATTTCCCCTGTAAGATATTTTTCTGTCAGCAGGGAAGCTATAGGTGCCGCCCAGGTAGCTCCGAATCCTCCGTTCTCCACATAAGCCGCAACTGCAATCTTCGGATTGTCCTTAGGCGCGAAACAGATGAATACCGAGTGGTCGTGTCCGTGAGGATTCTGCGCAGTACCGGTCTTTCCACAGATGTCAAGACCTTCCACAGCAGCTATGCTGGCAGTACCTCCGGAACCGAATCCGCTGTTCACGGCCCTGTACATACCTCCCACCACCTTCGGGAAGTGTGTGGTGTCCACCATTGTATAGTGTCTCTCCTTATATTTAGGGTCAATTTCCACATGCTCCGAATCCTTTATGATGTGCGGCGTGTAGTAGAATCCTCTGTTGGCGATGGTGGCGCAAAGATTGGCAAGGTGAATAGGGGTACAGCCGAGCTCTCCCTGGCCGATGGACAATGAAATGACTGTCGTTGCCTTCCATCCTCCTTTGCGGTAATATCTGTTGTAATATTTCGAGTCGGGGACAAAACCTCCCAGTTCGGAAGGGAAGTCGCTTCCCAGCTTCTGTCCGAAACCGAAACTCATCACATATTCCCTCCATTTGTCGAAGGCCTCGTCGATTTCCGAGTATTTCGGATTTTCCAGAAGATCTCTCAGTACATAGCAGTAGTATGCATTGCAGGACATCATTATGGATTCCTCCAGATTGATCGGTGATTTATGGGCATGGCAGCCGAGCTTGCTTTTTCCGAAATGGTATCCCATGTTGCATGAGTACATCGTATTCGGGGTAAGCACTCCTTCCTGAAGTCCGATAAGGCCGTTGACAAGCTTGAATACCGATCCCGGAGGGTATGGCGCCTGTACAGCTCTGTTGAACATAGGATTGTACGGATTGGAAGCAATTTCCTTGTAATGTTGTCCGATGTCGGCGAGCATCTCTACGTCGATACCAGGACTTGACACCATTGTAAGGATCTCACCTGTAGAGGGCTCGATGGCCACGAGACTGCCGACCTTATTGGCCATAAGCATCTGTCCGTAGTGCTGGAGTTCTGCATCGATTGTCGTAGTGATGTCGTTGCCCGGCACTGCCTCCTTGTCCAATTCTCCGTCTCTGTATCTGGATTCCACCTGATTACGCGAGTTGCGCAGCCAGATATTGTAACCTTTTGTTCCTCTGAGTTCCTTCTCGCGGGCGGCCTCGATGCCGGTCTTTCCCGCGTAGTCGCCCGACTTGTATTCGTCAGGATGCTTCGCAAGGAATGATGCATCCACTTCCGAGACATATCCCAGCAGGTTTCCTCCTGCATTGAACGGATACTCCCTGATGCTTCGCGCCTGTCCTCGGAATCCCGGGAATTTATAAGCCACTTCGGCAAAGCGCATGTATGTTTCAGGCGGCAGCTGCTTCAGCATCACCACCGACTGATATCCGATGCGCCTTCTGTTGTTGTGATATTCCTTCATTTTCCCTCTTACGAAGTCGATATCCACATCAAGTACTTTGCAGAAGGTCAATGTGTCAAATTCTATAACCTCCTTCGGTGTCACAAGAAGATCGTATGCAACCTTGTTTCCGACAAGGATGTTGCCGTTCCTGTCGTGGATGATGCCTCGGGTCGGGTATATTGTGGAATACACCATGGAATTGTTCTCAGCATCCAGTTTGTATTTGTCTTCAAGAATCTGGATGCTGAAGAGTTTGGCTATGAGTATGGCCGCTGCCGTGCAGAGGCCTATGATAAGTCTGTTTTCCCTGTTAAGCTTCATACCTGCCTTCTATTTACGGTCATCCGGTGTGAGAATCTTGGTGACGATCAGGCAAAGCGGCCAGTTGCAAAGCAATGAGGCTCCAAAGTATGCCAGATTGACCAGTGCGGGGCGCGTACCGGCTCCGTCAAGGAAAATATAGATTGCAAGGAATATGGTAAGAGAGCTTAGGATAGCCGCTGAAATCTTGGCTGCTCCGTATTTGTTGAACGAGAAGCTGTCCTTCCTTGTCAGAAGGTCTTCTCCGAAGAATATCCTTGCGATCGGCTTGCGGGCCAGGGCAACAGGTACAAGTGCTGCTGCATTGATTCCGACAAGACCCTCGGACAGCCAGTCCACGGCCAGTCCGCTGCAGAAAGCGATGAGCATACATGCGGCGGTGCTGATTTTAAGGGGAATGCAGAGTACCATTGCCGGAAGTACTGTCAGCATGATATACGGGCCGAGAGGCGAAAAGTTGCATATCACGATCTGGCAGATCAGCAGAAGGACATATATAATGCCGAAATGTTGGTTCATTCTCATATTCCGTCCTCCAGTTTTTCAATTTCCTCTTTACCGATATTCTCCACGATGGTCACATATCTCAGTGCCCCGAAATCCTCGAAGAGTGTGACCTCTATGTCGTAAGTCGCTCCATTCACGATCTTGGCCTCTCCTGCTGTACCGAGCGGTATGTCAGGAGGGAAGATGGACGAATAACCGCTGGTGTACACTGTATCTCCTTTTTCGAACTCCACATGGTGAGGAATCTCGCTGAGTATCGCTCGTGAGCTGCTGAATCCGTCCCATGCCATCGGACCTACGGCGCCTTCCTTTCCAAGACGCGCACTGATGTTCATCTCGTGGTTCTTGAACGATCTGGCATAAGAGTGATTCCGGCTGACAGCATCTATGACTCCGATGGCTCCCTTTCCGGTGATGACGCCTGCACCTTCGCTGACTCCGTCTTCGCTGCCCTTTCCGATGATCAGATAATTGTGGTGGGTGTTGTTGCTGATCTTGACGATGTTTGCGGGGATGTACCTGAAGTTTCCTGCTACGTTGTCTGCGGGAAGTTCAAACGCTGAATTTTCCAGACCGGCCCGTGCTTCGATCTCAGCAAGTCTGAGTCTCAGCTCGTAATTCTCTTGAGCCAGAGCATCGTTGCTTTTCTTCAACGAAAAATATTGCTTTGTATTCTGGAAGAATCCCCATACCGTACTGCTTACAGCCTGCATCCCCTTGGAGAACCATACGTCCTGGACAGTACTGTTGTTACGGAGCATATTCAACGCAGCTATCTCCAACATGATGAAGATAGCTGCATTGATCAAATGATAAATTATGTTGCTTCTGCGCAAGGCTTTATCTCATAAGGAATGTGTAATTGTCTGTGTTCTTCAGAGCGAGGCAGGTACCGCGTGCTACAGCTCTCAGAGGGTCTTCCGCTACGTGGAACGGAATATTGATCTTCTCTGTGAGACGCTCTGCAAGTCCTCTGAGGAGTGATCCTCCTCCTGCGAGATGGATACCGTTCTCCACGATGTCGGAATAAAGCTCCGGTGGAGTCTGCTCGAGTACGTGGATGATGCCGCTCTCGATACGTGCTACTGACTTGTCGAGGCAGTGTGCGATCTCCTGGTGAGTGATGGTAGCGTGTACCGGATGCGCAGTCATAAGGTTAGGACCTGTGATGGCATATGGTGCAGGCTCTTCCTCGAGATTCGGGATCACGGCTCCGATGGCGATCTTGATCTTCTCGGCTGTAATCTGACCTACCTTGATGTTGTGCTGCTGGCGGAGATACATCTGGATGTCGTTGGTGAATACGTCACCGGCCACCTTGATGGAATCCTGCACTACGATACCTCCGAGTGAAATCACAGCGATTTCTGTAGTACCACCTCCTATGTCCACCACCATATTTCCCTTTGGAGCCTCCACGTCGAGACCGATACCGAGGGCTGATGCCATTGGCTCGTAAATCAGATATACATCACGTCCTCCTGCATGCTCTGTAGAGTCACGCACCGCACGGATCTCCACTTCGGTACTTCCCGAAGGGATGCCTACCACGATCTTGAGGTTAGGCGTAAAGAGCGATCTGCGCTTGCTGTTCACCTGCTTGATGAAACCGCGGATCATCATCTCGGCGGCGTTGAAGTCTGCGATGACTCCGTCCTTGAGCGGGCGGACTGTCTTGATGCCCGGGTTCTCCCTTTCCTGCATCAATTTGGCCTTCTGACCGAGTGCCAGGGCCTTGCCTGTGCTGTTGTCGATAGCTACGATACTCGGCTCGTCAAGCACGATCTGGTCATTCTGGAAAATGACAGTATTGGCTGTTCCGAGGTCAATCGCAAGCTCCTGTGTCAAAAAATTGAATCCCATATTTAATGTCGTATTTTTCTTGTTTGATAATAGGGCGTAAAATTACAAAAAATCTCTGAATTAATGAGAAACTTTGTGAGAAAGTCTTAAAAATTAAAACAGTTTCTTAATTTTGTGAAATCGAAGGCAAAATTATGGGAAAACGCAGATATGTAATCATTATGGCAGCCGGCAGCGGTACCCGTATGGGGGCCCCTATGCCAAAGCAGTTTCTTGAAATCGGGGGAAAGGCTATCCTGCAGCATACGATCGAGGCTTTTGTAGAAGCTTGTCCCGGAATTTCCGTGGTGACGGTTCTCAATTCGGATTATATCGGGTATTGGAGGGATTATTGTCTCAGGCGCAACTTTACCTGTCCTCAGATAATCGTAGCAGGAGGATTCACTAGGTTTCATTCTGTAAGGAACGCCTTGGATAAGGTTCCTGACGGAGCCATTGTCGCAGTCCATGATGGAGTACGTCCTCTGGTGACGCCTCGATTGGTGAGGGATATGTTCGAAAAGGCGGAGACTGTCCAGTCGCTGGTGCCTGTCATCCCTTGTACGGATACATTGAAGGTCCTTCAGAAAGAAGGTGAGGAACTGAAGACAGTGGAGGGTGTCGTGGCCGACAGATCGATGCTTTATGCGGCACAGACTCCTCAGATCTTTCATTCCGAGATGCTGAAGTCTGCATATTCCCTCGCTTATGATACAATGTTCACAGATGATGCGTCCGTGATGCAGAAATATGGGAAAAGCCTTTCCTACATGATCGGGGAAAGGCTTAATATAAAAATTACCACTCAGGAAGACCTGTTGCTTGCCGAGGCGGTTATGTCTTTGAGAAGCAAGTCCTAGTCCTTATTCTCCTTCTTGCTCTTTTTGATGCTTGCCGAGAAGCTGGTGTTGGTATATTCTCTTACCCAAACCTGGCGCTCAATGGCCTGGTCCAGCGAAATCTGCGTTTCTGTCTGCTGTACATACGGGATCTTCTGGATTGTGTTCAGAAGGATCTGCATAAGGTGATCGTGGTCAAAGCAGAACAGTTTGATCAGCAGGGCGTGCTTTCCGGTTACAAAATGACACTCTACGATTTCGGAAATCTTCTTGAAGGATTCGATCACTTCAGGATATTTGTTGGCTTCCGAAAGTGATACGCTTACAAAGGCGCAGACATTGAGTCCCAGCGCCTGAGGTTTCACAAGGAGTCTCGAACCGGTGATTACCCCGTTGGCTTCCAGTCTCTTGACTCTCTGGTGGATGGCAGCTCCCGAGACATTGCACTCACGTGCGATCTCCAGGAATGGCATTCTTGCGTTCTTGACGAGGAACGAAAGAATCTTCTGATCGATCTGATCAATCTGATAGTTTGACATAGCGCTTACAATTTATAACAATTTCCGACCGCTAATTTAGTGACAAAAATGAAAATGTCAAAAATCGGGGTCGGAAATTTAAGATTTTTAAGATTACTTGCGCCTTTTCTTACGTCCTGTAGGCTCTGAGCTGGAAATGATCTCCTTGCACTTCTCTTCTGTAAGCTCTTCCGGAGCAGTTCCCTTAGGAATCCTGTAGTTGCTGCCGGCGTGCTTGATATATGGTCCGTAAGCTCCGTCGATGATCTGGATGTCGCTTTCCTTATATTCTGCAATGATGGCTCCGGTCTTTTTTTCTGCGCTTTCTGAAATCAGCTTCACGCATGTCTCCAGGTCCACTTTCAGAGGATCGGCTCCTTTCGGAAGCGATATGTTCTTGTCTCCGTACTTGATGTATGGACCGAAACGTCCCTTGGTGCAGATGATCTCGATTCCTTCGTGCTGTCCGACAGTTCGTGGCAGTTCAAACAGCTTCAGCGCTTCTTCCAGAGTGATGCTTTCGATCAGCTGGCCCGGCGCCAGACTTGCATACTGCTTGCTGTCGCCCTCGCCTTTCTGGACGTATGGGCCATATTGTCCGAATCTCGCCACCAGCATCTGTCCATCCTTAGGGTCGATGCCGAGCTCGCGGCTGACATGGCTATACTCCCTGTTGCTGAGTGTCTCCTGTACCTTCGAGTGGAAAGGCCCGTAGAACTCGCTTATGACGCTGTTCCATACCTGTCCGCCTTCTGCAATCTGGTCGAACTCCTTTTCCACATTGGCTGTAAAGCCGTAGTCAAGGATGGTCTCGAAATTCTTGACAAGATAGTCTGTCACGATCATTCCGATGTCCTGAGGCAGAAGCTTTCTCTTCTCTGCACCTGTTGTCTCGGTCTTTGCAGAAGCCTTGATGATGCCGTTGTTGAGGGAGAGATTGGTCACATCGTGCTTTTCTCCTGTCTTGTCGCCTTTTACGATATATCCGCGGCCTTTGGTCAGGGTGGAGATTGTAGGTGCGTATGTCGAAGGACGGCCGATTCCGAGCTCCTCAAGCTTTTTCACGAGGGTTGCCTCTGAGTAGCGTGATGGTGCTGCAGTGAACTTGCACTCGGCTGTGATGCCGTTTTCGAACATCTGGGCTCCGATCTGCATTTCAGGAAGGATGGTCATTTCGTCGTCCTGAGCAGGTTCGTCGCTGCCTTCGATATAGAGCTTCAGGAAACCGTCGAACAATACCTGGCTTGCCTGGACATTGAATTTTTCCTCTCCCTTGTCTGAAGATACTTTGATGTCTGTTCTGAGAATTCTTGCATCGGCCATCTGTGATGCTACGGTGCGCTTCCAGATGAGCTCGTAAAGCTTCTTTTCCTGAGGTGTTCCCTCGATGCTTGTATTCTCGATATATGTCGGACGGATGGCCTCGTGTGCTTCCTGCGCACCCTTTGCCTTGGTCCTGTACTGTCTTACCTGCGAGTAGGCCTCACCGAAATTATTGTTTATATATTGTTTCGCGGTGTTGATGGCAAGACTCGAAAGATTGGTCGAGTCGGTACGCATGTAAGTGATGAGTCCGCTTTCGTAAAGCCTCTGGGCGATGCTCATTGTCTGGCTTACGGAAAGTCTTAACTTTCTTGCAGCCTCCTGCTGGAGCGTGGATGTGGTGAATGGAGCTGCCGGAGTTCTTGTTCCCTCCTTTTTCTCAATGCTGCTGATGGTGAATTTCGCTCCGATGCATCTTTCCAGAAACTCCCTTGCGGATTCCATATCCGGGAATCTTCTGTCCAGAACTGCCTTTACAAGAGTAGTTTCCGGAGTTCCTTCCGGATGGAAAAGCGCCTCCACCTTATAATAAGCCTCGTTGCTGAAGGCCAATATCTCTCTTTCGCGGTCGACAACGAGGCGGAGTGCTACAGACTGCACACGTCCGGCCGAGAGCTTCGGTTGGATCTTCCTCCAGAGCACAGGAGAAAGTTCGAAACCTACCAAGCGGTCGAGTACTCGACGTGCCTGCTGGGCGTTTACCAGATTCAGGTCGATTTCACGCGGATTTGCGATTGCATTGAGGATTGCATCCTTTGTAATCTCGTGGAATACAATACGTTTTGTGTTTTCTTGCTTGAGTCCGAGAGTCTCGAAAAGATGCCATGAAATAGCCTCTCCCTCACGGTCTTCATCGGATGCCAGCCATACCATATCAGCTTCTTTAGCCGCTTTCTTGAGTTCTGACACCACCTTCTTCTTGTCAGCCGGTATGACATATTCCGGCTTGAATCCGTCCTCTACGTCGATGCTGAGTTCGCTGTCCTGCAGGTCACGTATATGTCCGAAACTTGACTTGACAATGAAATCTTTTCCAAGAAATTTCTGTATGGTTCCCGCCTTGGCCGGAGACTCTACAATTACAAGATTTTTTCCTTCCGCCATTCTCGCTATCTTTCTGTTATCACTAAATTTTACCTGTAAACAGGCTGTCTTTTCAAAAAGAACTGCAAAGTAAGGTACAAATCGGGCAATTTTCCAAATTTTGTTGCTAATTTTGTCATCTTATATCCGAGTCAATCGGACTGTCACCTTTAGGTGACCTTTATATATGTATGGATCAAGAAATTTTGTGATATGAAAGATACGACAAGAAAGAAGATCGTCAGATGGTTCTGGGTGCTTTTCGGAGCCGGAGTTGCAAGTGTAGTCCTTCTGCTTGCCGCTGTATGGGCATTTGCAGATATCCCGTCATTTGAAGAACTTGAGAATCCTGACAGCAAGCTTGCTACCCAGGTGATTTCTTCAGATGGAGAGGTGATCACCACCTTTCATATAGAGAACAGATCTTTCGTCAACTACGAGGACCTGTCTCCGAATATCGTTCATGCTGCAGTAGCTACAGAGGACGAACGTTTTTACAGACATTCGGGTATCGATTTCGAGAGTCTCGCGCGAGTCCTTATCAAGACTCTCCTCAGCAGCGACTCCAGCCAGGGAGGTGGAAGTACCATCACCCAGCAGCTCGCCAAGACCCTCTACCCTCGTGAGGATGTCGGTTCTCCGTTCAAGATGGTCTGGATCAAGCTGAAGGAATGGATCACCGCTGTAAAGCTCGAGCGCAACTACACCAAGGACGAGATCATGACTATGTACATGAATCAGGTCTTCTTCGGCAGCAATGCCTACGGAATCAAGGCTGCGGCCCAGACATTCTTCGGCAAGAATCCTATCGACCTGACAGTGGAGGAGGCTGCCACCCTTGTGGGTATGGTCAATAAGCCTACACGCTATAATCCGGCCCTGAATCCGGACAAGTCCCTTGCCCGAAGGAATCTTGTCATCGGCAGAATGGAGAAGAACGGCTTTCTTACTGCACACGAACGTGATTCCATCCAGCAGATTCCGATTACGCTCTCTTATCAGATCCAGGACCACAATGCCGGTCTCGGACCATATTTCCGTGATATGCTCCGTCGTACCATGAATGCCAAGAAGCCTAAGAGATCCTCATACAATCAGTACGAGGATTACAAGGTGGATTCACTTCTCTGGGCCGACGATCAGCTTTACGGCTGGCTGAACAAAAACAAGAAGGCGGACGGAACTTCATACAATCTTGACAAGGACGGCCTCAGAATATATACGACAATTGACTCTCGTATGCAGAGATATGCGGAAGAGGCTGTCGCAGAGCATCTTGGAAAGGATCTGCAGAAGAGTTTCTGGCGTGACCTCAGATGGAAGACCAATAAGCCTTTCTCGAATGATGTGGACCGTAAGACCATCGACCAGCTTATGAAGCAGGCCAGACGCTGGAGCGACCGTTACCGCATAATGAAGGAAAACGGTGCTTCCGAGTCGGAGATTGTCAAGAGTTTCGACGTTCCCGTAAAGATGAGGGTGTTTTCATGGAACAAGAAGGGATATATTGACACTACAATGACTCCGAATGATTCCATCAGATACTATAAGTCTCATCTTCGTGCTGCTTTCATGGCCATCGAGCCGGAGACCGGACATATCAAGGCTTACGTAGGAGGCCCTAACTACCGCTACTTCAAGTATGACAATGTACGCCAGGGCAAGCGTCAGGTCGGATCGACCATCAAGCCTTTCCTTTATACCCTTGCTATGCAGGAAGGTATGAGCCCTTGCGACAAGGTAGTGAATGTGCCTCAGACATTTATGGTGGGTGATACCACATGGACCCCTAAGAGTACAGACAAGGACGAATGGATCGGTCAGACTGTAACATTGAAATGGGGACTTACCAAGAGTTCGAACAATATCTCGGCCTATCTGATGAAACAATACGGACCTCATGCAATGGTGGATATGATGCGTAAGATGGGTGTAGGCTGTTATCTTGATCCTGTCAACTCTCTCTGCGTAGGTTCTGCCGACATCACAGTCTACGAAATGGTGGCGGCATACAATACCTTCCCATCGAAGGGCGTATATGTGTCTCCGATGTTCGTTACACGTATCGAGGACAGCATGGGCAATGTTCTGGGTGAATTCAGCAACAGGTCTCAGGAGGCGATAAGCGAATATACCGCTTATCTTATGGCCAATCTGATGCAGGGAGTGGTCAACAGCGGTACCGGTGTGAGACTTCGTGCCAAGTATGGCCTGACCGGAGAGATTGCAGGTAAGACCGGAACCACCAACGACCAGTCAGACGGATGGTTCATCGGATATACTCCTTCCCTCACGGCCGGAGTATGGGTAGGAGCAGAGGACCGTCAGGTGCACTTCGAGTCGCTTTCGCTTGGTGGAGGATCCAATATGGCCCTTCCTATCTGGGGACTCTTCATGCAGAAGTGCCGTAAGGATCAGACTCTGAAGATGGATCCGAACGAAGTCTTTATGGCTCCTCCGGGAGTTACTCTGAATCTTGACTGCGACGGTAGCGATGCTGATGCTGCAGTCAAGGCGGAGGAAAGTACAGATTATTTCTTTGAATAGCTCTGTCATTCCGAGCTTGTCGAGGAATCTAATATTGGAATTATTATGAAAAATATAGCAGTAATATATGGAAGTGACTCCTCTGAGTGGGAGGTGTCGGTAAGAAGCGGAGAATTTACCGCCTCGCAGCTTGATGGTACAAAGTACAATGTATTCGAGATATTTGCCAGATTCGGCAATTGGTCTTTGAGGGCTTGCCGTATGGATGGGCAGCCAAGGCAGGAAATCCCTCTGGACTCTGTTATTGTGGATAAGACAGACTTTTCTGTAATCCTTGACGGTGAAAAGATTAAGTTTGATTATGCATACATAATGCAGCATGGAACTCCGGGCGAGAATGGCCTGATGCAGGGCTATCTGGAAATGCTCGGCGTACCTCACAGCGGATGCAATGCATTCGTTTCCGCCATTACATTTGATAAATTCTCCTGCAAGAGCTATCTGAAGGATGTGGATTTTGTAAAATGTGCTGATGATATCTTCCTTCGCAAGGGAGAGGTTGCAGAGAACCTTGCTCAGAAGGCAGTGGAAAAGCTCGGACTTCCGATGTTCGTGAAGCCTACAGATGGAGGCAGCAGTTTCGGAGTGACCAAGGTCAAGTCTGTCGATGACTTCGACAAGGCAGTGGAATATGCTTTTTCCGAGGGAAACATGCTTATTGCAGAGGCTGCCATCGTAGGACGCGAGCTTACCTGTGCCGTTTATAACAATGGCAAGGAAAACGTTGCTCTCCCTGTGATCGAGATCATTACAGACAATGAATTCTTTGACTATGAGGCTAAATACAATGGACATAGCAAGGAGGTATGCCCTGCCCATATTCCGGATTCGTTGAGGGAGGAGATTCAGGAGACTTCTAAAAAGATATATGCCCATCTGGGCTGTGCCGGTCTGGTACGTGTGGACTACATCTGCGCCTCTGACGGGCTCTACTTCCTGGAAGTCAATACAATACCGGGCATGACCGCGGCTTCTTTGGTGCCACAGATGGTGCGTGCTGCCGGTCTCTCGATGACAGATTTCCTTACCAGCATCATTGAAAATTCCTGATGCGTCTTGCAGACCTCATAAAAGAAGGAGTCCAGACCCTCTCCGCCCTTTATCCTGAAAGGGAAGCGCGGGAGATGGTCTATGCCGCTCTGGAGAATCTGCTCGGCACGACCCGTCATACTCACATCCTTGAGCCTTGTTATAAGGTGTCAGATGATGATCTGGCAGAGGTGCGTGATGCCTTTGCCAAGCTGGCCTCAAGCGAACCGCTCCAGTATGTCCTCAAGGAAGCCTGGTTCTATGGAAGAAGATTCAATGTCTCTCCAGATGTCCTGATTCCTCGTCCTGAAACAGAACTTCTATGCCGGACTGTCATAGATGGTCCGTATGGTATGGATATACAGGACGTGCCACCCCCGGCTAGGGGGTGCCCGAGCTTGCGAGGGCGGGGGTCCGGTATATCCATACCATACGGACACACTCCCCGTATCCTGGATATGTGTACCGGCAGCGGATGCATTGCCTGGACCCTGGCTCTGGAAATACCGGGATCGGATGTAGTGGCTGTAGATATATCGGATGGTGCTTTGAAAGTGGCCGCCGGCCAGGATTTCTCTGAAGAAATGTCTTCTACAGGTGCCCGCAAGCCCCAATTCTTCAAGGCCGACGTACTCGCACAGCCATTGACCTCTCTTGGGCAGTTCGATATAATTGTCAGCAATCCTCCGTATGTAATGGAATCCGAGAAGGCTTTGATGAGGGCAAATGTCCTGGATCACGAGCCTCATCTTGCCCTTTTCGTATCAGACGACGACCCTCTGCTTTTCTACAGGGCTGTAGCCAAATGGGCTCTTTTGATGCTCAGGCCTGGCGGATACGGTATTGTTGAAATCAATGAAGCTCTTGCATTCGATACTGAGGAGGTTTTTCTCGATCTGGGTTTCAGAAATGTAAGGACTATAAAGGATCTTCACGACAGAGATCGCTTTGTGGAATTCTATAAATGATGTTCCACGGCGGTTTTGTGGAACAATTTGTTCCGTTTTTTATAAAAATCAAACAAATTTAAGTGCTGAAAACGGCCTCCTGTATATCTGGGAGGCCGTTTTTCTTAAATAGCCGTATTCTTTTTGAGTATACGGCTATTTGTCTGGAACTTTGCAGAAGTAAAATTGTTGAGCTATGAAAGATTGTATCAAGATTATTTTTGCTTCTGCCTTTGTCTGTGCAATTATGCCGGGATGCCAGGATTTTCCGTATGAATCTAAGAAGGATGAGTCTTCTTTTGTGAGGCTGGAAGAAGTTGCGGAGATTCTTGCAATGATTCCGATCGATCGTAATCATATGTATGAGGTTCATCATGCCGTGTCCAGCTCGTCTGGCAATGGATATGATGAAGAATACACGATGAGAAATCTTTTCGTCAGTCCGGGCTCCGGAGTGGGGGACTCTCCGACCAGAGGGCAGACTGATTATCCTGAGCCGTTGAGGGATCTTATCGAGGATTATGTGTATTCTTCTTATTCTACCAAATCGGTCGCGCAGATGGCTCCGGATGAGTTTATAGCGGCATTGACGGAGTCGGACATACAGATTTATTGGCCGTTTTCCGAGAATTGGGATGGAGAGACCATGCCAGTGGTGACCTTCGATCCCGAGGATGGCTCTGATGTAAATACAGGATATAGATTAAAGGTTGACGACGATGGTTTCCGCCATGTGGAAGAGGTTGTTGTAGATGAGGAAATGGCTGCTCAGGTTCCGGTGTGGGTGGTCAACAGGAATTCGGATGCAGGCTATGCTACGATCGAAATGTTGAGGAGAGAGGATCCGGATTGGGGAACAGGTGGCGGAAACATTATCGTCCGACCCCGCGAGGCTGTCAGGACCAGATCAGAGGGCTCCTGCAAGACTTTGGTGCTGAGAGATTTCCAGATGAACCGCAATTTCGATACCTGGTTCGCCGGCGCATCGGAGTTCTTCGTAAAGATCGGGTATCTGGAAGATTTTACGGCGATGACCGAAGCGGAGATGCGTCTGTATGATCCTATGGTCACGGACTTTATGATAGTGGTAAAGCGCAATCAGGTCGGAATCTCTCAGAATTTGAATGCTGTCCTGATGACAGGATGGCATGAGGGGGAGGATAAGACTGAAAACAGATGTGCCTTTATGATTACCGAAGATGACGGAGGAACCCGTACCGAATGGTCTACAAAGGCAAAGGTCTTCGTGGAAGGGAAAAGCTATGGTTTTGAAATCAGTATCCCTCTCAGCAGCAGGGACGATATAGTCTGGAGGGGAAGTCTTGATTATGACTGGTTTGACAGACTGGACGGAAGTCCTGCCTCCTTTGGTGATGTACAGCTGACCTTCGAAGTGATGGAACTTTAAGCCTCGGTCACAGTCATTTCGCATGACTTGCAGTCGAAGTGAAGTGCGAAGCGCTGTCCGTTGTTCAGCAGGTAAAGCTGACCTGAAGCCTTGCCTCCCTGGTATTTCGGACAGATGCCGATCTCGTAGCGGATGCAGTATTTGGTTCTCATCAGCTCGGCCGATCTTACGGGGCGGAGCTCATATGCCTTGTCGATCTTTTCGGCCCCTGATTCTAGGTAGAACTGTTCCGAAATCCGGTTTGATATGTTTGCTTTGTATGTGATGTCTTTCTGAGGAAGTCCTTTTGTTACTTTTTCTGGCTTTCTCAGAAGGATATCCTTTCTTCCGCAAGGCAGTGCGTCCAATTCTTCTGCCAGCTGTCTTCTGATGGCATTGAGAGCTGAGGCGCTCATAAAAGGGAGCTCCCCGGACGTATCCATTGATTCAATTGAAAACTTGTAGATACCTGCACTCTTGCCGATCTGTCCAAGAATCATATTATACATCCTGTCGTAATTTCCAGCAGTCTGGTCGCCGGCTTCAACCGTTATGCTGATCTTTCTGCCATCTTCGCTCACTGCAGTGACGTCTGCTTTCCATTGGTCCTCTTCCTTTCTGAATGCAATGGAAACCGATGCCGTAATAATTCGAGAACCGCTCTGACGCTCGATTTCCTTTTCAAACGCAGCATTGATATTCCTGTATATCCTGGCTCCCGGATATATTGCGGAAACACTCTTGCTGCGGATGGTATTTCCGGTACATACATCTCCGCGGAATCCGGAAACGCTTCCGTCTCTGCCTACGAAAGAAAAACCATCGCCATTGTTCAGGGTGATATCCTTGCCTGCGAATTTCAGAGTGATTTCAGACTTTGCCTTATTTACTGCGGTCACCTGACCTATTTCCTCGCCCATTGATTTGGCGGCATCCATAGAGGCCCACTTGCCGCGCTTCCCGTCAATGAAGAGTTCGGTATAGCCTCTGTTGAATGTCTTGCGGGTATCCGGGGTAAAGCTGCCGGTAACCTGTCCGAAAGACCCACGCTCATATTCTGACGGGCGTCTTTCAATGATGTTGTCAAGTGCGATCGAGTAATCTCTTACGACATTTCTGACATATGATTCATTCTTCAGACGTCCCTCTATCTTGAAGGAAGTGATGCCGGCTTCAGCAAGTTCTTCCAGACGCTCGCGCAGATTATAGTCTTTAAGAGACAGCAGAGCCTTATCTTTTACAAGAACCTTTCCCTCGGAATCCACAAGGTCATATCTCGATCTGCAGGCCTGAATGCAGGAGCCTCTGTTGGCACTTCTTCCCGCTATCTTCTCGGAAAGATAACACTGCCCGCTGTAGCATACGCACAGGGCTCCGTGTACAAAGAATTCAAGTTCGCAGCTTACTGCACTGCGGATGGCCTTGATCTGTTCCAGAGATAGCTCTCTCTCAAGAATCAGTCTTGAAAATCCGGCACTTTCCAGAAAGGCGGCCTGCTCGGGAGTGCGTATCGCACATTGGGTGGAGGCGTGAAGAGGTATGCGGAAGTTTTTCCTGAAATCCCCGATTCCTTCCTGTGCCATCTTCAGCACAGCCATATCCTGAATGATGAGGGCATCTGCTCCCGCTTCCTGTACCGCAAGCATCTGCCTGTAAGCGGCTTCCAGTTCCTCATCGTATAGTATTGTATTGAGAGCCACAAAGATACGGGCTCCGAAACGGTGGGCATAACTGCATAGAGTCCTGATGTCGTCTATGGTATTGCCCGCAGCCTGTCTTGCTCCGAACTGCGGACCTGCAATATACACAGCATCGGCACCGCAGTCGATTGCCGCGATGCCGATCTGTGCGTCTCTTGCCGGAGCAAGCAGTTCAAGCTGCCTCATTGATTAGAGGGTCTTAAGCTGCTCCTGAGCTGTTGCACCGAACTGAGGATCGTTAACGATCTTCTCATAGTACTCCTTAGCCTTAGCCTTGTTGCCGGCCTGCTGGTAGAGAACTGCGATTGTACAGATGATTCCGCCTGCATCCTTTGCGTTAGGAGTGACCTCGAGATACTTCTCGTATGCTGCGATGCACTCGTCGTTCTTTCCGAGCTTCTGAAGTGCGCTTGCTGCGATCTTGTAAGCGTTGCCGCTTTCGAGGGCCTCGTTTGACTTAGCTGCGAGGTCTACAGCCTCCTGATACTTCTTAGCCTTTACAGCAGCCTGAGCCATCTTGAGATAGTTCTGAGAGATGAGCTTTACTGCATTAGCCTCCTGACCGTTAGCCTTTGCGATCTCGAGAGCTGCGTTTGACTCCTCGAGCTGTCCTGCTCTCATGTAAGCCTGTCCGAGCTGGATTGCAGTAGCGCCGTTTGCAGGATCCATTTCGAGAACCTTCTGGAATGCAGCGATAGCTGTAGGATAGTCCTTAGCCTTCATTGCAGCCTTACCTTCGTCATTGTACTTAACCATCTGAGTCTGACCGATGAGCTCGCTGGCCTCTGCTGCGATTTCAGCCTCGCCATATCCTTCAGCAACTTCCTTAGCCTGCTGGAAAGCAGTAAGGGCACCTTCGAAATCCTTTGCGTTGTAGAGATCCTTTGCCATGCTGAGATATGCAGAGCTGATCGCCTTCTTGCAGTTGGCAACAAGGTCTGCAGCCTCGTCTCCAAGAGCCTCACCCATTGTAAGGGCAGTCTGGAAGTTCTCGATAGCAGCTGCATTGTTACCCATCTGGAGCTCCATTGCTCCGTTGTTGTAAGCCTCAGTTGCCTGATTGATATCCTGAGCGGACATTACTCCAGCTGTCATAACGACTGCTGCAAAAAAGAGGAAAATTTTCTTCATAATCAATGTATTGTTTTAATGTTAAATATCCATAATTAACGCAAGATGCAAAAATAGAAAATTTTTGTCGTATTTTTGCAATCTGGAAATGGAAATATTATGAAATTGGGTTTAAGACAGATAATTGCAGTGATACCGGCGCTATTCTTAGCAATAGTTACGCCTGCTCAGGATCTTCCGAAGATGCCTGCGGACCAGGCCGTGACAGCCGGTGTACTCCCCAATGGATTGTCATATTATATTGTCTCCAATACCTATGAAAAAGGTCTGGCTGATTTCGCATTGATACAGAAGACGGGCACTCTCAGCGTTCATGACTCATTGACAGTTGACTCTGATGCCGTGAAGGTGGCGCGTCAGGCATTGACGTCACTTCCTCGTCTGAAGAATGATTCACCGCAGGATTTTTTCATCAGACATGGGGCTGTGCCTGGAAGAAACGGATATGTGTCTGTAAGTGAGGATGCTACGGTCTTCCGTTTTCCGGGTGTGCGTCTGAGCGATCATAAGGCGGTTCTTGATTCGGCTCTGGTAGTACTTCTGGATATCGCGGACCGCGGAAACTTTTCTGACAATCCATTCCTGAACAAGTGGTATGCTTCTGCCGATCAGGCTATGGTTATTTCCGGTGATGTCGATGCAAAGGCTTTGGCTTCACGTCTGGAGGCCATGTCGTATATGATTCCCTCTTCCTCATCTGCTCCGAAGGCAGACGTATATCTCCCGGATTCCTCGAAGATTTCGGTTTCGGGAATCGGTCATAACGGGATGCTGCAGGAGATATCCATGACCTGGGGCTCCAAGAGGGTTCCTCGTGAATATATGAATACGATCCAGCCTGTGATTTTCGACAGGGCGATGGATGTTCTGGGAAAGGTGGCGGAAAGACGTCTCAGAGCGATATTGGAGAAGGAAGGAATTCCGGTCGCGGATGTGTCATATATTCGTGATAGCGCTGATGAAGGTCCTGGTGATGACATGTTTACCATGTGTGTGACAGTGGGTTCCGATGATGTTTCAAGTGCAAGGGAACTGATGTCGGGAGTAATGTGCTCGATTGACTCAGACGGGGTGTCGGTGGAGGAATATCTTCTTGCAGAAGCAGATTATATGAATGGCCTCAGAAGGGAATCGGCCCTTCCTTACCGTGCCAATTCAGCTTATGTGGACAGATGCATATCCTCATTCCTTTATAATTCGGTGCTTTCCTCTTCGAAGCAGATTTATGCCCTGCATACTGCAAGGGAACTTCCCGATTCCGTTCGTTGCAGGCTTTTCAATGATGTGGCTGCGGCTTTGATATATCCGTTTGACTCGGAGTCTGTTGCTGATTCTGCTGTAGCAGTGGGGATGCCTGAACTTCCTGGTCCTGGCCCTAAGATCAAGTTCAAATCTGCCAGAAAGGATCATCTTTCGGGTGGCACTGTATGGACATTCTCCAATGGTTTCAGAGTGGTATATCGCAGGATGCCTTCATCCGGTGAGGTGTATTACACGCTTGCCCTTAATGACGGCTATGGCGGAATATCCGGACTTGGCGGGGGCGAAGGTGCCTTCATGTCGGATATATTCAGCCTGATCAGGATAGCCGGGATGAAAGGAGATGACTTCTTCGATGCTCTCAGGACAGAGGGACTTGTAATGAATCCGAGGGTGACATTGTCCAATACACTCATCGAGGGTCATCTTCCGAAGGACAGAATGCCTCTGCTGCTGCAGGCATTGCAGGCTCTTTCCGCAAGCCGTTCGCCTATGGAGGAATCCTTTGAGTATTACAGGAAATCAGAGGAGATGGCTATGGAACATCCGAAAAATTCATATACAGCAAGGATGACGGCCATCGACAGCATCATGTGTCCGGGTTACAGGTATTCGCCATACAAGTCGAAAGGAAAGCTGACATCTTCTTTCTATTCCAAGGCATATGCGTTTCTGGATGCCCAGATGGAGAAGATGAATGACGGAGTGCTGGTGATTGTCGGAGATGTTGACGAAGAGTATCTGAAACAGCAATTGCTTGCATATGTGGGTAATTTCCGTACCAAGGATGCTCCGGCGAGAAAAACGACAGTGAGATATCAGCCGGTTTCGGGCTGGACTACTTATACGGTAAAGGGATGGGATGATGCTGTGGATGTGGCGCTCTCTGCCCGTATGCCATTGACTTTCAATAACTATCTGGCAGCATGTATTGCCGTGATGGCTATCGAACGGGACTTGACTGAAACTCTCGCCCGCGCCGGTATGTCCTTCGAAGTACTGTTCAATTGCAGGATATATCCGGAGGAAAGGATGAATATGATAGTGTCCGTATATGGCGCTGATGCAGAAGGATTTGCTTCGGGTATGACTGGGAAGTCTGCGATCGATGCCCTTGCGCCTGTGCGTGAAGCTTTATCGGGATTGGCTTCGAAGGAAATTACAGATGACCAGCTCAAGCAATATAAAGCCTTTCTGAAGAATCAGCTCAGTGTCGAGATGAATGATCCTCAGTATTGGGTGGATGCCATAGTGGTGAGATATCTCGACGGCAAGGATCTGACCACAGGATATGCGGCGAATATCGATGCCCTGTCTAAAGATGATGTGAAAAGAGTGCTGGCTCTCATTGACAGGGGATGCAAAGTGGAATATGTGACTGAAAACTAAAATTTAAATTATATGTATCACGGAACAATAATTCAGATTGACGATTGTCTGGTCTCAGAGGAGATTCTGACCGAATATTTTGCCTGCGATTATGAGAAATGCAAGGGCTGCTGCTGCGTGATCGGTGACAGCGGTGCTCCGATGGAAGAATGTGAGGCTGAGGCCATCGAGAAGAATTACCACATCTTTTCTCCTATAATGTCAGATGAGGGCCGTGCGGCTGTGGCTGAAAAAGGCTTCTTTGAAATCGACAGGGACGGAGACATGGTGACTCCTCTTGTTCCGGGCAGCGAGGAATGTGCCTATACGCTTTTTGATGAGCAGGGCAATTGCTTCTGTTCGATGGAAAGATGCTGGTTCCAGGGCAAGGGCGACTTCCGCAAACCTATCTCTTGCTGGCTCTATCCTATCCGTATCACCCAGCTCAGCAATGGAACAAGGGCACTGAATCTCCACAGATGGCATATCTGTCAGGATGCATTCGCCAAAGGTAAAAAAGAAAAGGTCCGCGTTTATGAATTCTTACGCGAACCTATAGAACGTTATTTCGGCGAGGATTTCTACTCAGCCTTGTCTGAAGCAGCCAAGATGCTCAATGCCGATTCATAATCTTCGGCATTGACCTTGAGCTCGATGTTCTGTTCCGCTACGTTGAATGACGGATACGAGGACACCTCACCATAGATTTCTGCTTTGATCCCATTGGATTCGAGCAGACCTTGACTGATGCTGGCAAGCATCGGATCGCCAAATTTGGCAACTGTCTTCCACTCGTTCATAAAGCCTTGAGTTTAAAGGTTATATAATAGTCCTATCCCTATTCTTCGGGATTCAGACGGTGTTCCCATCCCGCGGCGAGTCTCAATACATCTTTTCTCAGGCCTTCCATTTCATAGCCCTCAGGAGTACATCTGAGTGTTATCCTGTCCTCGTACATTTTCGACAGTCTGGAAGCGATGTCTTTGCAACGGAAGGTCACTTTGTCGCCGTTTTCGGATTCCAGGATGTATCTGCGGTCCCTGAAGTAGCTGATGGTCTCTTCTTTTATGTCGGCCCATCCTCTGCTTACGGGAATTTCACGCTTGATGAACCCAACCTTGGGATATACGGCTGCCACAATAGCAAAAAACGCGGCAATCTTCCACAAAGCTTTGTATCCTCCTTCGAAAATTTCATTTATGTCTCCTTCTACCGCTCCTATCAGTACGAGTGCCAGGACAATGGCGGTGGTTATTGTTGCGAAGTAGAAAAAGTACTTGATGGCTCTTATCGTGTATTTCATAGCATTGGATTTGCAGTATTTACATGTCTAACATCCATACAAATATATATTAAAATCCGATATTTTGCTATCTTTGCAAAGATATTGACAATAATAACTATACAAAAATAGAGAAATGGAAGAGCAGAACTTGAAAAAAGTAATGTATGCCCTGATCGCAGTTGCCGTTCTGTTGGCCGGTACGCTCGCATACATCTGGTATCAGAAATCCTCTTTGGTGAAGGATCTGACAATGGAGAAGGAGGAATTGACAGAGCAGATGATCGCCCTTCAGAATGATTACGCCACATTGTCTTCGGACTATGATGATATCAATCTTCAGCTTGACTCCTCACGTCTTGAGGTCCAGATGCTTATCGAGAAGATTACCCAGACCGAGGCGACAAACCGCAGCAAGATCCGTCAGTATGAGAAGGAGCTCGGTACCCTCAGAAGCATTATGAGGAACTATATTGTCCAGATCGACTCCCTCAATACCCTGAACAAGCAGCTTACTGCTGATGCTGCCGCTGCGCGTCGTGAAGCTGCGGAGAGCAGAAGGAAGCAGCAGGAGCTGAGCAAGGAAGTGGAGAACCTTTCTGGACAGGTAGCTGCAGGATCGGTCATCAAGGCCCGCGGAATAATGATCGAGGCTTACAATGCCTCGGATAAGGTTACAGACCGAAGCAGCCGTGTGGTAAGACTTCTTACTACTCTCAGCCTCGTGGAAAATGATCTCGCTCCAAAGGGTCCGGTAAGAGTATATATCAGAGTCAAGGGACCGGATGGAATCCTCCTTACCAATGACAGTCAGAGGACATTCGAGGTTAACGGGGAGCCTATGATCTGTTCGGCTTCACGCGAGGTGGATTACCAGGGCAAGGAAGTCGAGCTCAGCATATATCTCAACGATATCACAGGCTATGTCAAGGGTATCTACACAGTCGAGGCTTACACAGAGCAGACACGCCTCGGTTCAGCAGAGCTTATGCTCCGATAAGCCGTGATATATGTCCACATCCCATTCTGCAGGAGCTTCTGCACATATTGCGACTTCTATTCGGAGGTGGCTGCAAAATGCCGCGGAGCGCAGGACGTAAGGAAGCAGGAAGAACTCTTCTCACAATTTGCCGATGCTCTTGTAGCTGAGGTGAGGATGCGCGGACAGGAAATCACAGACGATACCAATACGTTATATATAGGAGGTGGCACCCCGTCGGTGCTGCCTCTATGTGTTTTTGAGAGGTTGCTCGAGGCTTTGCGTGAGGTCGGCCACGGAGGGCCTTACGATGAGTTCACGGTGGAAGTGAATCCGGAAGATATTGTCGATAAGGGAGAGGACTATGTCAAAGGACTTCTGGCTCTCGGGGTGAACCGTATAAGTATGGGGGTGCAGTCCTTCGATGACGAGATATTGAAGTTCATGAACCGCCGGCACAGCGCGGATGTAGCCAGGAAAGCCTATGCGATACTGGAAGATGCCGGAGTGAGGAATATCAGCGTCGATCTCATCTTCGGACTTCCTCAATTGTCTGATGATCAGTGGTCTGATACCTTGAAGCAAGCATTGGAGATATCTTCCTCAGGCAGGCCTCCGCAGCATATTTCTGCTTATCAGCTTTCTGTGGAACCTGGCAGCATGCTGGCAAGGATGGTCGAAAAGGGACGGTTCGAGGAGGCTTCGGAGGAGCTTTGCGAGCATCAGTATTCGATGCTGTGCGAGGCATTGGCAGCAGCTGGGTATCATCATTACGAGATATCCAATTTCGCTCAGCCGGGGTGTCAGGCCGTGCATAATTCTGCTTATTGGAGGCATGTTCCGTACGTTGGGTTAGGGCCCGGAGCGCATAGTTTCGGTGATATGAGTCCATGCCACTGTAATACACTGGCGAGACGACTAGTACGCCAGTGGAACAGACCGGATCTCCAGGCATATATTGCCGATCCGTTATCGGTGCAGGAATATGAAATATTGGATGATGAGCAATTGATATTGGAAAAGATAATGCTGGCATTGAGGACTTCAGACGGCATTGAGACCTCCTTCCTTGAAGGGCATTGTGACCGGGTGGCTTTGGCCAGGGCATTGGAGTGCGGTTCTCTCGTCAGGATAGCGGATGGCAGGATCCGTATCCCGGAAAACCGCTTCTTCGTCTCCGACAATATTATAGCAGATATAGTTTAAGAAATAAGATTATGGGAAACATCTTTGCAGAAAGGATCGAGGCTCTCAGAAATATGATGGCCGACAATGGTTGGGATGCGGTAGTAATTACCGGCTCTGACCCTCACAGCAGTGAATATCCGGCTCCGAGGTGGAAGCAGGTAGAGTGGCTGACCGGGTTTACCGGTGAGGCCGGTGACGTGGTGGTTACTGCTGATCACGCCGGCTTGTGGACCGATTCCAGATATTTCATCCAGGCCCTGGATCAGCTGGAAGGCACTGGAGTCGAGCTTCATAAGACCAGAGTTCCCGGTGCGGTTCCGATTCCTCAGTGGCTTTCGGACAAAGCCCGCGTTGTGGCTGTAGATGGACTTTGCCAGTCGGTGAGTGCCGTGAAGGAGCTGGAAGATGCACTTGGAGAAGGCGGACTTGTCGTGGATGTACCCGATATGCTTCAGGAACTATGGCATGACAGACCTCAGATTCCGGTTACCCCTGTAACTACTCTTGACGTGGAGTGTTTCGGCGGTATCCCGAGATTGGAGAAGATATCATGGCTCAGGAAATGGATGCTTGTCCAAGGGTATGACAAGGTGCTTCTTTCATCACTGGACGAAGTCGTCTGGATGCTCAACGTTCGTGGAAGCGATATCGAGTATAATCCTTTGGTGATTTCCTATCTGCTTGTGTCTCAGGATTATGTGAAATGGTTCGTGAAGAAGTCCGTGGTGGATTCCGAATTGGATCCGGACACTCTCGACAGCTTTAATGAACTCCGTATGGATGGAGTGGATGTGGAGGATTATGATGCAGTCTTCTTCGCCTTGTCTGATTTCGGCGAAGATCCTGATTCCGGTGTGATATTCATCGATCCTTCTACTTTGAACGCCAATGTGCACAAATATATAAGTGGTTGTTTCCCAGCAGAGTCTGTTGTTTGCGGAACATCTCCAGTAATTCTGGAAAAGGCGGTAAAGACCGAGTCTGAGATTGTCGGGATGAGGCAGACTTATATTGATGACGGCGTGGCTATGGAGCGTTTTCTTCATTGGCTTGAGACTGAGGTGGCATCGGGCAGAGAAGTAAATGAATGGGAGGCATCAGAGCATCTTACAGCCTTCCGAAGCGAGATTCCGGGATACCGCGGCAACAGTTTCGAGAATATTTCGGCCTACGGTCCTGGTGCGGCCCTTCCGCATTATTCGACTCCGCGTGAGGGCTCTGCAGTAATCCGTCCCCAAGGTCTTTATCTTGTAGATTCCGGCGGACAGTATCTGACAGGAACAACAGATATCACCAGAACAGTTCCGATGGGAGATTGCACGGATCTGGAAAAGGAGGATTATACACTGGTTCTCAAAGGAATGATTGACCTTTCAATGGCAGTTTTCCCTCGCGGAACGGCAGGCTGCCAGATCGATGCATTGGCCAGGATGCCTCTTTGGAAGGCAAAACGCAATTTCGGCCACGGTACAGGCCACGGCATCGGTTATTACCTTTGCGTCCACGAAGGACCGCAGTCCATAAGGTATCAATACAATCCGCAGCCGCTTCTTCCGGGAATGGTAACATCCAATGAGCCCGGACTCTATAGGGAAGGTATGCACGGCATCAGGCACGAAAACATTGTCCTTTGCAAGGAGGCGGGAACCAGCGAATTCGGTGACTGGCTCGAATTCGAGACCTTGACATGCTGTCATATCGATACTTCTGCTGTAATCAAAGGTATTTTAGGACCGGAAGCGACAGCATGGCTGAACGCATACAACGAGAAGGTCTATCGTACTTTATCGCCACTTTTGCCGCCGGAAACGGCTGCTTGGCTACGTTTCAAGACAGCTCCTATATAAAAAATGACCTGTATCAGAACAACTGATAGTTTTTTTTCATAACTTAGACTCCTTATTCGTCTTTTTTTGACCTATGGAAACAAACTACGATGCTCTGATTCAGGCCAGTGCCGATGAGCTCTTTCAGCAGATGTCCTCAAAGGAGGACCAGAAGGATATTGACAGGCTTCGTGCTGCGTTCGAATTTGCCCGTGAGGCGCACAGCCCTCAGAAGCGCAAGTCCGGCGAACCTTATATCATTCACCCGGTCAATGTCGCGCGTATTGTCGCCCAGGAACTCGAGCTGGGTGCCGATCCTGTGATCGCCGCCTTCCTGCACGATGTGGTGGAGGATACACCTTATACAATAGAGGATATACGCGAACGCTTCGGTGATGAGGTGGCTTTTCTTGTAGGTGTGGTGACCAAGGAAAAGAAGGATAAGTATGTGCAGTCCAAACAGATAGATAATTTCCGTCAGATTCTGGCGTCAATGCAGTATGACGTCCGTGCCCTTCTTATCAAGCTTGCCGACCGTCTGCACAATATGCGTACCCTCGACAGTATGCGTCCGGACAAGCAGATGAAGATAGCCGGAGAGACTGACTATTTCTATGCTCCTCTGGCCAACCGTCTGGGACTTTATCATGTCAAGACCGAGCTGGAAAATCTGTCTTTCAGATATCGATGCCCACGTGAATATTCCCTTTTGGAAAGACTTCTTGCAGAAGAATTTGAGGCGGAGCGCCCTCATATCGAGGCTTTTACATCCAAGATTGAAACTCTGCTTGCAGCAGGAGGAATCAAGGCTCGTACCGAAGTCCGCTATCGTAAGCCTTACAGTATATGGATGAAGATGCATGCCAAGGGCTGTGACTTCGCCCATATCGACACAAAGTATTATGTGAGGGTGGTGTATCAGAATCTTGAATCATGGTCAGAGAAGGATACCAGCCTGCGCATTTATTCGATTCTTACAGATGCCTTCAAGGAGCGTCCCGGCAGTGTTTCCAATTATATCGATGCACCAAAGGAAAACGGTTATCAGAGCTTCCAGGTGAAGCTGTTGAGTGAAAAGGGAAAATGGGAGGAGCTCCATATATCTTCCGAGAGAATGGTCCGCAACGGCCGTCTCGGTTGTGCCGCTGAGCGTACGGATGAGAATATCCAGGCGTGGCTGGACAAGTTCAACGAACTGCTCAAGGAGATGGCCGATCCTGAAGACGGAATGGAATTTATGGATGGAGTGACCTCTTCATTCTATTATGATGACATCATGGTCTTCACCCCGAAAGGAAAGTGCATCATTCTCCCTAAGGGCGCGACAGCCATTGACTTTGCATTCGAGATACATAGTAATATAGGCATGCATGCTCATTATGCCCGAATCAACGGCAAGCTGTCTTCCGTAAAGACAGTTCTCAGACGAGGAGACTGCGTGGAAATAGGAACAAATGAGACTGCCGAACCTCAGCCCGACTGGCTCGATCACGTATTGACCTTTAAGGCGCGCAAATATATCAGCTCGTATATTTCACATAAGGCCAAGAGCTGTTACGTCAGATGCCCGAACTGTCATCCGCTTCCGGGAGACGAGGTCATCGGCTTCAAGAATTCTGATGGCTCGATCCAGGTCCATAAACGCAACTGTACTACCGCCATCCGTCTTGCATCCCAGCAGGGCGACTCCATCATACCGGTCAATTTCGAAGAGGAATGCCAATGTCTCTATCCGGTCCGCATCAGTGTCCGTGCCATTGACCGTTACCACCTTCTGAGCGACCTTGTGGACTGCATCACAGAGAAGCTCCATCTCTCGATGATCGGCCTCAAGACCGAGACCGCTGACAATATCGGCGTCTGCACCATCGACTTCGCCGTCCACTCTATGAACGAGCTTCAGACTGCGATGGACAGCATAGGCGCCATCGAGGGTGTGGATGAGGTGCAGAGGATTGATATAGAATAGTTGTTGATCCCGATAAAAGAAGAAAGCGGTGCTACGTTATGTAACACCGCTTTTAATCGATTATGTCCTTATCGGATTAGCAGCATCCGCACAATCCGTTTGCCTGGAAGAATGCGTTGACTGCAACGAGAGAGAATCCGAGAACGATGATTCCTACGAATACCTTACCGATGATGATAAGTCTCTTCTCCCAGATCTTGTTGCTGAGACCGATTGTCTGGAATGCGCTCCAGAAACCGTGAGTAAGGTGGAAGCCGAGAGCTGCGAACCATACTACATAGATGATTACCATCCAACCGTGCTGGAATGTAAGGTTGAGAAGCTCGTATGGGTTCTCTGCGTGGTGACCCATGAACTCCTTGAGCTGCATCTCTGCCCAGAAGTGGTTCAGGTGGAATACTACCAGACCGAGAACAACAACTCCGAGAACAAGCATATTCTTTGCTGCCCAAGAACCTGTCTTAGTCTTGTTTGCAACTGCATAACGCTCAGTACCACGAGCCTTGTAGTTACCGTAAGAAAGAATGAGTGCATAAGCGATGTGTACGAGGAAACCGAGCGCAAGCACAGGAACCATAATGGTAATGATAGGGAGGGCCATGAAGTCGCAACCAGCCTGGAAGAGACCATCAGCGCTGCCATAGGTACCTTTGAGTGTGTCGATTACTGAAAAGAAATTGATCGTCATATGAAGAAGAAGGAAGACGATCAGGAAAAGGCCGCTTATACTCATTATAAGCTTCTT
This sequence comes from Candidatus Cryptobacteroides sp., assembly GCA_045118995.1. Lineage (GTDB taxonomy): Bacteria > Bacteroidota > Bacteroidia > Bacteroidales > UBA932 > Cryptobacteroides. The sequence goes on from JBGVCR010000014.1 coordinate 33,720, forward strand.
GGTAATTGAAGAAAGTGCCATAACAGTTATGATGTTTTTGTTGTTAATAATCGGTTCGGATATGCTCTTCTATTGTGCAAAGATATATTCTTTCTTGGAAGTTTCATAATAATTCGATACTTTTGTTTGCTTGAATTTTTGAAAACAATAATCAGATGAGTACTTACAGACGAGTTCTTCTTAAATTGAGCGGAGAAAGCCTTGGAGGCCCCGCTGGCAAAGGAATTGACGAAAAATGGCTTGCCGCATATGCGGAGGAAGTGGCCGAGGCTGTGAAGAACGGCCTTCAGGTGGCGATAGTTATCGGCGGCGGTAATATTTTCCGTGGTCTTCAGGGAGTAGGAAAGGGATTTGACAGGGTCAATGGCGACAAGATGGGTATGCTTGCGACAGTCATCAATTCTCTCGGACTTGCGATGGCTATCCGTTCGGCCGGAGTGGAAGCTGAGGTCTTCACTGCGACTCCGATGATGCCTGTGGCAAGGTATTATATGAGAGATGACGCTGTGGCTGTGATGGAAAGAGGAGGTGTCGCACTTATTGCCGGCGGTACAGGAAATCCTTATTTCACTACAGACTCGGGTGCTGCTCTCAGAGCCCTTGAAATCGGAGCCGACGCCCTTCTCAAGGGTACACGCGTGGATGGAGTCTATACTGCCGATCCGGAAAAGGATCCTTCTGCAGTGAAGTACGAAGAGCTGACATTCGACAAGGCTATTGAAGACAGACTCAAGGTGATGGACCAGACTGCGTTCGCTCTCTGCCGTGAAGGCAATATGCCTATCATCGTATTCGATATGAATCAGAAAGGCAATCTTACCAAGCTTGTCAAGGGAGAGAAGGTCGGAACATTGGTACACGTTTAATCCTCATCCGGCAAGACGAAGGATCTTATAAAGAAAATACTAATACAATATACTATGATTACAAGAGCTAAAGAAATTCTGGCAGGTGCAAAGGACAAGATGTCGCACGCTGTCACACACCTCGATGAGGAACTCAAGACATATCGCGCAGGAAAGGCTAATCCATTGGTGTTCAATAATGTAATGGTTGACTATTATGGCAGCCCAACTCCTGTTCCGCAGGTGGCTTCAGTTACAACACCGGACGCTAAGACCCTTATGCTTCAGCCTTGGGAGAAGAAGATGATTCCTGCAATCGAGAAGGCTATCCTCGATGCGAACATCGGTCTTACTCCTTCAAACAACGGAGAGAGCATCCGCTGTACAGTACCGCCTCTTACAGAGGACCGTCGTAAGGAACTCCTCAAGAAGGCTAAGGCTGCAGGAGAAAATGCAAAGGTAAGCGTACGTAACGCACGTCGTGATGCTATCGAGCATCTCAAGAAGGCCAATAAGGAAGGAATGCCTGAGGATCTTCAGAAGGAGTACGAGCAGCTGATTCAGAAGGAGACTGATGCTTTCACAAAGAAAGTGGATGAGCTCGTGGTTGCAAAGGAAAAAGAAATGATGACTGTCTAATTCGTCATCTCGATCTTGTTTTTGTCATCTCGATCTTGACTTTTGTCATTTCGAGCTTGACTTTTGTCATTTCGAGCTTGACGAGAAATCTAAAAAATTACTATATTTGTTACCGTTATGGGAACTTATCGATTTAGCAGCTTCGGTTTTTATTATTTCTATTTCCAGAAAAGGGGATAGACCGGAGTCTGCATATCGAATGATATAGAAATTTCATTATGCTGTCCGGTATGTGCCGGACAGTTTTTTATTTGAACTATGGAGAGAAAGGTTGCAATACAGGGTGTCAAAGGGTGTTTCCACGAACAGGCGGCACGTCAATTCTATCAGGACCACGGGCATATAGTGCCGGAGATTGTAGAATGTGCTACGTTCAACGGATTGTATCGCAGTATGGATCTTGGCGAGGCGGATGCTGCAGTAATGGCGATCGAGAATACGGTTTCCGGAGGATTGCTCCCTAATTTCGAGCTTCTCCGCAAATACGACCGTAAGATAAGGGGAGAGGTGTTCCTGCGTATCCAGCAGAATCTGATGGCTCTACCGGGGCAGACCATAGAGGATATAAAGGAGGTCCGCACTCACTACATGGCCATCAACCAGACTCGTGAGTTCTTCAAGAATTACCCTTGGATCAGACTTGTGGAGAGTGAAGATACTGCTAAAAGTGCTGCTGAAGTGGCCCAGCTCGGTCTCAAAGGAGTCGGTGCGGTAGCCTCGGAACTTGCTGCACAGCTTTATGGACTTGAGATTCTTGCGGAAAGCATCGAGACGTATAAGCAGAATTTCACCAGATTCCTGATATTCGACGATGCGTTGGAGGTGGACACGACAAAGGTAAACAAGGCTTCAATGTGCTTCACCCTGTCGCATACTCCTGGTTCTCTTGCCCATGTCCTGACGATACTTTCTTTCTATGGGATGAATCTGACAAGGATCCAGTCGCTCCCGATTCCGGGACAGGAATGGCAGTATTTCTTTTATGTGGATATAAAGTTCGATAACCATCTGCGTTATGAACAGGCTCTTGCGGCTGTCCGCCCGCTGATGGAAGATCTGAACATATTGGGTGAATATATAGCGGCGATATGATAATCAAGGCGGCGAAGAGGACGGAAAGCGTGCAGGAATACTACTTTTCGAGGAAGCTCAAGGAAATAGCGGCAATGAATGCCGAGCGTGCGGCGCGTGGCGAGGAGCCGGTGATAAATCTTGGAATCGGTTCGCCTGACGGTATGCCTCCGACTGAGGCTGTCGATGCATTGTGCGAAAGTGCCCGTGAGGCGGGAAATCATGCATATCAGAGTTATGTGGGACTTCCGCAGCTGAGGAAGGCTTTTGCGGATTGGTACGGCAGATGGTATGGTGTCGAGCTCGATCCGGCGTCTCAGATCCAGCCGCTGGCCGGCTCCAAGGAGGCAATCCTCCTGATCTCATTGGCCTTTTTGGATAAGGGAGACAAGGTTCTGATACCCGATCCCGGATATCCGACCTACTCTTCGGCTTCAAGACTTGTGGAGGCGGAGATATTGACCTATGATCTTTGCGAGGACAATGGCTGGTGGCCTGATTTCGAGGCATTGGAGGAGATGGATCTGGAGGGTGTGAAGATAATGTGGACCAATTATCCCAATATGCCTACCGGGGCTCCGGCCTCGGAAGAGCTTTATGCGAAGCTCGTGGATTTCGGCCGCAGGCACGGGATATTGATATGTAATGACAATCCTTACAGCTTCATTCTTAATGATCGTCCGATCTCGATCCTGGCTCAGCCGGGAGCAATGGAGTGCTGTCTGGAGCTTAATTCCTTGAGCAAGGCTCATAATATGGCGGGGTGGCGAATCGGTATGGTAGCCGCTGATGCAGAAGTGATTGCGCAGATTCTGAAAGTAAAGAGCCAGATGGATTCCGGTATGTTCAAGCCTTTGCAGCTGGCGGCTGTGCAGGCTTTGTCCCGCGGACCGGAGTGGTTCTGTGAACTGAATGACGAATATCGTCGCCGTAAGGTTCTTGCCGGGGAAATCTTCGATATGCTGGGAGTCACGTATGACAGGAACAGTTCGGGAATGTTTCTGTGGGGCAAGGTACCGATGCCTGATAATTCCGGTGACCCCCGCCTTCGCGAAGCTCAGGCACCCCCTAGCCGGGGGTGGCATGTCACCTCCATTATTCAGGCATCGGAACAAGAAGAAGCCGTTGGTCAGAGGCTTTCCGATAAGATTTTGTATGAGGCGGGGGTGTTCATTACTCCGGGATTCATTTTCGGAAAGAACGGAGAAGACTATGTGAGGATATCCCTGTGCGCAAAGCCTCAGGTCCTGAAAAGGGCGGCAGACAAAATAAGGAGTGTCATCCTGAACGAAGTGAAGGATCTTTAATCGGTATCTGAATTATGAAAGTAGGAATCATAGGACTTGGCCTTATCGGAGGCTCGATGGCGATTGACCTCAAGCGCCGCGGCTTTGCCGACGAAATAATCGGTGTGGAAGCGGATGCGGTCAATGCTGCAGCGGCCCAGAAGATCGGACTCGTAGACAGAGTGGCTGGCGCTCAGGAATGCATCAGAGAAAGCGATCTGATAATCCTTGCTGTTCCTGTCGGTGCGGCAGTCAGGATGCTTCCGGTGGTGCTTGATGCTTTTGCTGAGCTTAAAGATACGTCCAAGATAGTTATGGATGTCTGCTCGACTAAGGAGCTGCTTGCCCGGGCTGTGAAATATCATCCGTGTCGCAGACAATACGTGGCCTCGCATCCTATGGCGGGAACAGAGTACAGCGGACCATGGGCTGCAATGCCGGGACTCTTTGATGCTCACGCATGCATAATATGCGACAGCGAGGAGTCCGCTCCCAATGCAGTCCGTACCGTGGAGAATCTTTATGAGTCCTTGAATATGAGGGTGATATATATGAATTCGTCCAGCCACGATGTTCATACGGCTTATGTGTCTCACATATCTCATGTGACCTCGTTCGCTCTTGCCCTGACTGTTCTGGACAAGGAAAAGGATGAGAAGCATATATTCGATCTGGCCTCGGGAGGATTTTCTTCTACGGTCCGTCTGGCCAAGAGCAGTCCTGATATGTGGACACCTATCCTGTCGCAGAACAGGGAGAATATCCTTCACGTCATGGATACATATATTGATAAGATGCAGTCTTTCAGAAAGGCTATAGATGAGGGAGATGAAGAGGCGGTCCGCAGCCTGATAGAAGAAGCGAATAAAATAAGAAGAATCATAAGATAATAATACTATGGCAGACAAGAAATTGGAAATCATTCCTATGTATGAGTGGGGAATGTTTACGGAACCGAAGCCAAGTGTTGTGGCAGGTCCTTGCAGTGCAGAATCGGAAGAACAGGTGATGGAAACCGCAAAGGGTCTTAAGGAAATGGGAATCAATGTCTTCCGTGCAGGCATATGGAAGCCGAGAACTCATCCGGGATGCTTTGAGGGAGTAGGAGCTGTGGGCTTGAAATGGCTTCAGAGGATTCAGAAGGAGTATGGATTGAAGGTGGCTACCGAGGTGGCTGGTGAAAAGCACGTGGCGGAATGTCTCAAGCACGGTGTCGATATGGTATGGCTTGGTGCCAGAACTACTGCCAATCCGTTTCTGGTGCAGGAAATTGCTGATGCCCTGAAGGGTACTGACATACCTGTGCTCGTGAAGAATCCGGTCAATGCCGACCTGGATCTGTGGATAGGTGCATTGGAGCGTCTGAGCAGGGCTGGAATCAAGAAACTTGGAGTGATCCATCGTGGTTTCTCTACTTTCGACAAGATAAAGTACAGGAATGATCCTCAGTGGCAGGTGGCGATCGAACTGCGCAGCCGTTATCCGGAACTTCCTTTCTTCGTGGATCCAAGCCATATGGGTGGCAGCAGGGATTATATTCAGGAGATATCCCAGCGCTCTCTTGACCTTGGTTTTGAGGGACTTATGATCGAGTCGCATTGCAATCCTGCGGTTGCTTTGAGCGATGCAAAGCAGCAGCTGACTCCTGATGAATTGAGTGATCTGCTCTATAATCAGGTGATAGTAAGAGATAAGGACTCGGATGCCCCTCAGTGGAAGGAGAATATTGACCAGCTCCGAGCGAAGATCGATGTAATAGATGAGAATATCGTTTACGCTCTCGGTTCCCGAATGAATGTCAGCCGTAAGATCGGCGAGTATAAGAAAGAGAACAATATCGCCATCATCCAGACTGCAAGATGGGACAAAGTCTTCTCCAAGGTGCTGGAGAAGGGTAAAGAGTATGGCTTGAGTGAAAAATTCCTGAGCGATGTGTTCACTGCCATCCACGAGGCTTCCGTGGAGGTGCAGAATGAAATAATCTCAAGAAAGGATTAAGATTGCTTCAGCCTTTCGCAGAGCAATGAACTGAAGATGTTCCTGTCTCCGTCAGTGAGGAATTCCACTTTGATCGGGGCATGGAACATTTTCTGTTTCATGCCGCCCGGGATGAAACGGCAGTCGCGCACTCTCTGGCAGTCCTTTTCGGTGGTCATGATCACCGAAGTAGGGTAATTGTCAGCTGCGTCCCTTATCGAATGCATGTCCGCACGGGTGAACTTATGATGGTCAGGGAAGTTGAAGTGCTTGACTATCTTGTAGTTGCCGCAGAGGTAGTTCCTGAATGGAGTGTCATTGGCAATGCCGGAAAACAGGATGAGCCTCTTGGCATACAGATATCTTGGATCTCCTTCCGGGAAAATAGGCTTGGCGGTATCGTACGCAATTGATGTGAAAAGGATGTGCTGTTTCTTTCCTTTCTTCCTTGTGCCTGTTCCGGTGGCAGGATCATATTGCTTTATTCCGAGATTGGATGCCCATTTCTCTCTCTGCTGGTCATCTATGTAGGTCGGACATTTTGTGACAATGATGATGTCGGCGGCTCCGATTCTTTCAGGAAGGTCGCGGAGTCTGCCTATCGGAAGGAGGTAGTCCTTGAATGTAGGTCTGTTGTAATCCACCAGTACTACGGAGAAATCAGGCTTGATGGCTCTGTGCTGGAACGCGTCGTCAAGTACAATGATGTCCGCCTTGGGAAAATCTTTGTTTATGCACCTGCGGGCCTTCTTGGATGTCTGAAGGAGTTCGGGATTGGAAAGAAATTCGCATCCCTGCTTCCTGGACTTGTCCACAGCCACTGTGATATTGGGAAACTTCCTTTTTATCTGGAGCGGCTCGTCTCCGAAATCCTCTGCGGTACCGTCCACGGTAACCTGCTGGAATCCCTTGCTTCTTCTCTTATAGCCTCTTGAAAGCACGGCTATATTCTTCTCGCCCCATTCTTCACTTTCAAGCAACATCCTGATAATCATCTCTGTATGAGGTGTCTTGCCGGTACCTCCGACCGTGATGTTACCCACGCAGATTGTAGGCACCGAGGCCTTGTGAGACTTGAAAAGGCCGATATTATAGAAGGCGTGCCTGCATTTGAGGGTCAGCCAATATGGAAAGAGAATAAGCTTGTCAATCATAGGTTACTACACTAAAAACCGCAAAGATAATAATTATAATCCGTAAACGCTCTTCACTTCAGGGGCTTCTTCACCCCACCTCTGGGCAATATGATCCAAGGTCGCGAAAAGCTCCTGCGGATCGTTGATGGTCACGAGCTTCAGGCGGGTCTCCTTGAAGTCGGGAAGTCCTTTGAAATAGCAGGACAGATGGCGGCGCATTTCCAATATGCCGACGCGGTCACCCTTGATTTCCAAAGACTTGGCCAGATGTCTCTTGGCCAATGCGACTCTGTCCGTAACGCTCATCTGAGGGAGGAGTTCCCCGGTCTTGAGGTAATGCTTTATTTCCTGGAATATCCAAGGATGGCCGTATGTGGCGCGTCCGATCATTATACCGTCGACTCCGTATCGGTCGAAATATTCCTTGGCCTTCTGAGGGGAGTTGATGTCACCGTTTCCGATGATCGGGATGTGCATGCGCGGATTCTCCTTGATCTTTCCTATAAGAGTCCAGTCAGCTTCGCCTGTGTACATCTGGCATCTGGTGCGCCCGTGTACCGTAAGAGCCTGTATGCCGACATCCTGGAGCCTTTCAGCCAGTTCCACAATGATTTTCGAATCCTCATCCCAGCCCAGGCGGGTCTTTACTGTCACCGGCAGCTTCACGGCTTCCACCACCTGTCTTGTGATCTCCACCATCTTGTCCGGTTCCCTCATCATTCCCGATCCGGCCCCGCGGCGGGCAATCTTGTTTACCGGACACCCGAAGTTGATATCCACCAGATCGGCTCCATGTCCAGCTCCGGGCACTCCTTTCACGCTTTCCAACTGAGAGGATATCTCGGCGGCCTGCTCTGCCATCCTGGCGGCATCCACCATGGCTTCCGGAATGTTTCCATAGATCTGTATGCCGATAGGAGCTTCATAGTCGTATGTCACCAGCTTCTCCAGCGACTTGCGGGCATCGCGTATCAGTCCGTCCGACGATATGAACTCAGTGTACATCATGTCGGCCCCGAACTCCTTGCATATGAACCTGAAGGATGCGTCTGTCACATCCTCCATCGGTGCCAGAAACAATGGCTTATCTCCTAAATCTATATTTCCTATCTTCATTTTTCTATCATTCCGAGCCGGTTTTCTTCCGTTCCGAGCCGGTTTTCTGTCATTTCGAGCTTGTTTCTCTGTCATTCCGAGCCGGTTTTCTGTCATTCCGAGCTTGTTTCTCTGTCATTCCGAGCTTGTCGAGGAATCCCGGGCTGCAAAAATAGCAGATTTTTTGTAAATTTGCCAAAGTTAAAATACTGTAGAATATGGCAAAAATCAATACAATCGGTGTCCTTACCTCAGGAGGTGATGCGCCGGGAATGAATGCGGCTATCAGAGCCGTGACGCGAGCTGCCATCTATAACGGATGGGGCGTGAAAGGAATATACCGTGGCTGGGAAGGCCTTATCAACAATGAAATCAAGGATTTCACATCTGAGAGTGTCAGTGGCACGATCAACCGTGGCGGTACCATCCTCCGTACAGCCCGAAGCAAGGGTTTCATGAGCGAAGAAGGCCGTGCCAAGGCATATGAGAATCTCAAGGCTCATGGAATAGATGCCCTTATCGTGATCGGTGGCAATGGCTCTCTGGCTGGTGCTCAGGTGATTGCTACGGAGTACGATATCCCATGTGTCGGACTGCCAGGTACGATCGACAACGACCTTTACGGTACGGATACCACCATCGGATACGACACTGCTCTCAACACCATCATGGAATGTGTCGATAAGATCCGTGATACGGCCAATTCGCATAACCGTATCTTTTTTGTAGAAGTTATGGGACGCGATGCAGGCTTCCTTGCACAGAATGCCGCGATTGCCACAGGTGCGGAAGCTGCGATCATCCCCGAGGACAGGACAGATGTGGACCAGTTGGCCACATTCATCGGCAGAGGAGTGCGAAAGAGCAAGAACAGCTCGATAGTCCTTGTTTCCGAGAGCAAGAAGGACGGTACAGGCGGAGCCCAGTATTATGCCGACCGTCTTATCCATGAATATCCTGAATATGAGGCTCGTGTGACAATCCTCGGTCATCTTCAGCGAGGCGGTATCCCTACAGCCAATGACCGCATCCTGGCCAGCCGCCTGGGAGTGGCAGCCATAGAGGCGTTGAAGGACGGGCAGCGCAACGTGATGATCGGAGTGAAGAATGACCAGATCGTCTATGTGCCTTTCAACAAAGCTATCCGTATCGATAAGCCGATCGACCGTGAGCTTATCAATGTACTGAATGTGCTTTCTATCTGATCCACGTATACTAATAACCATAGATTATGAGAGACTTAAGTAGAATTTTGGCAGTGCTGGTATCGTTGTTTGCGACCTCGGCATTGCTTGCTCAGACGTATGAATATCCGTTCCAGAATCCGGAACTTTCTGATGATGAGCGTATTGACAACCTTCTTTCATTGATGACTCTGGAGGAGAAGATCGCTACCTTCTCCGGTTTGGGCGTACCTCGTCTGGGGGTTGCGGACCCCGGAAGTTCGGAGGCTATACACGGACTTGTAAGAGGAGGTGCCACTGATCTTGAAAACTTTGTCCGCGTGTCTCAGATCGACAGGACAAGGGATTATACGCAGCAGCAGACAGCCCCGCTTGTGCACAGTACTGCATTTCCTCAGGGATATGGCCTTGGAGAAACATGGGATAAGGAGATTCTCAGAATGGTAGGAGAAGTAATGGCTGTCGAGGCCAGATATCATTCATGGAAGACCGGAAGAAATTGTCTTGTGCTATGGGCTCCGAATGCTGATCTTGCGCGTGATCCTCGATGGGGACGTACCGAGGAGTCTTTCGGAGAGGATCCTTTCCTTGTCGCAAGGCTTGCTGTAGAGGAAATCAAGGGCATGCAGGGAGATGATCCTAAGTATTGGCAGACCGCTACCGTGATGAAGCATTTCCTTGCCAACAGCAACGAGGACGGCCGTACATATACATCTTCCGACTTTGATGAAGCTCTGTTCAGAGACTATTATTCATATGGCTTCTGGAAGGGAGTTGTGGATGGCGGCTCGCGTTCCCTGATGACCGCCTATAATAAATATAATGGCATCCCTTGCTCTACAGATGACTTCATTCAGGAAATTCTGATCGAAGAGTGGGGAATGGACGGACAGATCCTCAATGACGGCAGCGCCCTTACGCTGCTTGTCACTGCGCATAAGTGGGCTGCGGACAAGAAGGAAGCAGTGGCAATGAGTGTCAATGCCGGCATCACCCGCATCCTCGACCGTTTCGCCGATGAGATGCTTGCGGCAGTGCAGGAAGGCCTGCTTTCAGAAGAAATTGTAGACAGAAACACAAGGTTCAATATCCGCACGATGCTCAGGCTCGGTCTTATGGACAGCTCGGATGCCAATCCTTACAAGGATATGGGATTCGGTGACGTCGCTCCGTGGGAGACCGAAGATCATAAGGCGAAGGCAAGGCTTGCTGCTCAGAAGTCAGTGGTGCTTCTGAAAAATGACGGCGGACTTCTTCCGCTGGATAAGAAGGAAGTCAAGAAGATAGCTGTACTGGGAAATCGTGCTGAAGAGGTGCTCAAGGACTGGTATGGCGCACTTCCTACATATGAGGTCTCGGTTCTTGATGGTCTGAAGAAGGCTGTGGAAGGTACTGATGTGGAGATCCGTTTCCAGAAATGGGATTCTGATGGACAGGCGCAGGAACTTGCCCGCTGGGCGGATGTGGCCATTGTTTGCGTGGGCAATCATCCGACTACAAGCCCAGACTGGCAGTGGGACAAGATCCAGGCTCCGTGGGGTGACGGTAATGTGGCCGGAGACGGAAGAGAAGCTGTGGACAGAAGGTCTCTCGAGCTTGAGACGGAAGATCTTATAAAGGTGGTGTGGCAGGCCAATCCTAATACGGTGGTGGCACTGATCAGCAGCTTCCCGTATGCTATAGACTGGACTCAGGAGAATGTTCCTGCGATTGTTCATATGACCCAGTGCAGCCAGGAGCTCGGAAATGCTCTCGCCGATGTGGTATTCGGTGACTACAATCCTGCAGGCCGTACGACCCAGACATGGGTGAAAGACATTCTCGACCTTCCGAATATGCTTGACTATGATATAAGGAACGGCCGTACCTATATGTATTTCCAGGGTGAGCCTTTGTATCCTTTCGGACATGGTCTGAGCTATACCTCATTTGAGTATTCGGGGCTGAAGGTGCGCCGTGCCATCGATGCAGTTAAGGTTTCCTTCGATCTCAAGAATACCGGTGCCCGTGATGGAGAGGAGGTAGTCCAGGTATATGTGAAAGCTCCTGGTGACGATGCATTGATGCGTCTTCGCGGATTCGACAGAATCGCTGTTCCGGCAGGAAAGAAGATCAAGGTGGAGATGGATATACCATTTGAAGATCTCAAACTTTGGAGTATGGACCAGCACGCCTTTATGCTGAATCCGGGAACTTATGATTTCAATATCGGAGCATCGTCGGCTGATATCAGGCTTAACGACTCTGTAAAGCTCTGATTTTTCAGAAAATTTGGCCAAAAGAAAAATTATTTCTATCTTTGCACCCCCTATGTAGTGTAGGGATCGCAATTTTTAGATTTAATTAATTAAGTATTAACCATTTAACAGTACAAGATGGACACACAGAGCTACAAAACGGTATCCCTCAAGGCAGGTGATATCAAGAAGGAGTGGGTTGTGATCGATGCTACTGATCTCGTAGTAGGCCGTCTTGCTGCCAGACTTGCTCTCGTTCTTCGTGGTAAGAACAAGGCATCTTTCACTCCGCACATGGACTGCGGTGACAATGTCATCGTTCTCAACGCGGACAAGGTAAGATTCACTGGTAAGAAGATGACTGACAAGGTGTACGTTCGCCACACTGGATACCCAGGTGGACAGCGTTTCACTACTCCTAAGGAGATTATGGCAAAGAAGCCTACTGAAGTCTTAAGGATGGCAGTAAAGGGTATGCTTCCTAAGAATCGCCTCGGTTCAAAGCTCCTTAACAACCTGTATCTTTACGCAGGTAACGAGCACCCACACCAGGCACAGAACCCTAGAACAATCACTTTAAACGAAATTTAAGCAGAGCATGAAAGTAGTAAACGCCCTTGGAAGACGTAAATCAGCAGTCGCTCGCGTTTA
>JBGVCR010000015.1:0-55867 GCA_045118995.1 Candidatus Cryptobacteroides sp.
CGGCACCGAACTGGACGAATGCCGCTCTGCCAAGCCACGAGACAAGGGTCCCGCTGAAAGCCTTGTCAATCAGACATACAGATACTACTATAGCCGGATCTGTCGCGATACCTTCTTTTCCTATGATGAACTCAACAGCAAACTGGACGAGTTGAACGACATGTTCAACAACAGGACCCGTAAGAACAAGACATACAGTCGCAGAGAGCAATACGAAAGAGAGGAACGACCATATATGCTTCCTTTGCCGCCAAAGCCCTTCCTCTTGAAGTATACCAAGGAGATAACCATCAACTCCACCTATCACTTCCAGGTGGACAAGAACCACTTCTACAGCGTTCCTTACCAGCATATAGGCAAGAAGGCCAAGGTTATATACGACGCTGAGACAGTGGAAGTGTGGATCGGACTGGACAGGATAGCGGCCCACGACAGGAAGCACTCTGACGGATATACTACAATCGAAGCGCATATGCCAGAGAAACATATTGCATACAGGCGATCGAAGGAAGTGAACGCGGCTTATCTTCAGTCTAAGGCCAGTCAGATAGGTCCTCATACACGAGAGTCCATAGACTGCATCCTGAAGTCCGCCCTGTTCGTACAGCAGGCATATCGTTCCTGCCAAGGCGTCCTTCGTCTTGCCGTAAGGTACGGAGCGGAGCGGCTTGAGGCTGCATGCAGAAGAATAGAGCCTAAGACCGCTTCTACATACAAACGCATTGAAGCGATACTTAAGAACAATCTGGATGACATACCTCTTACACCGTCGGACATGACTTCCTACATACCCCAGAATGACAACGTGAGAGGCCCGTCCGCATATCAATAGAACAACCAGGCTGGCACACAAATGAATACTAGCTAATGAATACACAAGAAACAATCCTCCAGTTGGAGGGACTTAAACTCAAGGGCATGGCAGAGTGCTACAAGGCTCTCCAGAGTATGCCTGTAAATCAGTGGCCCACTTTGGACACCTTTGTGGCAAGACTTGCCGAAGCCGAACAGCAGTACCGCAACCGCAAGAGAACAGAGATGTATCTCAAGACCAGCAAACTGCGATACAACGCTGTAATGGAAGATGTAATCTGTTCAGAAGACAGGAATCTGAGCAAGGAGATGCTTCTCAAACTTATGGACTGCACGTTCATAGACAGAGCAGAGAATCTTCTCATAGACGGCAAGACAGGATGCGGAAAGTCGTTCCTGGCGTGCGCCATCGGAAGACAAGCATGCTTCATGGGACACCGAGTGGAATACTTCTCCATGAACAAGTTCATCGAGCGCATAGCACTCGCTAAACTTGACGGGAGTCTTCTTAAAGTCATCAATCATATAGAGAGAAATGACCTCGTCATCTTTGATGACTTCGGACTACAGCCGCTCGATAACAACTCGCGTCTGGCGTTGCTGCAGATCCTGGAAGACTGCTACCAGAGGAAATCCGTGATCGTCACATCACAGCTTCCAGTCTCAAAATGGTATGACTACATCAATGAGCCGACATTGGCTGACGCCATCATGGATCGCCTCACCGCGAATGCGGTTCGGGTTGAACTGAAAGGAGACTCGATGAGAAGAAAAAATCAGAAAAAATAATAACTTTGCCGAACCTAAAGCGACCATATCTGAAGTGGTACATTTGAAAACGCTCTAGGAGGTACATTCAATGTGATATAGTCAATGTCTGTTCTGGAATCTTTCCACATAAGTTATTGATAGCTCCGAAAGGACAATACGGCATAACGAGATAAAGAAACTCTTCGTCATAGTTAAACTCACGCGGTGATAAGACATTAGGATGGCATAAGCTTATACCAATCTCGAATTCCTTTTTAGCCCGTTCAAATATAGCACGTGGAACAGAGTCTTTATAAATTTTAATAGCGACATCTTCATCATTCAAAGTATCACGAGCATGACAAACTAGACCACATCCTCCTTCTCCGATTGGACGGATTAATTCATATCTATGATTTAGAAGTTTCCCCATAACATATAATCATCTAATCATCTAATCCAATTAACTTTAGACAAGTTACAAAGCAATAATCCTTCGTGATCATCTCGCAAATGCATTCCGTTCCCCTCACAGTATTTCCACATTTTACATGACGCACATTCACCAGTCTTCATCCAATTACGATTACGATATATCTGGAACTCATTATTCCATATATCAACGAAACTATCCTTGTAAATATTGCCCTGATTGTAATTGCTTCTAATACTAAGACATCCGGAAATTGAGCCATCATTAAGAACTGAAGCCACATTGATTCCAGCCTGACAGAAGAATGGATAATCTCTGACACTTAATTCATAGTTACCAAGAAATCCTTCACAACCATAACTCAAATCAATCTTTGCTTCCTTTCTTGTCTGAGCAATAAAGTCCAAGACGTACCTATACTGTTCATTAGTGAGCATCAAGTCATCATTATCTTTAGCACGACCAGCAGGGAAAACAGTGAAAATGCGCCAATGTCTTATGCCTTTCGATATTAGGTAATCTCTGAACTGTCTTAGACTATTTATATTAATTTTATTTACGCAGGTAATTACATCCCACACAATATTACGTTGCATAAGTGCCTCGATGGCAACTTCTGCTCTTTTGAAGCTTTCAGGATGCCCTCTCATCCAATTATGCTCTTCTTCAAACCCATCAAAACTGATAGAAATAGTCCTGAGCCCCGCACCTATCAGTTCATCCAACTTATCCAAAGTAAGCAACATCCCATTACTGACCATTCCCCACATGAATCCCCTTTGGGTAATTGACTTTCCGCAATCAACAATATCTTTTCTAACCAAAGGTTCTCCACCAGTCGTAATAACCAATATATCTTTTGCCGGCATATGCTCCTTGATCTCATCAAGAACACGCTCAAAATGAAATAAGGGCATATCCATTTGGCTGCTATCCGTTTTGCAGTCGCTGCCACAATGCTGACAATGAAGATTGCACTTCAGAGTACATTCCCAGAACAATTGAAGCAGATTATGCTCTTCTTTTCTTTTAAGATTCTTTAATCTGGAATATTCCAATATCAACCTCTTAAAATGAGACAACTTAATTTTCATAACTGTTAAGATGTATCTACAACATCGAATCTACTTTATTATAATGACAGCATCCTATTTATCTCCCTGCGACGGAGTTGTATGTTGTTCAGCAAGAGAATCCAATGACTCTTTGATTTGTTTTTGCATCTGGTGTATCTTTTCCTGCTCCTCTTGATTCAGAAGCGAGGGGCAATACAGCAGGGGCTGGTTGATACTCTTTTCATCAAGTAACCGTGGTCCATAAACCACAGAACTAGTTTTTCATCAATATTATACCGGCGACACCGATAATAGCGCCCAATACTGCAATGATTATCGATACACCTTTCCAACGTACTTTTGTTACAAATTTTTCTGAACGATTTGAGGGTATAGAGTGTTTTTTGCGATATGTAGGAATAGGAGGCTTATATGTAGGAATAGGAGGCCCATATACACAAGGAGAGGGTATAGAGTGTTTTTTGCGATATGTAGGAATAGGAGGCCCATATACACAAGGAGTCGGTATTACTCTATTCCCCTGCACGACAGGATATCCATTCAGCAATTGAGTTATGAGCCGCCAATCCAATCTGAAGCCATTGATAATAATCACATCACCATATCTTATTATCCAATATTTAGCTGCAACTTCATTATTATTGACAAAACACTGCACTGAATTCACTTTTCTATGCAATACGAACATATTATTCCCCTCAGAACATATTATCGCCCATACAGAATCCTTCGGTGAAGTAGCATCAAACCGAATCTCGCAATCACCAGATGAACCTATCCTAATTGTACTCATAATATCTTAACGTCAGTTTGACGAAATTAAGTTGTTTATTATTAGTAAAATAGCAATATATTTTGTAAATTTGAAATCACGACAAATCAACTTCACAAAATACATTGCTATGATCTCAAGAGACAAAATTACCGAAATTTTCTGTATGTCCGATGACTTTTGCAAATTTTATGACCGATTCATCAAGGCAAACGGTCTTGCACCTAAGCGCGACAAGTCCAAACGCAAGTATCATCGCTACCCGAGAATGTCCTCTGCGGAGATCATAACCATAATGATTTTGTTCCACCTGAGCGGATATAAATGTTTCAAGCATTTCTATATCAATGAAGTTCAAGAACATATGACTGATATATTTCCAAAGACAGTGGCATACAATCGATTTGCTGAACTTGAAAGGACTGTTGTAATCCCGTTCATTCTCTTTGTGAAGAAATGCTGTATGGGGAAATGCACCGGAATCAGCTTTGTCGACAGCACATTGCTTCGCGTATGCAGGAACCAACGTATTCATATGCACAAGGTCTTTAAAGGTATCGCCCAGCGAGGTCAGTGTTCGATGGGATGGTTCTATGGCTTCAAACTTCATCTGATATGCAATGAGATGGGGGAACTGTTAAGCTTTATGGTAACTCCAGGTAATGTTGATGACCGTGAACCTCTCAAGAACAAGACATTCGTTGAACAAATGTTTGGAAATTTGGTCGGTGACAAAGGGTACATATCCAAGGACAACTTCTCGAAGTTGTTTGTAGATGGTATTCAGCTTATTACAAAACTGAGAAACAATATGAAGGGACAGATAATGACCCTTGGCGACAAGATACTTCTCCGTAAAAGGGCCATCATCGAGACCATCAATGACGAACTTAAGAACATCGCCCAGATTGAACATTCGCGTCACCGATCCGTTACCGGATTCACTGTCAACCTTATGGCCGGGCTTGCGGCATACTCATTCTTTCCAAAGAAGCCGATGATTGCCGTTGAACGGATTGAACCAGAAGAAAACGGGCTTATTCAGCTGTCTCTCTTTTAGTTAGGATTCATCGAACTCACGTTAAAATACAATTAGATACAATAACTTTGATGAAAAATGTTTTCATCAAAGTTGTTTTTTATGGCTAAAACTCGTCGTGAAAGGGTCCTTATTGTGGCTTTCTTGATGTTTTAAAATGGTGACATAGAGATGGTCACCAGCGCTATAAATGTAAGAACTGTGACAGCTTATTTACCTTTCGTTGCGTAGAAAGGATGTCAGTGAAGCAAATCGCTTCGTCTGGTTTGAATGCTCGATACTCAGGAAGCAGGTCGTACCTCAAATAGCTGAGCTTAGCGGCTAAAGCGAAAGGCAGTTGTACAGAGGTAGAGGTTCGATGAGTATCTGGAAAATTATCCCCAATGGCATATCCAAAGGCGCGAGAAGGTTAACCTTCTCATTGATGGGACATGGCTCCCGAATAAGATGTGTCTGGTCGTATATCGCGACGAAACAGTAAAGGCCACATTATTCTATCGTTTTACAGATGACGAGTGGGAAGATCAGAGAAGATATGGAGAATCTCAAATCAGTTGCGATCGATATAGATGTCACTTCCGATGGAGGTCGCAATATCATCAAGGCAGTCAAAAAAAGCATGTCCTGATTCTGTCAGACAGCGATGTCTGGCACATATACAGCGTAAGTGTCAGATGTGGATCACAAAGTATTCTCAGAGTGAAGCTGGGCAGAAACTGAGGAAAATAGTTCGGATGATATGTCTCATAAAAACACATAATGACAGACGCCAATGGACTTCTGACTTCAAAGAATGGTGTGAGAAATATAAGGATTACTTGGATGAAAAAACTTTCAAAGAAGACTCACACAGGGAATGGTACAATGGTAAGGCGTGCATATGTGCATATCAAGAAGGCTCTACCTGATATGGTCCATTATCTTGATAATCCAAGAATACCGAAAACAACTAATGCACTGGAGTCATTCTTCGGACATCTGAAAGAAAACATCACACTTCACCGAGGCATGTCATACCAACATTACCAGAACTATGTTAAGTGGTATCTTTCCTTTCTTTTTATTCAACGTCACCAACCGTTTTTGGCAACATTGCCAGTAATTTGCTCTTCAGAATATTCTTGTAGCAAAAGAAGCCTTATGGTCTATAGCCTGATTTGAACGACCATTTTGATACAGCGCAGACTGGACTACAAATTTTCAAAGAGTCTCATCGCCAGAAATAAACAAGAGATTTTATCTCGGGAAAAACTGAAACATTATTATCAAAACGAATTCCTCACCACCAGCCAGTCATAATGCTTCATTTCTTCGCTTAGCTCATCGTAGGGTACAATGCAGCTGTGCGTGCATTTCAGATCACTTGTTTCTTCGGCATATCTGTAGCCAAGAATCAGGTGGGAAGCGTTCCAGCGCAGGTGTTCTCCGATGGCCAGATATTCCAGTATTGAGGCGTCTTCGCTGGTGCATTGACCTTTTTCGATATGTTGGCTGCCTATATTGCGCGGCAGGATGAGCCTTGCGGCTTCTGCGGTGTCAGGGCTGGATAGTGCACGCTTTGTAATGGTGTGCAGACAGTCGGAATAATCCTGATAGATCTGCCTCCTTGCCTTGTTCCTTGTCGCGTAATCGTCTGACTGGAGTCTTGTGAGTCTTTCTGCCCAGGCGGTTTCTGCATCGGCTTGTGATGTGGCTGACAGATAGCTGCAATAGAACTTCTTGGCCAATGCCGTGATGTTGTCTGCCTTTATGACCCTCAGGGTCCAGATGTCCTTGAGCATTCCGAACGGTTTGAGGCAGCCGCCGAAAGTGCGGTTTGCCTTTTCTGTTGTCTCCTTGTCGAGAAGACTGAATTCCTGCTGGCGGAATGCTATGATGAAATTGTCATGGGGGTCGCGTCCCTTTCTTATGGCGAATTCGGCTATCTCTGCTGCTGTTTTAAGGTTCGTCTGATCGTTGCCAAGGCAGACTATTATGTAATTCATCTTATGGATTACCTGGCCGAGAGAGTCCCAGAACATATCGCTTTCCACACTGCAGTCTCTGAAGACAATCTCTTCTTCTGACGGGAACATTATCTTTCTTTTCAGCTCTCCCGCTGCCAGTGAGGCATTCTGGTCGAATATGTGGCATCGGAACGGTATCTTTTCCTTGTCCTTGCCGACAAAGGCCCCGAACTCATATAAGAACTTCAAGGCTTCGTGACCTGTTTCGCCGAAACCGATGATTGCGCAATTGAAATCTGACTCGATATAACCGAGCAACTTTCCGCTGCGGCTGTCCTTGGCTTTTTTTACATAGCTGACAGGATAAGTCTCAGCTGAATTATGGCTTTTAAGACTTTCTACTGCAAGAAATGATGAATCAACAAATGTGAGTCTGTCTCTGATGTCGGTTACTGAGCTATAGACTGATGCTATTCCGTCTTTGGCCGCGTGGCAGTAAATCCTGCATTTGAACTGCTGTTCGGGAGTGGCCCCTTCCATCTGCCAGAGTGCCTCCGCAAGCTTTATGTTTCTGTCCTGGTCATCGGAAAGGATATATACGCTGTTGGCCGGATTCTGAAGCCATGGAAGCAGACCTCTCATCCTTTTGTCGGCCTTGAGTATCACATCAGCTTCTATTTGTTCATTGTTCTTTTCAGTGAAGAAGAATCTGGATATGATGTCCCAAATTGAAATTCCTTTTGGGCTGTCTGAGGAGTCGGGCAGGTCAATGAATATGATCTTGCCGTCGCATCCGGCTGAACGGATGTCCGAAGCCAGAAGAATGGAAGCTTTGCAGACTCCCAGGAAGATGTGGCTGCTGCCTTCAGATGCCGCTCTGATGTTCTTTCTTCTGAACAGCCATCTGCGTCCATAGGCCCATCTGGAAACGAAGTGGAATATCACTAAGGCGCTTGTTATGATGGCAATGTAATATGTGGTTATCAGTGCACTGAAAAGCAGCGGACTCTCTCTGAGAATTTCGCCGGCCATGCCTTTGAAGGCTATAGTCTTGGCGACAAACATTTCCAAAGTATATTGAGCTGAGAAATATACTGTCATCAGCCAGTCTGTCAATGTCCTGGAGCTCTCTGGTGCCATCCGGGTGAACAGGACGATATGTATGGCCCAGCCGGTCGCGAAGATCGCAATGAATGCTTTGACCAATGCATCAGTGTTCTGCCTTCTGCCAGTAAGGTGCTGGAGTACGAGACCGTATGTTATGCAGATGATGAAAATGATGATTCCTCCTAAATCAGTGCCCATGGGAAAAGTCTATTAGTGTGCTCAAAGTTAGTCAAATATGTGATAAACTTGCAATAATTACGAGTGATTTTCTATATCTTTGCTGATTGTATAAATTTATCCTATGAAATACGATGTTTTCATAAGTTATCGCCGTGAAGGCGGGAAGGAATTTGCGCGTTCCATCAAGGCAGCCCTGGAGCTTAGGGGATTTTCTGTCTTTCTGGACTTCGATGAACTTAAGGACGGTATTTTCGATAACAGAATCCTTGAGGCTATCGAAGCCTCGCCTGTGTTTCTGTTCATTTTGTCGAACGGTTCTTTGGACAGATGTGCGAATGAAGATGACTGGGTGAGGAAAGAGGTGGAACATGCCTATAGTCACGGCCGTCACATAATCCCGATCAACAAGGATGGCGATTTTATCGGTCTTCCTGATGACCTTCCGGATGTACTTGCCGAAGTTTTCAGCCGTAATCAGTATTCGGATGTGATGGTCGGTCAGCTTTTCGAAGCGTCAATGGACAAGATGGTGAAGGAAAGAATCTCGCCGGTGGTGCGGAGACCGCGCAAGAAGATGTACTCGAGGATAATTACAGCTGTGGCGTTCCTGCTCGTATGCCTTTCTTCTTTTATGTTCGTGTCGAAGAATGCACGTGCCCGTCAGGATGCCAGTGAGTACGCAGCTCTTTTGGCAGCGGCTGATTCGATCATGTGCTGTGAAGACAGCATCGGTATTGCGTTGGAACGGATCGAGGCTGCGGAAAAATTGTCGTTGGCTTACAAAGATACTCGCCACAGCAGTCTTTTTCAGACCGGTACTTCAGGAGTCCGTGCCAGGTTGGAGCATGTCAAGGACTCGCTTTTTACAAGAAACAGAAATTGTGTGGAATTCTATATTGCCAGATATCGTCAGGACAGGAAGTCCGAAGATAAGCAGATGACCCTGCATTACATTGACAAGGCTTTGGCTATAAGAGATGATGCTGATCTGGCTTCAATGAGGAGGATATTGGAATGATAAAGAGAACGTTTGTCGCCGTGCTGCTGTTGTTGGCGTCACTGGCATTGACAGCTCAGGAACTGTCTGGCAATTATGAACAGCTTTTCAAAGAAGGCATCACTGCCTTTGATAATCAGGATTTTGAAACTGCCCGATCTAAATTCATGAGAGTGGTCAATATGCCTGAGACATCTCCTGCGCTCAGAAATGAGGCCAATGAGTTTATCAAATCCTGCGATGCGCAGATCAGGAGAAGAACTCCCGGTAAGGCAACATCCGCTTCGGGGACAGCTTCAAAGAAGATAGAACCGGTTATCGAGGCATATCCGGCCAATCTCAGTCTCCCTTCTGCCGGAGGAACCAAGGAGATAGCCATCGAGTGTAATGCCCGGTGGGAAATAACGTCAAAACCCGAGTGGTGCAAGTTGATGGAGATCTCTGATAAGTATCTGAAGATCTGGTGTGATGAGAATGAAGTGACTGAGGCAAGAGAAGGTGAGCTTGTCTTGTCTGTAAAGGGCAGCGAGAAGATAAGGACTGTACATCTGTTCCAGGAAAAGGGTACCGATAAGACAGGAATGGTGTATTTCAGAACTGTACCGGGTAATGCTCTGATAGAAATCCATGACAGTGGCATTTATGGAGTTTCTTCACGTGCATACAGCTTGAGAAAAGGTTCACATGGGGTCAGAATCCTTAAGGAAGGCTATGAAACATTGGATACCACTGTGGTAGTGCCGGCTTCTCAGGACGGGAAGACAGTTATGTTCGACATCACCCTTAAACCGGAATTCGGCATTCTTCTACCTGATGTAACACTTGAAGATTCGGGAAAAGATATGCCGCCTTTGAATTTCCGCATCAACAAGAAGCCTATAGATCTCTCAAATCCGTCAGGCGGATTCTCTTTTGATGACGATGCCCTTGTTTACAACGCTCTCTATAAAGGTGGCAGGATTCCTTTGAGACCCGGCATTTATGAAGTCAGTGCAAGTGCGGAAGGTTATGTACCATATGAAGGCCATATAACCATCGGAAAGGGTGAAGAACAGGAACTCAAGCTTAATCTCAGATACAGGTCGGGATGGCTTACTGTGCTGGATGACAGAAATGCTGAAGGTGCGATGGTGTCGATAGATGGAACCACATTCCAAGGCAGGGTCGGAGAAAGAATGAGGCTTCCTGCAGGAGAGTATATCGTCGAGGTGAGAAAGGACGGCTATATGCTTGATGACGGTATTCTCGAAGTGAAGATAGAGGAGGGGCAGGAATCGTTGCTGAAGGCAAAGATGACAAGAATGGTCGACTGTCTTGTCTCCACCGATGTGCAGGGAGAAACTGTATATGTCAATGGAGAAAAGGTCCCGTTCCAGCAGCCTATGCATACCATTCCTCTTGTCGAGGGACGTTCGTATATTGTCCGTGTCGAGAAAGAGGGATATTGGCCGCATCGTGATTCTCTGTATGTATCTGTAGCGGATACGCTCAAGGATATGAGGGGCATAGTGTTGAGGAAGGCGATGCCTTTGACTCTCAAGTATGACGAACCTAACGTAAGGATCTCTTTGTTTGCCAAGGATGACAGTCTGACCTGTAACTATCTTGAGGTCACACCGACGAAGTCCAAGGATACTACCGTATATGTGCCTTATGGAAAATATGACCTGAAGCTTACCCGTCGTTTCGAACCGATAAAGGGAAGACGTACAGCTTATAAAGGCCGTATCAATTTCACAGAATCCCGTGACAGATTCAATATACAGACATGGCCTCGTAAGAATTTCATCTTCCTGGGGGCGGATCTTAATCTGACCTCAGGAAATCTTACGGATGCCGGTTCGCTTCCGGTATTAGGATATGCGTATTTCGGACAATACAAGATATGCAGCGGACTCTCTACAGACGTCCTGAAGGCCACCTTCTTCAATACTTCAAAGTGCGTCTTCCCTTATGAGGATACTGACGCGGTGCAGCCGAAGAGGACCTTGGGAGCTACTTGCCTCTTCCTGAATTATGAATTCCGTATGGGAGGAGGTTTCTGCCAATATGGAGATGCGAACGTGCTCCTTTCATACTCGTGGTCTCCATCCTGGACATTTGTGGCTCCGTTTACCCATTTCAGCGGCCACGATGCCTTCGCGGGAATTGAGGCGGCATCCAGAATCCCGTATTTCAATGCCAATTTCAGATTCGGAGTCCAATATGTAAACGGACAGTTCAATTGCTATAATAATCCTCCTGTACAGAATACGAAGACAGCGGATTGCTTTACATATACTTCTTTGGAGCAGTTCCGCTTTGTAGTATCCGTCGGCTTTGCTATCGGAGCCAAAGATGCTAAGGGACGCAATGTGTTGAGACTATGGTAAATGTGAAGATAGATATATAAATATGGAAAAGAAACTATACCCTTTGAAATTCATCCCTGTGGCTTCAAGGAGGCCTTGGGGTGGTCATGATCTTGTCGGAAAACTCGGCAAGAAGTTCGTAGAATGTGATGAAGATGGAAATGAAGTACCCGTGCCTGCCGATGAACTTATCGGAGAGAGCTGGGAGCTTGCTGATATGGGCGTAGAAGATTCAGTCGTTGCTGAAGGCTGGCTGGCAGGTAATACTATCGGAGACATCATGGAGACATATCTTGAAAGAGTGGTCGGAGAAGATGTCTATAAATATTATGGAAGACAGTTCCCGCTTCTGATCAAGTTCCTTGATATCAATGACAAGCTTTCGGTCCAGGTTCATCCTGATGATGAGGTGGCTGGTGAGAGATATGATTCTCTCGGAAAGGCGGAAATCTGGTATGTGATGGATGCCAAGCCTGGTGCAAAGATGTATTGCGGATTTACCCGCGAGGTAAGCGCTCAGGAATTCTATGACAGATGTCACGCCGGAACTGTAGATGAAATCCTTAACGTTATCGAGCCTCGCAAGGGTGATGTCATCTATATCACTCCTGGCACGGTGCATGCTGCAGACGGAGGCCTTCTTATCGCCGAGATCCAGGAATCGTCGGATATGACTTTCCGCCTCTACGATTGGGGACGCGAATTCAATCCTGCCACTGCGAGAAAGACTCATCTCGACGAGGCTATTGATGTGATTGACTACCGTGCCTTTGATCCGGGGCTCTACCGCAAGGGACCGCTCTGGGGAGAAGAGGCTTCACATGAACCATGCAGAGCTACTGTATGCAGCTGTGGTGAAGATTGTCATTGTCACGAGGACGGTGAATGCCATTGTCACGAAGAAGGAAATGAATGCCATTGCCACGAACATCATCATAGCGAGGGCGGGGTAGTGGAGACATTGGTGGAAAGCCCGCAGTTCAATGTGAGCAAGCTCAATCTTACTGATCCTCTTCACATCTATACAGAGCAGTTCGGCAGCTTTATTGTCTATATCTGTCTCGATGGAGCAGCTTCCATCCAGGTACCTTCAGTGAAGGATAATGGCGAAGCATATATGCATAACTATGAGTTTGCCAAGGGCGAGACCATCCTTGTTCCTGCTGAAATGCCTGATTTCTACCTTGTTCCTCGTGATCGTTCGACAGTTCTTCTCGAGGCTGTCACAAGACCGGTGGAGGAGCAGGATGAATATATCGATCTCTCTACAGATGCTTTCCTGGAAGGAGAAGATTATGAGGGACTAGAAGATGGTGCATTTGATGAAGATGACGAGCCTCAGGGACCTGCTGGAGCCTCACCGCTTAACTTCTTCAACTAGTCTATGGAAGAATTGAGAATCGACAAATATCTCTGGGCAATAAGAGTATATAAGACACGCACGGATGCTACCGACGCCTGCAAAGGAGGAAAGGTAAGGATCAATGGCGCCGATACCAAGCCATCAAAGCTGGTCAAGCCCGGAGATATGATTGTCGCCCGTAAAGGAGCTGTCACCTATACATATAAGGTGATTCAGCTGATAGACAAGCGTCAGGGCGCCAAACTCGTTCCAAACTACGCAGAGAATCTCACTCCTCCGGAGGAACTTGCCAAGCTCAGGGCGCCGGTGGAGACCTTCTTCCTCAAGCGTGACCGCGGAGCAGGTCGTCCGACTAAGAAGGATCGTCGACAGATGGAAGACCTCTGGTCCAATCTCAGCTTCGATGTCCCGGACGATATCGCGGAGATCATCGCTTCTGATTTCGATTTTGATTCAGACAGTGACGATTTCTTCGAAGATGATATGGAATAGCTGATTTGAATAATAAGCCTGACGGCAGAAGATTTAAGGTGACATGCCACCCCCGGCTAGGGGGTGCCTCCCAAAAGGGAGGCGGGGGTCACCGGAATCTTCTGCCGTCAGGCTTATAAATAGATTTCCTATTTGAAGTATCTGTTGAAAAGTCCCTGGAATCCGGCACCGTGACGAGCCTCATCCTTGCACATCTCGTGAACAGTATCGTGGATAGCATCCAGATTCTGCTGCTTTGCGAGAGTAGCGATTCTCTTCTTGTCCTCGCAAGCGCCCTGCTCTGCAAGCATTCTCTTCTCTACATTAGTCTTGGTATCCCATACGCACTCGCCAAGGAGCTCTGCAAACTTGGCAGCATGCTCAGCCTCTTCCCATGCATATCTCTTGAAGGCCTCTGCAATCTCAGGATAGCCCTCTCTGTCAGCCTGGCGGCTCATTGCAAGATACATTCCCACTTCTGAGCACTCGCCCTGGAAATGATCGCGAAGGCCCTTGAGAATCTCAGGATCTACTCCCTGTGCAACTCCGATTCTGTGCTCATCTGCCCAAGTAAGAGCCTCACCGGTCTCGATGATTTCTTCAAACTTCTCTGCGCCAACGTGGCAGATAGGACATTCCTGCGGAGCTTCGTTACCTTCGTGGATATAACCACATACCAAACATCTGTATTTCTTTGTCATAGCTATGTTATTTTAGTGAATTGTTCATTTATTATTGTTTATGCTTCTTCGTCTGTTACCTCTACAAAATCTTCAGGTCCTACAAAGCAAAGTGGGCACTCTTCAGGAGCGGTCTCTCCTTCGTGGATGTATCCGCATACCAAACATTTGAATTTCTTAGTCATAATCGTTCAGTTTTAATTATTTATGTTTTGTAGTTTTGAAATATTCAAAATTAATTCCAATGCAAAGGTATGGAAAATTCTGATGTTTCCAAATATTTTTGTAACAAATTTCGAAAATATTCTATAAATTGTATAAAAATATTCCGCTTTTCCCGGAAAAAGGATATTTGTGCCGTGTTTTGGCATAAGCAAAGTGTATATTTGCATTGTAAAAACCGATTGTTATGACGCCATTCCTAAAACAGGTAGCCAGACATTACTATGAGAACGGTGATATTCAGAAAAGATGCTTTATCTTTCCTAACCGCCGCTCAATGGTATTTTTCCGTAAATATCTATGCGAAGAGGTCGCTGCAGCAGGGAAAGCCCCTTTGGCTGCTCCTGAGATGTTGTCGATAAACGATTTCTTTTCGCGCATTTCCGGTATGAACACATCCGGGAGGGTGAGACTTCTTGTGGAACTGTATGAGTGTTACTGCAGGCTGAATCCTAAAGCCGAGTCTCTGGATGAATTCATCTTCTGGGGAGATATTCTTCTTGGGGATTTCAATGATGTGGACAAATATATGGTCGATCCGCAGCAGCTTTTCCGTAATATATCCGATTACAGGCAGCTACAGGATGACTATACGTATCTTACTGACACCCAGAAGGAAGCGATCAATGCCTTCATCAGGCATTTCAAGGATGATTCGGGAAAGCTGACCGTCAATATTGATACTGATGATGCAGACGTGAAGGGACGTTTTCTTCTGATATGGAATCTCCTGCTGCCGCTTTATAAAGAATTCGGCGAGTCGTTGAGGGCCAAGGGTATGGCGTATGAGGGCATGGTTTACAGAGGACTCGTGGAGAAATTGAAGGAGGAAGATATCCTGGAAGTCATGCATGCTGTTTTCCCTCGTGAGGAATCTTTCGTATTCGTAGGACTGAATGCCTTGAATGAGTGTGAGAAAGCTGTCCTGAGAAAGCTCAGGAATGCCTCCCTCGCTGAATTTTGCTGGGACTGGTCCGGTGATATGATACGTGATCCGCAGAACCGTTCTTCGTTCTTCATGTCGGATAATGTCAAAGAGTTTCCGCAGGCTTTCAGACCTGATCCTGAAGGATTGACTATACCTCGTATCAATGTGCTGAGCATAGCTTCTTCTGTTGGCCAGCCGAAAAGACTGCCGGATATTATCAGGCAGGTTGCGGATATGTATGCGGGCGGAGATGTTTCCAAGGTCGGTACTTTCGGAAATGAAGGAGCTGACTGTGCCATAGTGCTGCCTGATGAGAACCTTCTCAAGCCTGTATTGAACTCCATCCCGGAAGAAATAAGCGATATCAATGTCACTATGGGCCTTCCGATGAAGTCCAGTTCTCTATATGTGATGATGTCTGACCTGGCGGCCGTACAGCTTCACGCTGTTCTCAAGAAAGGGAAATGGCATTTCTATCACAAGCATCTTTGGGATCTATTCGCTTCAGAAATTTTCCGCAGTGCAGCTGATGAGCAGACAACGGCTGTAGTCGCCCAGATAAAGAAGGATGCTAAATATTATATTCCTCAGGATGAACTTACCGGTACGCCTCTGCTGGATGCGTTGTTCAGGCCGGTGGTCATGGATCCGAAGGCTCGTTCCAAAGATCAGATCGATGCTTTTGCCGCTTACCAGATGGAGGTGCTGAAGATTATTGCCCCGGCTTTGGCCAAGGATGCATCCTTAGCCCTTGAGCTGGAATATGCGAAGGAATATTATCAGAGTGTCAGCCTCATCAGACAGATTGCTCTGGAGATACAGCCGGCGACATATATACGTCTGCTGAGTCAGCTTCTGGGTACTGTGTCAGTGCCTTTCCGTGGAGAACCTCTCAAGGGACTTCAGATCATGGGACCTCTGGAAACTCGTGCACTGGATTTCAGGAATCTTGTGATAATGTCTGCCAATGAAGGAGTTTTCCCGCGCAGGAATGTCAGCTCTTCCTTCATACCTCCGGAATTAAGAAAAGGTTTCTCTCTTCCTACATATGAATATCAGGACGCAGTCTGGGCGTATTATTTCTACAGGATGATTGCTCGTGCCGAAAATGTATGGATGCTTGTGGATTCAAGGACCGAGGGACTGAAGTCCGGAGAGGAAAGCAGATATATAAAGCAGCTGGAATACCATTTCAACGTGCCTCTTGCAAGGTATGTAGTCAGGTATGACAATATGAAGACTGCTCAGATTCCGCAGATCCTCAAGACTGAGGAGGATGTGGTTAAAATAAAGGCTACAGTGCTGTCTGCCACCACCTTGCAGAATTATCTGGCCTGTCCTGCGAAGTTCTATTACAACACTGTGAAGGAATTATCGTTGGAAGAGGAAGTGGCCGAGTCTCTGGATTACGGTATGTTCGGAACTGTATTCCACGATGTTTTGCGCGCTCTTTATACATCACCGTCCGCTATGGCTGTGGATTTCGTCTTTGACCATCAAGGCGTGAATGAAGCGGCTCTGACTGACAGGATGAACCGCATAAGCCGTGACTATATAAGGCAGTGGCTCACTCGTGAGGATGATATAAAAGCAAAGGTCAAGGCTGAAATTGCGTCTCAGCTTAATGCATTGGAAATCAGCGGAAGAAATCTTGTTGTCGCCGATGTGATTGTCCGCTATGTGATGAAGACGTTGGAAAGAGACCTCGAGCAGCTCGAGACTGAGGGGCTTGAGTATTTCGAGATATTGGGTCGTGAGATAAAGGTGAGCGGAGCATTCAGGGGGCAGAAGCTGAAAGGATTCATTGACCGTCTGGATAGTTTCAGACCAGATCAGGCGAGAGTAGTGGACTACAAGACCGGAAAGGTACTGGAAGATGATGAAGATATCCATGACGGAAACGCCGAAGCTATAGCAGAGAAGATTTTCGCCCCTGATGTTGCTGACCGTCCTAAGATTGCCCTTCAGTTCTATATATATGACCTGCTGGTACAGTCAAGGCCAGAGGTCCGGGGACGTAATATATATAACTGCGTGTATTCTACCTCCGGACTTTTTACCAAAGCCCCAATGACAGTGGAGCGTAATCAGATTTTCTTCGATGCTGTCTCAGAGCGTCTGGGCAAGCTCCTGGACGAGATGTATGACATTTCGGTGCCTTTCAGAAGGACAGAGGATGAGAAGGTATGTCAATATTGTGATTTCAAGACAATCTGCGGAAGATGATACAGATAATGAAAGCGTCGGCAGGCTCGGGTAAGACCTACAGCCTTGCCAGAAAATATATAAGCCTCCTTCTGGAGAATAAGGACAGATATGCCTACAGACATATCCTTGCCGTGACTTTTACCAACAAGGCTACCGACGAGATGAAGAGCAGGATTCTCAAGGAACTCTATATAATGGCCTCAGATCCGTCTTCGTCCGGCTATCTTGACTGGTTCGTGCCTTCGGTATTTCCTTCTGCAGCCGATATGCAGAAGAAGGCAGAGGCCGTCCTTCGCGATATCCTTCACGATTACAGTGCCTTTGCCGTCAGCACGATTGACCGTTTCTTCCAGCAGACCCTGAAGGCTTTTTCCCGTGAGATAGGACATTTCGCCTCATATCAGGTGGAACTTGACAAGGAATCTCTGGTTGCGGAAAGCGTGGACAGGATTCTGGATTCACTTACCGAGGCTGATGGCAGCCTTCTTACATGGTTGACAGACAATGTGCTCGAACAGATCGAGCAGGGTGGCCGTTACAGTATGGACGCGAATCTTCTGGAAATGGCCAAGAGGCTGAAGTCGTCCCAGAGACAGGAAGTGCTGGAATCTGCAGGAATTGACGGGGATGAAGATTACTCAAAAGACAGATTGCTGGAAATCAGGAAAAGATGCAGGGAGATAATCATGGTTTTCAGAAAAGAAGCGAAGGACAGAGCAGACAAGGCCCTGGCTATTCTGACCGATGCGGGGGTGAATCCGACAGAGAGCAGGAACAAATTCATGAATGAACTTTATGTCTATTCTGAACTTGCTGAAAATGACCGTGTTCCCAGACCGAAGGATACTTTCTTCAAGAATGCCTCAGACAGTGACCTGTGGTTTGCCAAGACCAAGGCCAAGACACTGATGCCTAAGGTGTATCCTTTCCTGGAGGCTCCTCTTGATGATTTCTGTGATCTTTTCGGAAAGGATTTCGATGTCTATAACACAGCCTGCATTCTTGACAGTCAGCTTTACGGACTCGGGGTGGCAGGTGAATTGTCCCGTACCTTCAATGAACTGATGAAGGAGAAGAATGTGCTCTGCATCGATGATTCAAACACTATTCTTCGTGATATCATCGACGGTTCCGATGCACCGTTCGTATATGAGAAGATCGGCGTCCGTTATGACCATTATCTTCTTGACGAGTTTCAGGATACGGCTCGGGTACAATGGCAGAATTTCAGCCCCCTTCTCAAAGAAAGCGAATCCAAGGGTGGGGACAATCTCATCGTAGGGGACGTCAAGCAGAGTATCTACAGATGGAGAGGTTCAGACTGGAAGCTGCTTCAGGAAAGTATTCCGGACGAATTTCCAGGCCATACCCAGACGGTTCTCGATACGAACTACAGAAGTCTTTCCAATATAATAGGATTCAATAATGCCTTTTTCAAGGCTGCGGCCTCTGTGCTGGACGCTATGGCTGGCTATGATGGGCCAGGGCCGATGTCAGAAATTTATTTCGATGTCAGACAGAATGTCAGCAAGGCTGATAAGGATCCGGGAAATGTAAGCTTTACATTCTGCCCTAAGGAGCAGGAACTGGACAAGGTCCTGGAGGCTGTCATGCAGGCAAGGGAGGCGGGCGCCCGTTTGTCTGAGATCGCTGTTCTCGTGAGAAGCAACAATACAGGCGAGGCTGTGGCCAAATATCTTATTGACAATGGAATAGCTGTCGTGACCGATGATTCTCTCAAGGTGAAGGGATCTGTCACGGTACGTCGTCTGGTGTCGCTGATGTCTTTGGCGGATAATCCTCAGGATACCGTAAACGGATATCTTGCGCAGTCTCTGGAGGTGCAGATCCCGCGCTCATGCAGCTCTCTTGTGGATATGGCTGAAAGCCTTTTCAGGAGTCTAAAGGCCGGCGATACGGAAGAAGTCTGGAAGGGAGAGATCCTTCATATACAATCATTTATGGATACATTGCAGGACTATGTCAATTCCAATGGCAACAGTCTCAGAGGTTTCCTGAAATTCTGGGAAGGGGAGGACCCTTCCATAAGTTCACCATCGTCGGGTGAATCGGTGCGCATCATGACAATCCACAAGTCCAAGGGACTGGCATTCCCTTATGTCATAATTCCTTTTGTGGAAAATATCCTCCTGTATAAGGCTGACAGACATTGGTGTATGCCTGACCTGGACGGTACTTCTCTTGAAGGTCTTGCTGAAGGTGTATATGATGTTTCGCTTGGCAGTGATTCCGCCAATACCTTGTTCGCGGAAGATTACAGGAAGGAAAATTTCCTCCAGCAGGTGGACAATATGAATATCCTTTATGTTGCTATGACAAGGCCGGCTCTTGGCATGCACCTGATTTCCGCACTCCCGCCTGCCAAATGTATCCAGGCGGTGGAAGCGGGACAGATGCCTCAGTTCAAGAACTTCTCTCAGATTCTGTATTGGTTCCTGTCTTCTGACAATGATATGCATCCGATAAGGACTGATAATGAGGAGTCTTTCAGGTTTGATGTAGGCAATATTGTGGATTTCAGCAAGTTCCGTAAGAGTGAAGAAGACGGAGTGCGTGATTTTGAAATGTCTCCGGGCAATGAGTACCCGTCCATCCCCCTGAACATAGGGGAAGGAGATCCTGAAGCAGATGTACGTGAAAGAGGAAGGCTGAAATATTCAGCCGATTCCATTGATTTCTTCTCGGAAGACGGGGAGGCCGGAATATCTGCGTCGAACAGAATCAAGGGTGTCGTACTGCATGAGATTCTTTCAAGGATGATAGCCGCAGACGATCTGGAAAAGTCCGCAAGACAGGCGCTTGATTCAGGCGATATATCTGCTGATGAATATGAGACGACTATATCTCTTCTTCGAGAGAGGCTGGAAGAAATAAGGTCGAGAGGATGGTTTGAATGTGCCATGATAGAAGTGATGAACGAGAGTACTCTTATAGATACGGACGGACAGATGTATCGTCCGGACAGAGTACTCGTGAAGGATGGCAAGATTACAGTCATCGACTATAAGTTCGGTGAGCATTACCGCAAATATGAAAGACAGCTTCAGAAATATGCAGATATATGGAAAAGAATGGGATATCAGGATGTTTCAGCTTTTCTGTGGTATGTACATACCGGTGAAGTGAAGAGAGTTGTCTGACACGGAATCAATTGAAATAATTCATAGAAAAGTCAAAACTGTTTCTTATATTTGCAAGTTGTGACTTTAATGATAATGAAAGATATGGAGAACAAGGATATTGATACCTGCAAGCTGCTCTACAATACCGAGAGAGTGAGGCTTTACATACCCGAGTATGGCAGGAATGTGCAGAAGATGGTGAATTATCTTAAGACTGTGGAGGACAGGCAGAAGCGTAACGAGCAGGCGAGAGCTATCATCAAGGTGATGGAGATCCTTAATCCATCGGTGCATCTGGAGGAAGATTTCGAGCATAAGCTCTGGGATCATCTCTTCATCATTTCCGGATTCGATCTGGATATCGATGCTCCGTATCCGATGCCTTCTCCGGAAAGCCTTGTGACTAAGCCGGAGCCGGTTCCACTGAATACCAAGCCGATCAAGGCCATACATTATGGAAGGAACATCGAAAGCATCATTGAGCTGATCGCCCAGAAGGAAGACGGCGATGTAAAGACTGAGATGATCCGTCAGCTGGCCATATATATGAGACAGCAGTATCTTATCTGGAACAAGGATACGGTCGCTGATGCTACCATCTTCCAGGATATCGAGAAACTGTCGGACTATAGGATCAAGGTTCCGGAAGGAATACAGCTCACACGTATCGACAATGGCGCTGTCTTCGCCCGTCCTGGTCAGAATCAGCAGAAGGGAAAGATGCAGAACCATAAGTTCAAGAACAATAACAACAGAATGCGTAACAAGCAGCACAAATAATATGGCTCAGAACAAGAAGACAAATAAGAAGAAAGAGAAGCGTAACGGCTTCTCGTTCTTTTCTAATATAGATCCGGACAGGAAATCCCAGATTCTCAAGATAACCGGTCTTGTCGTAGGGATATTTGCAATATTCACTCTTGTGGCATCAGTGTCTTATCTGATGACCTGGCAGCAGGACCAGAGTCTGATGTCTTCCCCTGATATGCTTGACAAGGAAGTGGAGGTGGCTAATGCTGCCGGAAAGATAGGCTATCGTTGGGGACATTTTCTTGTCTGCCGTTTCCTCGGACTGGGAAGCTTCGCACTTATCTTCCTCCTGGCTGTATCTGCTTTCAGACTCTTTTTCTGGAACAGGAGCATCGGCTTTCTGAGGATGACATTCATCACTGTCAGCGGCGCATTTCTCGCTTCGCTCGTCCTTGCATTCGTATCGATGCAGTTCACTTCGGATACCTTCTTTGGCGGAGGACTCGGCGGTGATGCCGGACACAGTGTGATCGCATTGATGGACAATCTCGTCGGAGCGATTGTCCTGGGCTTGATTCTCGTCGTCCTTAGTGTCGTGTGGCTTCTTTTTGCCAGCGGCAGTTTCGCACATTGGTTTGCAGTGGCCGGAATGGAGAGAAAGCAGAAAGTGTCTGTCGAAGATTTTGATGTCAAGACTATTGTCGGCACTGCAGAAACAGACGACATAGAATCCGTTGAAGATGAACATGCAGAGTGCCCTCCAAGCGATGATGAAGATGGTGAAGGATTGTTGCCGGATGAGGAAATCCCGTCTGATGAACCAGCCGTTGAACCTGTTGTTGAACCTGAGCCTGAAATACTTCCGGACGATTCCGAAATTATAATAGAAACTTCAGAGGAGCCTGAAATAGAACAGAATGAGACTCAGGAAGGAATCGAAGTCATAAGGAATTACCATCCGGAAGTACTGGTAACGGAAGAGCTTGAACGCATTGACAACAGAGCCGAGCTTGAAAGATATGAATTCCCGTCAATCGATCTTCTGGATGACTACGCGGACGGACAGCATATAGTCTCAAAGGAAGAACTGGAAATCAATAACAACAGGATCCGGGCTACCTTGATGAATTATAAGATCGAAGTCGTTCAGGTATCTGCCGTAGTGGGTCCTACCGTTACTCTTTACAAGGTCGTTCCTGCTCCCGGAGTGAAGGTGTCTGCAATCGAGAATCTTCATAGAGAGATCGGAATGGCTCTGGGTGCAAAGGGTGTACGAGTGGTGGTGCTTCCTGACTGTGTCGGTATAGAAGTGGCCAACAGGGAGCCGTCTATCGTCCCTCTTAAAAAGGCTCTCAATGATGATTCGTTCAGAAATACCAAGTATGAGCTTCCTATCGCGATCGGATATACCATCACAAGGAAGGTGAAGACATTCGACCTTGCTTCTGCTCCCCACCTGCTTGTTGCCGGTGCGACTCAGCAGGGTAAGTCGGTGGGACTTAATGTGATAATCTCATCCCTTCTCTATGCCAAGCATCCGTCAGAGCTCAAGTTTGTCTTCATTGACCCTAAGATGGTCGAGTTTACGGCATATAACGAACTCATAAAGCATTATCTCGCTGTGATGCCTACGGCGGCCAACGATGAGGATGAGCGTGAGCGCGCTATTGTCAAGAAGGCCAGTGAGGCGGAACTCGTGCTGAATTCACTCTGCATAGAGATGGACGAGCGCTACAAGCTTCTTGCACTTGCCGGTGTCAATAATCTCAAACTCTATAATGAGAAATACAAGAACCGTTATCTGCTTCCAACTGAGGGACATAAGTATCTTCCGTATCTCGTGGTTGTAATAGACGAGTATGCCGACCTTACAATGGCGGGAGGTGCAGGCCCTGAGGCAAGAAAGTCTGCAAAGAATATCGAGTCTGCTATCGTGCGTCTTGCCCAGAAGGGTAGAGCAGCTGGTATCCATGTAATCATTGCCACCCAGCGTCCTTCTGTCAATGTCATCACAGGTCTCATAAAGACCAACTTCCCTACACGAATCGCCTTCAGAGTGGTTTCAAGGGTGGATTCTGCTACGATCCTTGATACAAACGGAGCAGAGAACCTTATCGGAAAGGGAGATATGCTTTATTATGCAGGAGTCGAGATGGAACGAGTTCAGTGCGCATATGTAAGTATGGCTGAGATAAATAAGATAACAGGTTTCATCGGCGATCAGACCGGTTACAAGAAGTCTTATAATACTCCATATTATCTTCCAGTACCGGAATCTCAGGATGGTGAAACCAGCGGAGGAAATATAGATATGCAGAATGTCGATCCTATGTTCGCCGATGCAGCCCGCATGGTAGTCACTACTCAGAAGGGCTCGACTTCTGATCTGCAGAGACGTCTGGGCATGGGATATGCGAGAGCTGGCCGTGTGATGGATCAGCTTGGAGCTGCCGGTATCGTCGGCCCTCAGGAGGGATCGAAACCGCGCCAGGTTCTGGTGGCTGATCTTGCTGAACTTG
Source organism: Candidatus Cryptobacteroides sp. (assembly GCA_045118995.1). Lineage (GTDB taxonomy): Bacteria > Bacteroidota > Bacteroidia > Bacteroidales > UBA932 > Cryptobacteroides. The sequence continues at coordinate 23,749 of JBGVCR010000015.1, forward strand.
ACGAAATACTTTCACATTTCATAAAATAGTATGAACAACATATTCAAATATATGGTGACAGGCTTGCTGGCGATTCTGCCGGCAAGCCTTGTTGCTCAGAATACAGATCTTCTTGATGCTCTGTATGAGAGTTTTGCTTCTCATTGCATATTGCTGGATTGTGAATACTCAGTCGTATCCCAGGGAGTGCCGTCCAAGGGCGATTGCAAAGTAGAAGTTCAGGGAACATCATACCGAATGCAGGGGTTCGGCCTGGATGTCTATTGTGACGGAAAAACGGTATGGATGCTTGACCCAACAGCGAAAGAGGCCATAGCAGAACCCGTAAACGATGATTCATTTTCTTATATGTCGAATCCGGCCTTACTTTTCCGTGATATGGACAAAGTCTTCACAGTGGCGTCTGCTACAGCATCAGGATCTGGAATGAAATATAAGCTGTCTGCCAGCAAATCCTGTGGCATCGACAAGGCACTACTTGAAATCGACAGGAATTCCCAGCTGAAGACCGCTGAGTTCACATTGGATGACGGCAGCGTGATGAAGATCAATGTGCTGTCGATGAAGGTCCAGCCCTTAAAGACTAAGGAGTCATTTGTTCCTGGAAATCTTTCTTCCGACTGGATAATCACTGACCTAAGATAGTTTTACTAGAAAGTAGGGGAAACAGAAAGCTGATAGCCTTGGTATGTAAGTGACATGCCACCCCCGGCTAGGGGGTGCCTGAGCGCAGCGAAGGCGGGGGTCACTGGAATACCAAGGCTGTCTGCCCTGTTTCCCCGCTGCTATCGATATGTAGATGGATCTGTTACCAGCTGCCGCCGGCTCCTCCTCCTCCGAACGATCCGCCTCCAAAGCCGCCGAAGCCTCCGAGACCGCCGAATCCACCGCCTGAAGACCTGCCCCAGCCACCGAAATCATTACCGGTCGTGATGATCGGGCCAGTGTAGACATTTCTGCCTCTGCTGCCGCCGTTTCCACCTGATCCTCCATTTTTATTGACAAATGACACGATGATAATTATCATGAATATTATGATCAGGATTGCGATTATCGCGTATATGTCATCATCTTCTTCATACTCCCGCATCTGGGAAATTTCCCCTGAAGCCAGTTTCATAAGCACTTCACATGCTTTATAGACTCCGCCGTAATAGTTGTTTTCCATAAAGCATGGGATCATCTCTTTATTGATGATTCGCTTTGCGTATGCGTCCGGAATAGCTCCTTCAAGACCGTATCCTACAGCTATGAACACCTGTCCTGGAGAAGATGTCTTGGGCTTTACCAGGATTACCACACCGTTGTCGAACTTCTCCGATCCCACGCCCCAGTCCAGACCTATGCGTGTGGCATATTCGGATGCTTCGTAACCTTCCAGATCATTGATCGTTACGACAGCTATCTGATTTGAAGTGGAATCATCGAATGCCACGAGCATCCTTTCCAGCTGTGCTGTCTGCGAGATATCAAACAGGCCTGCAAGGTCGTTGACCAGCCTGGCCGGGCTCGGACGTGATGGAATGGCGGATGAAACTCCGATGCAGCACATAACAGCAGCTGCGAGTACCAGAATATATCTTTTCATAGCAATTTCACTTATTTACCGAATGAAATCTCATCAGGCTGTTCATTGATATCGTCACTGCTGATAGGGAAGAAGGCTTTCAACTTTTCCCCTGCTGCCTCGACTGCTTCCGCCAATCCTTCGGCAAACCGTCCTTCTCTGAAACGGGCAGACATTATTCTGATGACATCTTCCCAGAAATTTTCCGGAACGGCTTCATTGATGCCTTTATCCCCGATGATGGCAAATACTCTTGTGTTGCATGCTACATATATCAGGACTCCGTTCCTGAGTCTTGTCTTATGCATTCCGAGTCTGCCGAACACTTCCTCTGCCCTTTTCACCGGGTCGGTACCACATTCCCCGTCAATGTGTATGCGGATTTCTCCTGAGGTACCCTTTTCTGCAATTCTGACCGCGTCCACAACAGTTTTCTGCTGGTCCGCGGTCAGGAAATCTTTAGGTTTCATTTATGATGATTTTTAGAACTCAACCTTTGGTGCCGTTTCTGCTCCGGCCTGAGCTTCGAAATATGCCTTCTTCTCGAATCCGAACATTGAAGCGATGATATTGTCCGGGAATCTTCTGATGCCGGTGTTGAATGCCTGCGCCGCCTCATTGAACTTCATTCTTTCAGTGGCGATGCGGTTTTCTGTTCCTTCCAGCTGAGCCTGAAGCTCGAGGAAGTTCTGGTTTGCCTTCAGATCAGGGTAATTTTCCTGAATGAGAAGAAGTCTGCCAAGCGCCGATGTCAGTTCACCCTGTGCCGCATTGAACTGCGAAAGAGCTTCTGGTGTGAGGTCAGTCGGATCTACGGTCACCTGAGTAGCCTTTGCACGTGCTGAAACTACATTTTCAAGAGTCTCTGACTCATGTTCTGCATATCCTTTCACTGTAGCCACAAGGTTAGGGATGATGTCGGCTCTGCGCTGATATACGTTCTCGACCTGCGACCATGCAGCCTGAACATTTTCGTCTGATACTACCATCTGGTTATATGTATTCTTTACCCAGATGAATCCGCCCAGGAGGATAGCTCCTATGACGATGATAGCTATAAGTCCCTTTTTCATAATCAGTCAGTTTATTTTTCGCGTACACATCTTACGTTTGCTCCGAATGTATGGATATCTCCCTTGCCGATCTGAATGTCCGGCTGGTCGCATATGATGTATCTGTAATATGCCATATCATCCTCACCCTCGACTCTGTCGGCTGTCCAGAATGCTGCATATTCATATACTCCGAAGAATGAGGCTGTAGGGTATTTGCCCGCTTCGTTTTTTTCTCCGAGGTTGGCATAGCCTACGGGAATGAAAGAGAGTTTGCTCGAGTTGGTGATTTCTCCTACATTAGGCCAGTACTCCCACATTTTTGTTCCGTTGAACTTTACGTCTGCCATAAGGTCAGCTGCGATTCCTGCGAACGGTTCGCCTGCTGCGGCATTTGATTCCGGATCAATCGTGTCTGCGAGTGCCGCCCATTCTGCATCAGTAGGAAGTCTCCATCCGTCAGGGCAGGCATTCATGGCTTCTTCATAGCTGTAGAAGTTTCCAAATACATCCAGCATTGCATGTATGTTTGAGTAAGATGCTCCGCATGAAGGGTTTGCAAGGTTGTTCCTGAACCAGTCCAGGTCATTGTGGGAAGTGTAATAATAGGATATTCCGTCGATTGTGACCTTGCTGTCGTCAGCGGCGATTCCTGTTCCGGTTATGGATCCGTCCAGACCGCCTTTTACTACAGTCGTGTATGATGATGCGTAACCGCTGTTATATCCTGTGGCGAATCCGTAACAGTTTACAGTGAATGTTCCGAGGCTGTCCGGGAAATGATATCTGAATGAACCATCGCTCTCGTGACCGTCAGCATTGAGTCCGTTTTCATATCTGGTGGTGTCATTCTTTGTCATGCCGGGAGTGACTTTCCAGTAATATCCGATATTCTTGCCGTCCGGATGCCTCAGTCCCTTAGGTTTCATAATAATCACCTCTTTTGGCTGTACGAATGCCGGAAGATCGAAGGTAAGCATACCTTCAAGCGAAGGCAGCGATTCTGTTTCCTTGTCCTTTTTGCAGCTTGCTGCTGACAATATAATGGCTGCAGCCAGAACGATAGGGTATAGTTTTCTTAAACTCATTTTCTTTGTCGGATTTTTAGTTACAATCGTGCAAATATGGTCATTTTAATTTGAAAAACCGCTACCTTTGTGCAAATACTTTGCCTAAGAAGCCAATATGAAGACCGTCATCAGAATATTTTTGTGTTTTTTTGCTATTGTCGCGTCACTTTCCTGCTCGGAGCATGGCAGGTATATAACTGTCACAGGTTTCGCTCAAGGAGGAACCTACACCGTAAAGTTCAATGCAGAGGGAGTGCAATGCAGTCCTGAGCAGGTGCGTGATTCCATTGATGCACTTCTTCGAAATATCGACAATTCACTCTCGGGATATAATAAGAAATCTCTTCTGAGCCGTTTCAATGCCGGAGAAACTATTGCTCCGGACCGGATGTTCGTGGATATTTACGCAAAGGCACATGATATCTTTGAAGAGACTTCAGGAGCGGTGGATGTGGCTGCAGGACCTTTGTTCGATGTCTGGGGATTCGGTTTTGCCAATGATTCCCTGCCGTCTGCGCAAAAGGTGCAGGAGATCATGCGTTCATGCGGAATGGCAAGGCTGAAGAAAGCGATGCCTTTGTCTGAAGATGGCACTCTGGCGCCGGGGGATCTCCTTATGGAACCTGGAGACCTTCCTAAGCTGAATTACAATGCAATAGCTCAGGGGTACAGCTGTGATGTCGTGGCCAGTTACCTGTATTCGATAGGGGTCAAGGATATGCTTGTCGATATCGGAGAGATATTCTGTGACGGTGTTAATCCTTCCGGACAGCCTTGGACACTCGGCATCGACCGTCCGGTGGACGGGAACAATCAGCTCGGAGCCCAGATACAGGGGATTTTCCGCGCTCCAGCCGGTCCCCATGGCATAGTTACTTCCGGTAATTATCGCAAATTCTATATCCGTGACGGAAAGAAATATGCCCATACGGTGGACCCTCGTACAGGTTATCCGGTAGAGCATACTCTTCTCAGCGCTACCATCGTAGCTGCAGACGCCACATTGGCAGATGCATATGCTACCTATTGCATGGTGATAGGACTGGAAGCTTCGCGCAAGTTCCTGGAATCCCGCTGCGATCTCGAGGGCTGTCTCATATATGACGATAACGGTGTTTTCAGTACCTGGACTTCTTCCGGTTTCACCCTTGAGGAACCTCGCAATTGATGCCTACATCACGGCGATGATTTCCAGAATCCGTATAAGTGAGCTTATCAGCCATTCCGTGACCTGAACCACAATAGTCGGACATAATCCTGTCCCGCTGAGCACCAGCGTGACAATCAGTGCCGGAATAATCAATCCTGTCAGTGGAGTCGCCAGCAGATTGGTCAGCAGGAAATGCCTTGGCAATGTCCCGAAATACAGCCAGGCAAGGCCCCCTGTAGTTATCTGACAGGAAACAGACATTGCGCATATTTCCCATATCCTTCTTGTGAGTTTTATCAGCAGACTGTCATCATAGACGCTTCCCGGCCAGAATTCTTTCAGCCGGGGAAATATGAATGCGATTCCGGCCATTGCTGCATAGGATAGCTGGAAACCCACGGATCTTGCTGACATCGGTGATATCGCCAGCTGGATGACCAGTGCCGCCAGCAGCAGTTGTCCTGTGCTGCGGTGCCTGTGAGTGAGACGGCCGGATTCCGCCAGGACGATGAACAGGAAAGCCCTGACAATGGAGGGACCTGCCCCTGTAGCGATTGTGTAGAACCCGCAGATGAGGATGGTGGCCAGTGAACGTGGAATCCATAATCTGTGATGATTGCCAAATATTGATAATGAGTGTTTTATGATACCGTATATTATCCCCAGATGCAGCCCTGACAATGCCAGGATGTGCGAGGCTCCGCTTTCCCTGAAAGCAAGGACAATCTCCCTTGGAATATCGCTTCTTTCGCCTGTTACAAGAGCTTTGGCCACCGCATTGCACCTATTGTCAGAGAATGGGATCCGGTCAATTGCCTCCTGCATCTTCAGCCCCCATCCTTCGGCCCATATTTCCACCCTTGAAGATACGGCTCCCACCGATATGTGAGCTGCTGTAATACCGCAGACCATGCCGGCTGTCAGCGCAGCCAGGCCGACAAGTACCCATTGCAGGCCGGGACTGTACTTTTTTCGTAGCGGATGCATGAGAAAAGCCAGTGACACTGCTGCTGCAGAGAATACTGCAGGAGCATGAAATGTTGAAGTCCGGATCCAATATCCGGAATATGCTGCCAGAAGAACTCCGGCTGCGAAAGGTAACGCAAATCCCGCCGTTTCTCTCTCCACTTTCATTTCGTTCCTGTTTTTTGCGAAAGTAGCGATAATTTTTATAACTTTGCAAAGATGTGCTGTAATTTCTAAAGAAATTCAGAAAGTAGAATGAAAAACAATTAAAATCACTATAGAAATGATCATTTTAGTACTCAATTGCGGAAGCTCGTCACTCAAGTATCAGCTCCTTGATATGAAGAATGATGAGGTTTATGATCTCCTTGCCAAGGGTCTTGTCGAGAGGATCGGAATGGAAACAGGCTGCCTCAAGCATCAGGCGACCGGAAAGGAGAAGTTCGTAAAGGAAATGCCTATCGAGGACCATACAGTAGGTATCAGAGCGGTCATGGATGCTCTTCTTGATAAAGAATTCGGCGTTCTTACTACTCTCGAGGACATCGAGGCAGTGGGCCACAGAGTTGTTCACGGTGCAGAGGAGTTCGTATGCAGCCAGCACATTACTGACAAGGTGATTGCGCAGCTCGAGAAATGCTCAGTGTTCGCACCTCTTCATAACCCTGCCAATCTCCTTGGTATCAAGGCTGTGACAGAGGTTCTTCCTACAGTTCCTCAGGTGGGCGTATTCGATACTGCATTCCATCAGACAATGCCTGCATATGCATATATGTATGCACTTCCATACGAGTATTACGAGAAATACGGTATCCGTCGTTACGGTTTCCATGGTACCAGCCACAGATATGTATCTGCAAAGGGTGCGAAGTTCGCAGGACTTGATCTCGAGAACTCGAAGATCATCACATGCCACCTTGGAAACGGAAGCTCTATCGCAGCTGTAATGAACGGTAAGTCCATCGATACTACAATGGGATTCACTCCGCTTGAAGGTCTTACCATGGGTACACGCTGCGGAAGCATTGACCCTGAGATCGTTACATATATCCAGGAGAAGGAAGGATTATCACCTTCAGAAATCAGCACCATTCTCAACAAGAAGAGCGGTTTCCTCGGTCTTTCATGCATCTCATCAGATGCACGTGACCTTGACGATGCTGCGAATGAAGGCGCACCAAAGGCAAAGCTTACTCTCAAGAAGCTTACCTATGAGATCATCAAGTATATCGGAGCATATACTGCAGCGATGAATGGTGTGGATCTTATCGTATTCACCGGTGGTATCGGAGAGAACAACAGCCGTCTCCGTCGCAGAGTCTGCGAGAATCTCGCTTACCTCGGACTTACATTCGACTATGATGCAAATGTCGTAAGAGGCGAGGATACAATCATCTCTGCACCTGATTCGAAGGTGAAGGTAGCTCTCATCACTACAAATGAGGAGCTTATGATTGCACGTGATACAATGAACATCGTACAGAACGAGGAATAAGAAACTGTTTAAGTTTTGATCATCTGAAATGTTATGATGTATTTTCGAGCAGATTTGCACTATCTTTTAAGGAGGATAGCGGGCTATCTGACGAAAAAGATAGGGTAAAGATGCCGAAAAGACACATAACAGGCAGATGAGAATTTATTCAGTTTCAACTATTAAAATTTTTTCGTAGAAAAATTTAAACAGTTTCTCATATGCTTACTACATTCGAACAGATTTTTGAAGAGCTCCGCAGCAGAGGTTCCAGAAAAAGAATGGTCGCTGCCTGGGGAGTGGACAGCCACACGATCGCGGCCGCTTCCAAGGCAATCGACCTGGGACTTGCTGATGTGATTCTTGTGGGTGATGAGGCTCTTATCGCCAAGGCCTGCAATGAAGAAGGAGTGGATGTGCAGAAGTTCACAATCGTGCATAATCCTAATGAACTCCAGGCGGTAGCGCAGGCTGTGCAGATGATCCGTGAAGGTCAGGGAGACTTCCTTATGAAAGGACTCTGCTCGACAGACAAGTTTCTCAGGGCTATCCTTAACAAGGAGACCGGTCTTCTTCCGCCAAAGGGAACACTGACACATTGTACCACTTTGGAGATTCCTTCATATCACAAGCTTCTTTTCGTAGGTGATGTTGCTGTAATTCCTGCACCGGATATCAAGCAGAAGCAGATCATTATGGAATGTCTGGTGAAGACAGCCAAGGCTGTGGGCGTGGAGACTCCTAAGGTAGCCCTCATAGCTGCTACTGAGCAAGTACTTGCCAGCCAGCCGGCTACAATCGATGCTGCCCTTCTTGCGAAGATGGCAGAACGTGGCCAGATAAAGGGCTGCGTGGCTGACGGTCCGCTTGCGTTGGATGTGGCTATCGACCAGGAATCTGTGGAGATCAAAGGACTTGTAAGCCCTGTTGCAGGAGATGCAGACTGTCTGCTTTTCCCTAACATTGAGTCAGGTAATGTCTTCTATAAGGCTAATTCAAAGCTTGTTCAGGGCGTGCGTCAGGCTGGAATTCTCGTTGGTGCCAAAGTGCCATGTGTACTTTCAAGCCGTGCGGACAGCATAGATACAAAACTCAATTCAATCGCAATCGCGGCAATGTCAGTGAAATAGTATGAAAGGTAAGATACTCATAATAAATCCGGGCTCGACATCTACAAAAATCGGATTTTACGAGGATGGACAGCAGCTTTTTGAGACCAATCTCACTCACTCTGCAGAGGAAATCGCAAAGTATGAGTCAGTAATGGATCAGGGAGCAATGCGTCGTGAGGCCATTACAGGATTCCTTGCTGAGAATGGAGTGGAGATCGATTCGATCGATCTTATCATGGCCAGAGGTGGCTTGATAACTCCTATCAAGGCCGGTGTCTATGAAGTGACTCCAAAGATGCGCGAGGCATTGATCTCCGGAAAGGACGGCGTTCATGCATGCAACCTCAGTGCCCTTATTGCTGATGATATGGCATGTGATATCAATAAGTCACGTCATGCAAAGGGTGAATCTGCCGTATGTAAGGCATATATCGCCGATGCACCGACTTCTGATGAGATGCTGCCCGAGCTCAAGCTCACAGGACATCCTGCATTCCAGCGTCGTGCTGCTTTCCACACCCTGAATTCACGTGCAATGGTACGCCGTTATGCGCGCAATGTGGGTAAGACCAATAAGGATGTGACTGTTATCGTGGCACACATGGGTGGCGGCTCGTCGGTTTCCCTTCATAGAAACGGATTGGTAATCGATGTTAATGACGCCCTTGGTGGTGACGGACCGTTCAGCCCTGAAAGAGCCGGTTCGGTTCCTGCATTTCCTCTTATCGAGATGTGTTTCAGCGGACAGTATTCAAAGGCTGAGATCAAGAAGATGCTCGTGGGCAAGGGTGGTGCTGTCGCTCATCTTGGTACCAACGATTTCCGTGGTATTGTGACACGCGCTGAAGCCGGTGATCAGGAATGTGCTACCTTCCTCAAGGCATTCTGCATTTCTGTGGCGAAGTATATCGGTTCGATGGCGACCGTGGTATGCGGAAAGGTGGATGCAATCGTTCTTACCGGTGGCATCGCTTACAGTAAGTACATCACATCCGAGATCGCTTCTATGGTCGAGTTTATTGCTCCTGTGGAGGTCTATGGCGGTGAGAATGAGCTCGAGTCTCTTGCGGAGAATGGCTATGGCATTCTTTCTGGAGAGTTTGAAATCAATTACTATTGATTCAAGATTAATTTCTTTAATACAAAACTATGACCGATATATAGGTGACATGCCACCCCCGGCTAGGGGGTGCCCGACCGTAGGAAGGGCGGGGGTCACCGGTATATCGGTCATAGTTTTGTTTCCAGCTCTATCTTATATCGTTATAAGCCAGTATCCATTGTAAACAGGTCACGCTTAGGAAGTTTGGAACTGTAGAGCTCACGGCATTGCTTGAATAGGGCCTCGGTGTACCGCGCCTGACTCGGACCTCTCCATGTACTTGTATTGGTGATCATTATCCAGCATTCACCGTCCGGGAAATATTTTACCAGAGCACTTGTACCGGCAAGTGTACCGGTTCTGCTCCATCCTTTTTCCGGAGTCGTATCATTCCATCCGAGCGAGTAGGTCTCTTTATCAAAATACTCGATCATCTGAGCTACTGCTTCTGCTGAAATTATATCTTCCACCTCCGGTCTTCCGTCGATTGACGCTACCAGTCTGGCAATTTCTGCCGGTGATCCACACCATGCGCCGGCGCCCGATAGCAGAGGTATGTTGTTGCCGCCATAGCAGCGCTCCACCATTATTCCGCTTCCATTGTATTCTTCTACGAATTTGCCCTCTCCTTCGTGTGTGTAATATCTTACTTCATTGTCGAATCGGTCGCTGTAATATGATCCTCCGATATGCATGTCGTAGCATCCGGCAGGACGTAAGACTTCTTCTTTTATGAATTCTTCATAAGGCCTGCCTGATACCTTTTCAATGATCTCAGAAAGCAGGAGATAACCGAAATTGGAATATTTCTGCCATTCTCCTGGCATGAATCTGAGTCTGTGGCTCAGGACAAGTTTATAGAAGTCTTCCTTTACAGGAGGACAGTCGAGCTGCATCTGGTTGCGTACATCGTTGGATGAGAACAAAGGATCTCGGTAGAAACCTCCCTGATGTCTCAGAAGATGCTCAATCGTGATCTTGTGATGATTTCTGTCTTTGATCACGGTGTTGAAGAGCGAATCGTTCAGGATGCCCGAAGGACCGAATACCGTGTCCTTGATGCTGAGGGAATCCCTGTCCTGAAGTACCATGATACCTACGGCAGTGATCAGTTTTGAAACGGATGCCATTCTAAGTATGTGAGACGGCTCCATAGTTCTGTTTTCTCCCTCGTCAGCCCAGCCATAACCTTTGGCATAGACAAGGGAATCATTGCGCATGACCGCCAGTGAGGCTCCCTTGATCTGCCATTGTCTCATATAATTGTTCACTTTCTTGTCCAGCCCTTCAAGTTCCGGCAGAGCTGAATGAACATTGGTAAGAGAGTCATTGAGGTAGATTCTTGGCTTTAGGTCAACCAATGAATCAGGTCTTGGTACAGGCTTGTGGATAATCACAAAGGCTGTCGCTATTGCGGCAGCCGTGATTGCGCTCAATATGATTGCAAGTGTCTTTTTCTTCATCGATTCAGTTTTAAATCTTACCGGCTTTACGGGCAAATTCAATGATGAAATCTGCAGTGCCCTCTATTCCCAGTATGCTTGAATCCAGACATAGGTCATAGGTCGAGGCTACGCCCCAGTCTGTAAACGTATAATAATTGTAATACTCAGCTCTCTTCCTGTCCTTCTCTTCGGCCAGCTCTGCAGCTTCTTCGATGGAAATGCCTGCTCTTTCTGCTATTCGTGCCGCTCTTACTTCTATAGGTGATGTAAGAAACACGTCCAATGTGCATCCCATATCTCTAAGTATGTAGTCGGAGCATCTTCCTACAATGATGGCTGAACCCTGCTCTGCTATTGCCCTTATAGTCTGGCTCTGCATCATGAAAATTCCTCCGTCGCTCATATAGTTTTCAGTCTCGCTGAAACGGTTTGCGAAGATGGCTGAAAGAGAGAAGAAACGTTTCTTCTCGTCGCTTTCTTCAAAGAACTCAGCACTGAATCCACTATCCTGTGCGGCTTTCTTTATCAGTTCCTTATCGTACACAGGTATTCCAAGCTTTCTTCCAAGTTCCATGGCAACAGCTACTCCGCCGCCTCCGAACTGTCTGCCTATATTGATTATTATTTTCTTGTCCATATCCTTGTGTATTATATGTTACTTCCAAGAATGGATGCTTCCTCTCCGTCCTGCAGTCTGTTGAATTTTCTGAACAGGCGTCTCAGCAATATTGCTGTAAGCAAAGCTGACAATACGTCTGAAATAGGGAAACTCATCCATACTCCGTTAGCTCCGTACCAAAGAGGCAGGGCGTAAAGCATAGGAAGCAGGAACAGGATCTGTCGTGAAAGGGAAAGAATGATGGATTTCTTTACCATTCCAAGGCTCTGGAAGAAGTTGGTTCCGATCATCTGGAATCCTACTACCGGAAAACCTATGGTAAGGATTCTCAATCCTTCTGCAGACATGTCGAGCAATGCCTCGTCGTGGGTGAAGATACCTGCAGCGATGCGTGGTATGAACATTCCCACCGCAAAGCATATCAGTGTAACTATCGTTCCGAATTTTGCGGTCATCCAGAAGACCTCCTTCACTCTCGAATATTGCTTTGCTCCATAATTGTATCCGGCAATCGGCTGCATTCCCTGATTAAGTCCCATACAGATCATGATGAACATGAATATGAGTCTGTTGCAGATTCCGTATGCTCCGATACCAAGGTCGCCGCTGTAGTCTCGCATCTGCTGGTTGATGAAAAGAGTGACGAGACAGGCAGCTGCATTCATAAGGAAAGGCCCCAGTCCGATGGCAAGCGAGTCTTTTGCTACGCGTATATCGAGTTTGAACAAGCCTTTCTCAAAGTGGAATGCTCTGCTTCTGTCACTGAAGTGCCTGAGAACCACTATCGTAGCGACTACCTGCGCTATCACGGTAGCCCAAGCTGCTCCTGCAATGCCCAGATCAAATACAAAGATGAATATAGGGTCAAGGATGGTGTTGAATACAACGGTGAATATCGTCAGCGCCATTGCCTTTTTAGGGTTGCCCGATGAGCGCATCGCGGCATTCAGACCGAAGTACAGGTGCGTTATTACATTGCCGATCAGGATGATGGTGATGTATTCCTTTGCATATGGAAGTGTGTTCTCGCTGGCCCCGAAGAAATAGAGGATAGGGTCGAGGAACATCAGCGTCACTCCCATGAATATAAGACCGATGATGATGTTCAGAGTGACGACATTTCCAAGTACCTTATTGGCTGCCTTGTAATTCTTCTGTCCAAGAAGTACGGAAAGCATTGTGGCAGCTCCGGCGCCTACCAGAGTGCCGAATGCCACCGACAAGTTCATAAGAGGAAATGTCACTGCAAGGCCGGAAATGGCAAGTGGACCCACACCTTGACCAATGAAGATGCTGTCCACCATATTATAAAGCGACGATGCCGTCTGTGCTATGATCGCCGGCAATGCGTACTGCTTGAGAAGTCTGCCAATCTTTTCTGTTCCGAGCTCTACTGGTACTGAAGATTTTTCTGCCATTCTAGTTCTCAGGCTTTGCTACAATTTCAATTTCAAATATCAGAGGTGCATATGGAGGGATGCTGGATCCGCTTCCGTTGTAAGAATATCCCATAGGAGAGTAGAATACTCCTACACCTTTCTCCATCGAGCGCATCTGCCATAGGGTGAGGGCGAATCCGCTGATCAGGGATGAGTTGCCCGAACCCATTGTGATATCTTCGTACTTCTCTGCCCATTTGATGGATGTAGGCTCGTAAGTCTTTGAAGCAGAGTAGATATTGTTATCCTTGGCTACCTTCTCGACAGTGGTGTCGAAGACCTGTCCGTTAAGGAGCTTTCCTGTGTAATTTATGTAGATAGTGGTGTCTTTCGGGAATGAGGTCGTATCGAGCGGAGCCACAAGCTGTCTGTAGTAGCATCCGTAATGACCTTTAAGTGAGTCTGCCGATGTGAAGTCTCTTCCGAAAATATCACCGTTGTCAGCGAAATACTGGGCCATCTGTGTGATCTCGTGCTTTGAAATGTCCAGAGCCACATCAGTTATCTTTATGTCGTAGATACAGCTTGTTCCACTTGACTCATTCTCCAGGTATTCCTCCGGCTTGTCGTAGCTGTTGTATGTCATGAGCCAACTTGGGATTATGACTTTCTTTCTTCCACCTACCTTCATTCCGACAATAGCCTCCTTCAGTCCGGCCGGGATAGTGCTCTCGAATGTAGTTATGACCTTCGGACCATAATAGTCGGACGGTACATATTTGCCCAGCTGCTCTGCGGTTTCCTTTTCTGTGTAGGTGGTGATGTTCCCCTTGAGGTCTGTAACTGTGTAGCTGGCATATACATAATTGTCTTCCTTGACCTCAGCTCCTGCATTACCAGGCTCTTCTTCGATTACATATATTCCTGAACCGACAGGCTGCAAGCCGGGGTGGTTGACTTCCATCCAGGCGTTGAAATATCTTTCTTCTGCGTCATTCGGACCTTCCTTGACTGCTTTGGCACAGCAGATAGCTGATAGGGCGATGGCAAGGAAAGCAACGGTCTTTATAATTTTCTTCATTGTCCTTTAAGTGATTTGAACCGACAAAGATAATAAAAAAAGTGATAATATGGCTAATCGTTGGATACGCTGACCACCCAAATCTTGAAAGCCAGAGCCGAATTAGCAGGAATCATACCAAAAGTACTGTTGCCGAAGCCGTATTTTCCGCAAAACAGTATTTCGCATTCTTCTCCCGGCTTTACTCCCACGAGTCCGTTCCTGACTCCTTCCAGAAGTTTTCCGTCCTTCAGATTGATCTCCATGAGAGTATATTCAGGGTCTGTCAGTGTCCATTTGGCAGCTGTGGCGGTCGGTTCGTGGTTTGTCGCAAACATATTGGCTGAGTTTATACTGCCATTGAACGTATATCCGGCATAATAGAATCCGATTGTTCCGTCAGGACTTAGTTCTTCTCCTTCTCCGGGTATGAGGGTAAGCCTGGCTGAGCCGTTGTTGTATGCTACGGTTCTGTCTTCTTTGAGATTGCTGTTGATGTATTTGTCGATACTGTCTTCCTGTTTGTTGTAGGTCATTTCCAGTTTTTCCTTGACGCAGGAGCAGCAGACAAGACCAATGAGTACAGTCGCAAATATCTTTCTAATTGTCTTCATTTTCATTATTGAAATAAATATGTGTATGTCTTTCAATGTATTCAGCTACTTCTTCCACGCATGCTACATCTTCCGGTATGCGAAGCCTTCCGCCGGCTGCATTCTCGTGGCCTCCGCCGTTGAAATATGTTCTGGCGCATCCGTTTGCAGAAGTTCCTTTGCGGGATCTTACGGATATCCTGATTTTCCCGTCATCTTCCTTTGCAAGTATGCTCATCCTTACCTTGGCAATGGAAAGAGGCATGTTTACAAATCCTTCTGTGTCACCCTCGGCCACATTGTACCTTGCCTGGTCAGCTTTGTCCAGCACGATGTATGCCACTCCGTCTTCAGTTATAGTCAGGAGATCCTTCATCATATGTCCCATTACCCTGAGGCGGTTTTCTCCGAACTGGTTATATAGGTATGAAAGGATGGCGTCACGGTCCACTCCGGCTGCCAGAAGGTCTGATGCCATCAGAAAGGTCGAAGGATATGTCGAATTACTGAAGTTGTTGGTGTCTGTTGTCATGCCGGTCATAAGAGCGGTTGCCGACTGTGGCGGCAGCAGAGTCGCATCCATTCCGATCCGACTGGTGCGGATAAGTATCTGGTACAGAAGTTCAGACGCTGAGGAAATTTCGGTTTCCGAGAAGGTAAGGTCGAAGACGCTTCTGTCAGGGTTCAGATGGTGGTCGATCAATATCTTCCTGGCTTTCGAAGCTGTCAGCACGTTTTCCATCCTGTCAGTCCTGTGGAAAGCATTGAAATCCAGGCAGAAGATAAGGTCGCTGTCTCGGACGAGGGTCTCGGCGGTATCCTGCATTTCCTGGAAGAAAAGGATACTGTCCCCGGGTATGTCGGACGTAAGAAAATCGAGATAGCCGGGGAATCTGTCGTTCAGGATGATGCGTACGCTCTTCTTATCATACATCCTTAAGAAATGATACAGGGCTATGCAGCTTCCCATCGCGTCACCGTCCGGCTTCTGGTGCGTGACAATGGATATCTTCCTGGCTTCATCTATATAGGCTTCAAGTGCCTGTATGTTATTGTTGTTGATGTCTTGCATTGTTCCTGTAGTAGTTTTTCCGTCGCAAAATTACAAAATTATATTGCATTTCATAAATCATTTTCCTAACTTTGTCCGTCGTTTTGTAAAGAAAAATAAAAACACTAAAAATAATGGGTTCAATTATTAGAAAGGTATTTACCTATTTGCTTCTCCCAGCGGCTATCGTGGGATTGACTTATCTTCTCGTACAGAGCATTATGGAGCCTGTAAAGTTCAACAAGCACAAGGATTATCGTACAGAGATCGCAGTTCAGCGTCTTAAGGATATCCGTGACCTTCAGGTGGCTTTCAAGAATGTTAATGCACGTTATGCTTCTACCATCGACTCTCTTATCATGTTCTACAACGAGGGAAAGATGGATCTCACTCTTCAGGTAGGTTCGAAGGACGACTCTCTTGCAATGGCTCACACTGACCAGATCAAGAAGAAGTTCCGTGGACTCAAGAAGGAGCAGCTTAACGCTAAGCTTTATGAGCTCTATCTTGCAGGTGAGCAGAATCTCGTATTCGAGGTAAAGAGCCAGATTCCTGTAAAGGACACTCTCTTCAACGACCGTCCTAACTTCGTGGTTGACTCGCTCGCATTCATTCCATTCAGCGGTGACTCTATCATCATGGAATCTACAATCAAGAAGGTATCTGGTGTGAACGTTCCTCTCTTCGAGGCATCAATGCCTTATAAGAGCCTTCTCAAGGGTCTCGACAATCAGCTTCGCGTAAACCTTGACGCAGAGCAGGAGGACAAGGGACGCTATAAGGGTCTTCAGGTCGGCAGCATCACAGCACCTAACAACAATGCCGGTAACTGGGAGTAATCACCTTATGCAAAATATGAAAGACAGGATATCCATTCAAGTCGGCTTGAGTGGATATTCTTTTAAGATACAGGCCGATACTGCCGAGCGTTCTTCCGGATGGATGAGCGCCGAGCGTATTTTTACCACCTCGGAATTCCAGAGACGGTATTCGGAAGTAGAAATCTCGGTCTTTACACCTAAATGTGCATTGGTTCCTGCGCAGTTTTATAATCCTGCATCAGCGAGAACAAGCCTTGCTGACGTGACCTGGCTTTCAGATTCTGACCCGGTCGAGGCGGTGGATGTCCCTGAGTTCGGTGCAGTTATGATTTACTCCAATGCAATCGGAGAAACTCTTTCAAGGGTGATTTCGGAAACTGTCCTTCGCACTGATGGAAGCAAGTCCGTACCATTTCCGGAATTGTATTTCATGCTCAGGCAGATGTCCTCACTTACAGAATATAACAAGATTCTTGCTTCATATGTGGACGGATATCTGTACCTGACAATCGCTCAGGGAAAAACCTTGCTTTTGTGCAATTCATTCCAGGCTCCGGATTTCACGTCAGCCCAATATTTCATCTTTCTGGCGTTGAAGAAGCTTCAGCTGAATCCGGAGGTGTCGACTATTTGTTTCCGCACCCCGCTTACAGAGGATCAGGAAATGTCACTTTACCGCTATTTCAAGAGTGTGGAATCAATATAATAAGGTATAGCAATGAGAATAATCGGTGGAAGACTCAAAGGTAAGACTATTTTGCCTCCACAAGGATATAAGGCCAGGCCGACAACTGATTTTGCTAAAGAAGGTCTGTTCAATATACTTAATAACGAATATGAGATGGAAGGCCTTCAGGTCCTCGACCTCTTCGGTGGAACAGGAGCTATTTCATATGAATTCGCTTCACGAGGAGCATCCAGAGTCTATTGTGTGGAAATGCTTCCTCTTCACGCCAATTTCATAAAGTCGCAGGCTGCGAAATTTGCAATGGACAATCTGACTGTGGTCCGTCACAATGTCTTCGAATTCCTGGAGATATGCCGCGAGAAGTTCGATATCATCTTTGCTGATCCTCCATATGCACTCGAGGATCTGGCTACATTACCGGACAAGGTCTTTGCCAAGGATATTCTTCACCCGGGAGCCTATTTTATTCTGGAACATCCCGAAGAACATAATTTTGAATCTCATCCTTACTTTGTAAAGGAAAAGAAATATGGAAATGTGCATTTCTCATTCTTTGAAATGCCTTCCCAGAAGTAGTGTAATAATTATAGTAGTATGAAACTTAATCTTAATGAAGTATTTCAGCCCAAACTTTTTGAGCTGTTCAAGAAGGGAAATTATGATGGTAAGAAATTTACCTCTGACCTTATCGCCGGTATCATTGTCGGTATCATTGCCCTTCCTCTTGCGATCGCATTCGGTATTGCCAGCGGTGTGACCCCTCAGCAGGGTCTGATCACTGCCATTGTAGCCGGATTCCTCATTTCATTCTTCGGAGGTTCCAACTTCCTTATCGGAGGTCCTACCGGTGCCTTCATCGTGATCGTTGCAGGAATCGTCGCGCAGTATGGAATGCAGGGACTCATCATAGCTACCATTATGGCGGGAGTCTTTCTTGTGCTTATGGGAGTATTCAAGATGGGTGTCATCTTTAAATTCATCCCTTATCCGATAGTAGTGGGATTCACAAGCGGTATCGCTCTTACGATTTTCTCTACGCAGATGAAGGATTTCTTCGGCCTTCCTCTGGATCTGGCTGTGCCTGCAGGATTCATCCCACAGTGGGCATGTTATTTCCAGAATCTCGGCAGCATCAACTGGATAGAGCTCGTCATGAGCCTTTTCTGTCTCGTCATCTGCTTCAGCTGGGGAAAGGTTACCAAGAAGGTTCCAGGATCGCTTATCGCTCTCATTGTCGGAACTCTCGCTTCTGTTCTTTTGAGCAAGTTTGCCGGCATAGAGTTCGCTACCATCGGCTCTAAGTTCCCGGAACTTGCAAACGGTCTTCCGATGCCTAAGCCGGTAGCGCCTCAGTTTGATTATGAGACTATCAAGGGACTCGTATCTCCGGCCTTCACAATCGCAATCCTCTGTGCCATTGAATCCCTCCTCGCCGCTATGGTGGCTGATGGAGCGACAGGAAAACGTCATCACGCCAATACCGAGCTCATAGGACAGGGTATCGCCAATATCGTGACACCGCTTTTCGGTGGTATTCCTGCGACAGGTGCCCTTGCAAGAACAATGGCCAGCATCAACAATGGTGGAAAGAGTCCGCTTACTGGTATTATCCATGCTGTGGTCCTTCTCCTGATCTATCTTTTCCTGATGCCGTATGCAGTCTATATCCCACTGTCTTGTCTTGCTGCAATCCTTGTTCAGGTAGCATACAATATGAGTGAGTGGAGAACATTCAAGTATCTCCTCCGTGGTGATAAATCAGACGTGGCTGTGCTTCTGATCACATTCTTCCTTACTGTTATCGTCGACCTTACTGTAGCAATCGAGGTAGGTGTTGTTCTCGCTATTGTACTTTTCGTACGCCGTGTCATGCAGACTTCAAATATTTCAATGCTGGAGGGACATCGTCTTGCAGCAACTGAAGATGATGAAGTCGCATCTATGGAAAATACTGACAGACTTGACATTCCTGACGGAGTGGAGGTATATGAGATAGACGGACCGTTCTTCTTCGGTCTTGCCAGCCGTTTCGAGGAGCTCGAGCAGATGAAGAAGCCTGGTACCAAGGTACGTATCATCAGAATGCGTAAAGTGCCGTTCATAGATTCGACAGGTATAAACAACTTGCGAAATCTCTGCGAGCGTACTCACAAGAGGGGAGTGACCGTGATTCTTTCCGGAGTTACTGATGAAGTCCATAAGACTCTTGTGAAATTCGGTGTGGATCTCGAACTTGGTGAGGATTGCATCTATCCTCATATCGTACCGGCACTTGAAAAAGCTAAGGAACTTGTAAAGAAATAAACCTTATGTTTACGAAAGAACACGGACTGTATGTCGCGCACGGTCCTGGTGGACCGATCTCCATCTGCGGAAAGATGGCCAATCGTCACGGACTTATTGCCGGAGCTACCGGCACAGGTAAGACTGTGACACTTCAGGTTCTTGCCGAGACATTCTCTCAGGCGGGAGTACCATGTTTCATGGCTGATATGAAGGGTGATCTTTCCGGAATCAGCCAGACTGGAGCAATGAGTGGTTTCATTGAGAAAAGATGTGCGGAATTCGGAATCGACTCACCTGAGTTCGGCTCGTGTCCGGTCCGTTTCTTTGATGTCTATGGCGAGCAGGGGCATCCGATGAGGACTACTGTGTCCAATATGGGACCACAACTCTTGTCGCGTCTTCTTGGCCTGAATGATACCCAGGAGGGAATCCTGAATATCGTGTTCAGAATTGCTGATGACCGCGGACTTCTTCTGATCGATATGAAGGACCTTCGCTCCATGCTCAATTATGTTTCGGATAATGCCAAGCAATATACAGCGACATACGGCAATATCACCACCCAGAGCGTAGGAGCCATCCAGCGCGCCTTGCTGACTCTCGAAAACCAAGGGGCGGACAAATTCTTTGCAGAGCCGTCATTTGATATTTATGACCTTCTTCAGAGCGAGCAGGGCAAAGGAATTCTGAATGTTCTGGCTGCGGACAAGCTTATGCTGAATCCAAAGCTCTATTCTACCTTCCTTCTCTGGCTTCTTTCCGAGCTTTATGCACAGCTTCCGGAAGTGGGAGATATGGAGCTTCCTAAGCTCGTGTTCTTCTTCGATGAGGCGCATATGCTCTTTGAAGATACATCCAAAGCTCTTGTAGACAAGATCGAACAGGTGGTTCGTCTTATCCGAAGCAAGGGAGTGGGTGTGTATTTCGTGACACAGAGCCCGACTGATATTCCTGAGGATATCCTCGGACAGCTCGGTAACCGAGTCCAGCATGCTCTAAGGGCATTTACACCAAAGGATCAGAAAGCGGTGAAGACTGCTGCGGAAACATTCAGGGCCAATCCTGAGTTCAAGACCGCAGAAGCGATAATGGAACTTGGTACGGGTGAAGCACTCGTATCCTTCCTGGATGAAAAGGGCGCTCCGTCAATGGTGGAGCGTGCAAGGATTCTTTTCCCGCTCAGCCAGATCGGAGCAGTCACCCCGGGACAGAGAGGACAGATCATCAACCAGTCCCGCCTTTATGGAAAATATGATAAGATCGTCGATCGCGAGAGTGCATTTGAAGTGCTTATGGAGGAGGCAGAAGCAGCGTTGAAGGCAGAGCAGGAAGCTGCAGAGGCTGTGGAAAATGAAAAGAGGTCTTCAGGTGGAAGCGGCTTGCTCAAGGGCATTTTCGGTGCTGTGGTCGGCGCGGTCGTGACAAGTGTGACAAGCTCTATAGGTACAGAAGTTTCCAAGAAGGTGACAGGAAAGAAGTCGAAGACTACTGCCAAGGATATTGCCGGCAAGGCAGTCGGTTCTGCAGCCCGTACGGCTACCCGTCAGCTTACCAGGTCTGTGCTTGGAACTCTTTTGAAGTAATTACATAAGCCACTCGGACATGTCTTGTCCGGATTTCAGGGCTTCTCGGATAGTGGTCGACGAAATGTCGACCATTTCTGCTTTCAGGAGGGTGATCTTGTAGTCGGGATCTTCTTTCTGAAGATCCTCTTTAATTGATTCGAGATCGAAACCGGTGCGTGGAAAAACGGCGATACCGAATTCCTTGAGAATGCGCTGGTAGTCTCGCCAGCGGCGAAACCCGGCCAGGTTGTCGGCTCCGATTGTGAGAGTGAATGAGTTTTCCTGTTCTCTTTCCCGAAGAGCATCGAGAGTGCGGATGGTATAATGAGGCTCGGACATATTAAGTTCGATGTCATCGACCTTGACTTTTGACTTCAGCTCCGGATGTCTGTTCACAGCGGCGACTGCGGCATTGAACCGCTCCTGCCCTGTGGCTGCACTTATGCCGTCTTTCAGAGGATTCTTTGGGGAAACTATGAGATATACACAATCAAATCCGGCTTCCTCGATCAGATGCCGGATGATTGCCAGATGGCCGGTATGCAGCGGATTGAATGAACCGCTGTAAACTGCTGTTTTCATTGTATTGTCATTGGATGTCCGTCATTCCCATTGCAGCCAGGTGTTCTCTTTGCAGCCTGTCATTCCCGGCTTGACCGGGAATCTACTCTGCCAGGAAACCGCCCACTACGCGCTCCGCTTCTGCAAGAGCAGTCTGTAGATCGTCGTTGATAAGGGTGTAGTCGAATTTACCGGCAGCGAATTCCATTTCGGAAGCAGCCTTGGCCACTCTTCTTTCGATTGCTTCCTCTGTGTCAGTACCTCTGCCCACGAGTCTTTCACGGAGAATTTCTACAGATGGAGCCTGGATGAATACAGAAAGCGCCTGCTCTCCGAAGATTCTCTTAAGGTTTACGCCACCCTGGACGTCGATGTCGAAGATGATTGTGTGTCCCTTTGCCCAGATACGCTCAACCTCTGACTTCAGTGTGCCGTAGAATGAACCTGCATAGACTTCCTCGTATTCCACGAATTTATCTTCAGAAATCATCTGACGGAATTCGTCAGATGTGAAGAAATAATATTCCACACCGTGCTGTTCCTGGCCTCTTGGAGCTCTGGAGGTTGCAGAAATAGAGAATTCAAGCTCCGGGTGAAGTCCCAGAAGATGGTTTACAACAGTACTTTTGCCTGCTCCTGAAGGGGCTGAAAATATGACTACCTTATTGCTCATAGCTCTTTTAAATTGTCATCAGGGTACGTTTCACGGTCATTCCGGACGATGGATTGTCATCATTCTGAACTCGGTGAGGAATCTTTTAACCTATTATGTTTTAATATTCCGCAAAAATAATTATTTTTGCAAAGATATTGTGATTAAGAAACGATTTTTAAACAAATTATAAGATTATGATTTCTTACAAGGAACTCGGCCTCGTGAACACCAAGGAGATGTTCGCTAAGGCAATTGATGGCGGCTACGCTATCCCAGCATTCAACTTCAACAATATGGAGCAGCTTCAGGCTATCATCTCAGCTGCAGCTGAGACTAAGTCTCCGGTTATCCTTCAGGTTTCAAAGGGTGCTCGTCAGTACGCTAACCAGACTCTTCTCCGTTATATGGCAGAGGGTGCTGTAGAGTACGCTAAGGAGCTCGGTTGGGAGAACCCACAGATCGTTCTTCACCTCGACCACGGTGACTCTTTCGAGACTTGCAAGAGCTGTATCGATATGGGATTCTCATCAGTAATGATCGACGGTTCACACCTCGAGTATGACGAGAACGTAGCTCTTACAAAGAAAGTTGTTGAGTATGCACACCAGTTCGACGTAACAGTTGAGGGTGAGCTCGGAGTCCTCGCAGGTGTTGAGGATGAGGTTAGCTCAGACCACCACACATACACTAAGCCAGAGGAAGTTGTTGACTTCGTAACTAAGACTGGTTGCGACTCACTCGCTATCTCTATCGGAACTTCACACGGTGCTTACAAGTTCACTCCAGAGCAGTGCACAGTAGATCCAGAGACTGGTCTCCTCGTTCCACCTATGCTCGCATTCGACGTTCTCGAGGGTGTTGAGAAGGAGCTTCCTGGATTCCCGATCGTTCTCCACGGTTCATCATCTGTTCCACAGGACGAGGTAGCTACTATCAACCAGTACGGTGGTGCTCTCAAGGCTGCTATCGGTATTCCTGAGCCATGGCTCCGCAAGGCAGCTGAGTCAGCAGTCTGCAAGATCAACATCGACTCAGACTCACGTCTTGCTATGACAGCTGCTATCCGCGAGGTATTCGCAACAAAGCCAGCTGAGTTCGACCCACGTAAGTACCTCGGTCCAGCTCGTGACAACATGAAGAAGCTCTACATCCACAAGATCGTTAACGTTCTTGGTTCAAACGGTAAGGCAGAGTAATTCTTCCCTGAAGATAAAACAGAAAGGGTTCCGGTCGATCTTGATCGGAACCCTTTTTTTCTATTGCCAGAGAGCCATTGAAAGATATCCTTCTGACTGGAAGTGCTTTCGTATATGGTCGTTCAGAATCTCCATCTGACCCTGACGGTACATGGAGATTGAACCTTTGACAGACATGAGCAATGATGCCAATGCATCCATTTCTTCATTGGTGAATCCTTTTTCCATCAATATCCCGACGGGATCCTCACATATGATGACCTCATCGATATCCATATCGAGTTCCTGTATCAGTTCCTGTCGGATGATCTCATAGCCCCCGTCGGGTTCTGCAGCTGTCTTCTTCACCAATGCTTCCAGCAGCATCGTGATCTTACGTATTTCTTTAAGTATATAGTCTTCCATATCAGTTTGATTGCTTACCCCAAATATAGAGATATTTCCAATATGACAAAAAAATAAGTTCTGAATGATCAGAACTTATTTTTGTGCTATGTAATCGTCGTAGTCTTCCATTGCGCGGAGGATTACGTCTTTGGCTACTTCCGGACCGTAGATGCTGATGAACTGCATTCGGCTGGTGTGCTCTCCAGGGATATCCTTGTATGTGCTGAAATAGTGGATCAGACGTCTGATGATATCCACAGGCACCTGATCGATGTCTGTCATCGAACCGTATACGGCATCGCTCTTGAGTACTGCGATGATCTTGTCGTCTGCCTGGTTGTGGTCGAGAAGACGGAGACCTCCGATCGGGCGTGCGTTCACGATGATATCTCCGTGAGTCACATCCTTCTCTGTGAGGATGCAGATGTCCAGAGGGTCACCGTCACCTTGTACGTCAAGGCGTACGAGAGCTTTGTTTGTGAGCTCTGCCATCTTCGGACCGCAATATGTCCTTGGAAGAAAGCCGTATAGTGATGGAACAATATTGGAGAATTTCTGAGGACGGTCGAGGGATAGATATCCTGACTCCTTGTCAACTTCGTATTTTACTGTGTCTGTCGGCACAATCTCGATAAATGCCCTGACTTCTTCGGGCACGCTCTTTCCAAGGCTGATTCCGTGCCAAGGATGAGCTTTGTGTGCGTTTTTATAATCCATCTGAATAGTTTTAAACCATGCAAATTTATTGCTATTTGTCCATTTCTGCAATTTTTTCTCCGACAATTCTTGCAGAAATCCCTACAAGCTCTTCGCATGGACGTTTCTTGTAATATTCCGGTGTCCTGTCTGATGGTTCAGGAGACTCGGAAGGAGCTGCCTGACAGCTTCCCATCGGAACCAGTCCAAGCAGTTCCTTGCAGACTATTGATCCGTTCAGAGCCTTGAATTGGCCGGCCATATCCTGCACCAACGCATAGTTCCGTGTGCGGTCCACTTTGATCGAAGGATCTGATGCAGGTGCCATAAGCCCTGCCAGCATCACCATTGCACTGACGCTTCCGCATACCTCCCTCATACGTCCCATTCCGCCGCCGAATCCTGATGACATTGCTGCCGCTACAGCATCGTCGATGCCGAAGATATCATTATATGCCAATACCACCGCCTGGCAGCAGTTGTAACCTTCTTCCTTGAAAAGCCTCTTGGCTTTTGCCACTCTTTCTTCTATGTCGATTTTCATAATTACATTCGGTTTATCTTTATTACATTCCTCAGATTGCGGATCTGAGAAGTTACCTTGTCAAGCTCCAGATTGCTCGGAACAGCTATCTTCATCGTGATCTCGTATGTGCTCTGCCTATCGTTTTCAGTCACATTGAACATTCGGATCGAAGCCCTGAACGAGTTCACGATATCCATAATCTCGTTGATTACAGACGGCTCCAGGGCTGCAGTCACTCGCAGACCGGTCTGGAAGTTTCCGGTGCTCGGATTGTCACTCCATTTCACTTTCTGGATCCTGTACGGATACATGTCGAGAAGGCGGGCTGCATTAGGACAGGACATACGGTGGATCTTGATACCCTCGGTCCTTGTCACGAATCCGAAAACGTCATCTCCGAATACAGGATTGCAGCATTTGGCCATACGGTAGTCTATACCCTTGACATTCTTTGCGTCGATTACCAGGATGTCGTCATTGTTATTGTTCCTCTCCTTGAGAATACCTCCGACTTTTTTCTCCTGATCGGCAGCGGCCGGGACTTCGGCATTCCTGATTTCGCCCACCATATTCTTCACGTCCGCCACATCGAGTTCGCCTTCGCCTATGGCTGCATAGAAAGCGTTGAGGGTCTTGTACGGCAGTTTCTTCATTACAGCCGCCATTGTCTCGTCGTCGATCTCCATTTTCCAGTTCTTCAGACGACGGTTCAGCAGCTCCTTTCCGTCAGCGGCCTTCTTAAATTCAGCCTCGCTCAGCTTCTGGCGTATCTTGTTGCGTGCCTTGTTGCTTACGACGATATTCAGCCAGTCCTGTGAAGGCTTTTGGTTCTTGCCGGACATGATCTCCACGATATCTCCTGTCTTGAGCTTCTCGTTTATCCTTACTGCCTTGCCGTTCACCTTTCCACCTGTGCATTTCACTCCGAGATTGGTGTGTATGTCGAAGGCGAAGTCCAGGACGGTAGCGCCAGCAGGAAGTTTCCTCAGCTCTCCGGAAGGAGTAAATACGAATACCTCTTTTGTAGGCATTTCGAGAAGTTCATCTTCATAATACGCCGCCATTGGGTCACCCTCGGATCCCATAGGATTCTCCAATGCGTAACGTACCGCAGTAAGCCATTTGTCCAGCGTGGCTTCGTGTCTGATGCCCTTGTAAGACCAATGAGAAGCAAGTCCGCTTTCGGCCATGTCATCCATTCTTTTGGTGCGGATCTGGACCTCCAGATAGCTGCCTTCCTTGTTCTTTACGGTGATATGCAGCGACTCGTATCCGTTCGGTTTCGGGTTCGAAATCCAGTCGCGAAGACGCTTGGTATCCGACTCGTATTCCTCTGTCACATAAGAGAATACCTTCCAGCACAATGCATGCTCGACTGCTCTGTCTTCTTCACAGTCAATTATGAATCGGATTGCGAATACATCAAATACACCCTCGAACGGCACCTTCTGCTTCTGCATCTTCTTGTAGATTGACAGAGCTGTCTTCGTGCGGACCTTAAGCTTATATTGGATACCCTCGTCCGAAAGTTTCTGTTTGAGTGGCTCTATGAACTGGGTCATGAGCTTCTGGCGGTCTCTCTCGGTACTTTTGAGCTTGTTTGTGATTGTTCTGTATTGTTCCGGATCGGCGTGACGGAAGTAGATGTCCTCCATCTCGCTCTTGATATTGTACAGACCGAGCTGATGGGCGAGGGGAATGTAGAGCATCATTGTCTCCAGCACCTTCCTTTCGCGTGAAAGCTTCGGAAACATATCCAATGATCGCATAACCTCCAGACGGTCAGCGATTTTCAATACTGTCACGCGTGGATCCCTGGAGTATGATACAATCAGCTTCTTGTAATTTTCCGCTTCGAGTCTTGTGTCCTTCGGATTGATGGTGGATATCTTGTTCAGACCATCCACGATCGTATATACATCCTTGCCGAATTTTCCGGAAGCAATGTCTGTCTCAGGAAAGAAGCGGCTGGCCTCGTGAAGGTAGATAGCCGCAATACATTCTGCTGGTAATCCGATCTCTTCATACGCAATCTTTGCCACAGCATCAGGATGTTCGATGAACGGATGACCGTTGCTTCTTGTCATATCTTTCAATGCCAAAGATGCAATGCCGTATGCTGACCTGATCATCTCCAGGCCTTTCTCATCATAACGTGGATATAAAGCGTAAACTCTGTCCATAACTAATCTCTCCATACTTTAAGGTACTGCTGCAGGGCCCACATTTCGTCGCGGTATTTGGCGGCAGCCATAAAATCCAGGTCGGCGGCAGCCTTCTGCATATTCTTCTTGGCCTGTTCTACAGCCTTTTCCACCTGAGGACGGGTCATTGACCTGATTACAGGATCCTGGAGTACCGCCGCAAGGTCTGCCTGAAGGTAACCATCGACATAGGCGGAATTGCTTTCCCTCTTTGAGTCGTGTCCAAGACCCACGCTGACACTTCCGCGTCCAAGGTCTGTAGGATCAGGAATATAGGTAGGGTCGTCGTAGGAATTGGCTGCGCTGACTCTGCCGGTGACGCCGTTTGCAAGACGTGGATTTCTCGATTTGCCTCCCAGGTCTGCCTGCACATCCGCCCAGGCCTGCTTTCCGTATGTAGTGTCCTCCGCAGCTGATGTTCCTTCCAGCAATACATTCTTCTTTACACCTACCTGGGTAGGAGTGATGCCATGTAATTTGTTGTATTCCATCTGTTTGCTGCGCCTGCGGTCGGTTTCGTATATGGTCTGCTGCATAGAATCCGTGATCCTGTCAGCATACATTATCACCAGACCGTTCACGTTTCGTGCAGCTCTTCCGGCAGTCTGGGTCAATGCCCTTCCGCTGCGCAGGAAGCCTTCCTTGTCTGCATCCAGGATCGCTACCAAAGAAACTGTCGGAATGTCTAATCCTTCACGAAGCAGGTTCACTCCCACAAGTACATCGAAGAGCCCGTTCTTGAAATCCTCGATGATCTCCACTCGCTCCAATGTATCGACATCAGAATGGATATACCTGCATCGGACTCCCACTCTCGTGAAATATTGCTCCAGTTCCTCTGCCATTCTTTTGGTGAGGGTCGTGACCAGAACTCTCTCGTCCTGTTCTGCTCTTACTCTGATCTCCTCCAGAAGATCGTCCACCTGGTTTTCCGTAGGACGGACCTCGATCGGAGGATCCAGCAGTCCGGTCGGACGCACCACCTGCTCTACCACCAGACCTTCTGATTTCTCCAGTTCATAATCGGCCGGAGTCGCGCTCACGAACACCTTCTGCCCGGTAATCTCCTCGAACTCATCGAATTTCAATGGCCTGTTATCAGCTGCAGCCGGAAGTCGGAAACCGTAATCCACCAGAATGGATTTTCTGGAATGGTCTCCTCCGTACATTGCCCTTATCTGTGGGAGCGTCACGTGACTCTCGTCGATGAAAGTGATGAAATCATTTGGGAAATAGTCGATCAGGCAGAAAGGTCTCATTCCCTCGCTTCTTCCGTCGAAATATCTCGAATAATTCTCGATTCCCGGACAATATCCCATCTCCTTTATGAACTCCAGGTCGTATTCCACTCTCTGTTTCAATCTCTTGGCTTCCAAATGTTTGCCTATCTCGTGGAAGTATTCGCACTGAGCCATCATGTCGTCCTGTATCTGGCTGATCGCCTTTATGCTTCGTTCCTTTGTGGTCACAAAGTTTCCGGCAGGGTAAATGGAGATTTCGTCCAGTTCGTCGATGAAGGCTCCTGTCAAAGGATCGATGACAGAAATCTGGTCTACTTCATCTCCGAAGAATTCGATGCGCACGGCATTCTCTCCATAGCCTATACATATATCCACTGTATCCCCGCGGACTCTGAAGGTTCCTCTCTTGAACTCCACCTCTGTCCTGCTGTAGAGGGCGTCCACCAGCTGATAAAGCAGTCTGGTCATGCTCCTCTCCTCTCCCTTCTTGACTTTCACTGTCTGGGAATGGAAGTCAGCTGGATTACCGATACCATAAAGGCAGGATACGCTGGAAATCACGATCACGTCACGGCGTCCGGAAAGAAGTGCTGACGCGGCGCTCAGACGAAGCTTTTCGATCTCGTCATTTATGCTGAGATCTTTTTCAATATATGTGTCAGTCACAGGCAGATAGGCCTCCGGCTGATAATAGTCGTAATATGATACGAAATACTCGACGGCATTGTTCGGGAAGAAGGACTTGAATTCTCCGTAAAGCTGCGCCGCGAGAGTCTTGTTATGGCTCAATATCAATGCGGGACGCTGAAGCTTCTCGATGACATTAGCCATCGTGAATGTCTTTCCGGATCCTGTCACACCGAGCAGGGTCACAGCATCCACTCCGTCATTCAGAGCTTCACATATGCCTTTGATCGCAGCCGGCTGGTCGCCGGAAGGCTTGTATTGAGAGTCTATCTTAAATTTCATACTCTGCAAATATAACGAAAATTGTGCAGTTTTCCCTGATAAAATTCCTAACTTTACAGACTGAACTAACCAAATCATTTATGAAACTGAAACATATCGCTGCCGCAGCTTTTGCTGCAATAGCTGCAATTTCTTGCAACACAGAAGGAAAGGTTGAATGGGCTCCTGCAGGAGACCGTATCATGACAGTATGGGGAGAGAATCTTGACCCGACAAATGTCCTTGCTGAATACCCGCGTCCGCAGATGATCCGTGACCAATGGATGAACCTTAACGGACTTTGGGAATATGCCATCACGCCGATTGATGCCGCTCCTGAAAAGATGGACGGTCATATCCTGGTGCCTTTTGCAGTAGAATCTGCATTGTCGGGTGTAGGCCGTGCTGTCACCGAAAACGATGCATTGTGGTACGAGCGTGAGTTCACCGTGCCGGAGGATTGGGCAGGACAGAGAGTCCTCCTTCATTTCGGAGCAGTGGATTGGAAGGCGGAAGTCTTTGTGGATGAACAGCTTGCCGGAGAGCATACAGGTGGATATGCTCCTTTCTCATTCGATATCACAGACCTTCTCGGAAAGGGTCGCAGGCATACATTGAAACTGAAGGTTACCGACCGTACCGACAAATGGTTCCAGCCTCGCGGAAAGCAGGTGTCCAACCCTGAAGGCATCTGGTATACAGCCGTTACCGGTATCTGGCAGACAGCCTGGATGGAACCGGTTCCCGCCGCTCACATTGACACATATTATACTGTTTCTGATATTGACGCAGGTACATTGTCCGTAAGCGTTGACGCAGCAGTCGAAGAGGGAGATGTGATCGAGGTCGTACTGCTTGCCGACGGTGCTCCTGTGGCGAAGGCCGAAGGTAGGGAAGTGGTGCTTTCTGTACCGGACATGAAGCTTTGGTCGCCTGCGGATCCATATCTTTATGATTTGGAAATCAAAGTGTTGCGTGACGGCGCTGCTATTGACTGCGTCAAGGGCTATACTGCGATGAGGAAGATTTCATACGCAAGGGACGATGCCGGTCACAAGCGTATGCTCCTGAACAACCAGCCTCTCTTCCAATACGGTCCGCTCGATCAGGGATGGTGGCCTGACGGACTTTATACAGCTCCTTCAGACCAGGCCCTCGCATTCGATATTGAAAAAACAAAGGAAATGGGATTCAATCTCATCCGCAAGCATGTGAAGGTAGAGCCTGCACGCTGGTATTGGCATTGCGACAGACTCGGTATGCTTGTATGGCAGGATATGCCGAGCATCGCGGACAATAGTTCGGGAATCTGGGGCAATCGCGCATATGACACAGGAACAGACTCACAGGTCACAGAAGAGGGCAAGGCCAATTATTACAAGGAATGGTCCGAGATCATCGAGGCTTTCAAACCTTTCCCTTGCATCGTCAGCTGGGTTCCTTTCAATGAGGCATGGGGACAGTTCGATACAGAGGAAGTCGTGAAGTTTACAAGAGCTCTCGATCCTACACGTCTGATAAATTATGCATCAGGCGGAAACTTCATCAAATGCTCCGGAGACATCCTTGACCTTCATAATTATCCGCATCCTGAAATGTATCTCTATGACAAGGATTATATCAATATCCTTGGAGAATACGGTGGTATCGGCTGGCCTGTACAGGGACATCTCTGGCAGCCTGACCGCAACTGGGGATATGTACAGTTCAAGAGTGCTGACGAGGTACTTGATACTTATGAGAAATATGCGGATATGCTTATCGGGCTTATCGATGACGGATTTGCTGGAGCCATCTATACTCAGACAACCGACGTGGAGATCGAGGTAAATGGTCTGATGACCTATGACAGAAAGGTCGTTAAACTGGATATGGACAGACTTAGCTCGATTAACCGCAGAGTCATCGAAAGCATGTAGCAAGTTTGCGAAATTTTATTATCTTTGCGTGATTTTTAGACAACACGTTTTATAAAACAATAGTACTATTATGGTTTATTCACACGAAGTGCAGCAGATGTGCTGCGTAAAGAAGGGACCTAACCATGGTCCGGCACCAATTCCTGAGGAAGGAAAGTGGGTAAAATCAAAGCAGATCACTGATATCTCAGGCCTTACTCACGGTATCGGCTGGTGTGCACCTCAGCAGGGTGCCTGCAAGCTTACCCTCAATGTTAAGGAAGGTATCATCCAGGAGGCTCTCGTTGAGACTATCGGATGTTCAGGTATGACTCACTCAGCAGCTATGGCTTCTGAGATCCTCCCTGGCAAGACTCTTCTTGAGGCTCTTAACACTGACCTCGTTTGCGACGCTATCAACACAGCTATGCGCGAGCTCTTCCTCCAGATCGTTTACGGACGTACTCAGTCAGCTTTCTCTGAGGGTGGTCTTATGATCGGTGCAGGTCTTGAGGACCTCGGAAAGGGTCTCCGTTCACAGGTAGGTACACTCTACGGTACTCTCGCAAAGGGTCCTCGTTACCTCGAGATGGCTGAGGGTTACATCAAGACTCTCGCACTCGACAAGAACGACGAGATCTGCGGTTACCAGTTCGTACACCTCGGACGCTTCATGGATCTCATCAAGAAGGGTGTAGACGCTAATGAGGCTCTTGCACAGGTAACAGGAACATATGGCCGTTTCTCTGAGGAGGCCGGTGCAGTTAAATACATTGACCCACGTCACGAATAATAAGGAGGAAAGAC
>JBGVCR010000016.1:0-31462 GCA_045118995.1 Candidatus Cryptobacteroides sp.
AATATGGAAGAAGGACAAATCTCTCCTTGACTTTCTGATGTCTATATAAGTATGTTATGTTGGCAAGAATAGCAATAAGTATAAAGTACACAACTACTTATCTATGATGCCAACATAACTAGCTTGCCAACATAAGGAAGAAAGAACTACCTCTTCTGCGGCAACCACGATGCAGCGGTCAGAGCAGCCATCGTATACTCACTCTTCAGCAGCTGTAAGGCACATGATGTTGATGTCCGATCGTGGCTGGAGGATACACTCAGAAGAATCCCTACAGAAAAGAACGTTGACCAGCTACTACCTTGCAACTGGCAGGTACTACCCGCTAATGGCAGGTAATAACCAGCCACAACCAGCTACTAGCCGCCACTACCGGTACTACCTCAGTAATGGCGGCTAATTGGTCAATATGTACTTTGTCAGATGCTTACCTTTTTATAGAAATAGGTTCAGAAGAATAATTGGCAAAAACTCATGCGTTTGGTATTTTCTTCCCATATTTATTCTAAATTTGCTTAGATTTAGTCATGCATACTTTTTTTAAAGATGTCTCGACTGCGCTCGACATGACAAGTGCAAAGTGACAAGTTTATAAATGTTGAATAAAGTTATAAGGTAGAAAATATGAAATCAATAAAGGACGTATATAAAATAGGCAAAGGCCCATCAAGCAGCCATACCATGGGCCCCTTCAAAGCAGTAAGACACTATCTTGAAAGCCACGAGGACACCGACCATCTGCACGTGACCCTTTACGGTTCTCTTGCAGCCACAGGCAAAGGTCACCTTACCGACACTGCCATCCAGGAAGCTTTCGAGACCTGGTGTCTGACAGACAA
The DNA here is from genome assembly GCA_045118995.1 of Candidatus Cryptobacteroides sp. Classification (GTDB taxonomy): domain Bacteria; phylum Bacteroidota; class Bacteroidia; order Bacteroidales; family UBA932; genus Cryptobacteroides. The sequence continues at coordinate 840 of JBGVCR010000016.1, forward strand.
GGAAACACTTGAATGCAAGAACAGACGATGCGGAAATGTAACCATCGACTGGAAGCCGAAGGAATTCATGCCGGTACATCCTAACGGAATGAAGATCGCTTCTGTCAATGCAGACGGCGACCACTACGACAGGTGGACATACTACAGCATCGGCGGTGGCGACATCATCTGCATGGAAAGCCCTCTGGAAGGTGAGGCCAATGACGACATCTACGAAAAGACCACCCTTACGGAAATCCTCAACTGGTGCAACGCCACCGGAAAGAATTTCTGGGAATATGTAGACGAGACAGAAGGCAGGAACAGCGGAGTGTGGGAGCATCTCGAACTTGTATGGAAAGTGATGCAGGAAGCTGTAGAGCGAGGCATCGAAGCGGAAGGTGCACTTCCGGGACATCTGCATATCAGAAGAAAAGCGATGAGCTACCATGTCAGAGCATTCGGTCAGGGAGATACATTCAAGACCAGAGGACTTGTGTTTGCATTCGCCCTTGCGGTAAGCGAAGAGAATGCATGTGGCGGTACAATCGTTACTGCTCCGACCTGCGGCTCATGCGGAATCATGCCGAGCGTTCTGTACCATATGAAGAAAAGATACAACTTCAGCGACAGCAGAATCATAAAGGCTCTTGCGACAGCGGGCCTTATCGGAAGTGTCGTAAAGCACAATGCTTCTGTCTCAGGAGCTGAGGTAGGATGTCAGGGAGAAGTAGGAGTTGCATGTGCAATGGCCGCAGCAGCAGTCGCACAACTCATGGGTGGAAGTCCTGCTCAGATCGAATATGCAGCAGAAATGGGACTGGAGCATCATCTTGGTCTGACATGCGACCCGATCGGCGGCCTGGTACAGATTCCTTGCATCGAAAGAAACGCATATGCCGCAGCCAGAGCAATGGATGCCGGCATATATGCTCTTTACACTGACGGTCTGCACCGAGTAAGCTTCGACCAGGTGGTAAGAGTCATGAAAGAGACCGGTAAGGACCTTCCGCCGATATACCGAGAAACCAGCGAAGGAGGCCTTGCAAAAGCACTCGAATAACACTGACACATACAATTCAAAAAGAAGCGGGATCTCCGAAAAGAATCCCGCCAAAAAGAAAATTTGAATTGTGTGTGTTAAAGAACGTTCCTTCACAGGAACTATGCAAATATAGTAACATTTACCCCCCCCCATATATCATTCTAGGAGCTAATTCTGTCACTTTTGTCGGATTTTTAGTAATATTGCGATATATTTGCAGACTATGGACATTTCGATATACGACAACTACAGCGGAGCCAGCCGAGACTTCAATTTCTTTCATATTGACGGTGAGTACAAGATGTGCGATTCACTGCTTGCAATCATATGTCTGAGAGGTAAAGCGAGGTTCCGGATCAGGCTCCGCGACTACGATATAAGGAGGGGGAGTTACCTTCTCATAGGTGCCAATGACCCCTTCTATATTGTGGAAAACAGTGATGACTTCCGAATAGATGTGGTACGCGCAGGTGACTCTGTATTCGACCTGTCATATGATAAAATCCTTAAGCAGAGATTGGAAAAGCTTCTCATCCAGAAACCGACAAACATAATAAACAACAAGAAGCTGCTGATGTTCCACATCATCCATTCATATCTGAAGGTGATGATCAAGGAGCGTAATGACTTCTACAAGGATATGATCATTTTCGAGTACATCAAGATATTCCTATACGAAGCATGTCATATTCTGGACGACACACAAAGCGAAGGAATACCGAAGAGTAAAGAGAGGAATATCACTTCACAATTTTTCAATCTGGTCGAAAAAGGATATAGAGAAAACCGAAAGGTCGAATATTATGCAGGGAAAATAGGAATAACAGCCAAACATCTTGCCTATGTCATCAAGAAGACTACAGGCAAATACCCTTCCGAATGGTTGGATAATTATACACTTTTCGAGTCCAAGCGACTTCTCAGAAGTACAGACCTGAGCATACAGGAAATCAGTTACGACCTGAATTTCTCTACACCTTCGCACTTTGGCAAATTCTTCAAGAAAGAGACAGGAATGACTCCTAAAAGATTCAGGGACAGCATCTTCCATAACGTCTGACAACTATGGGTAAAAGAAAATTTGACACATGTTTTTTCGAGCGTTACGCTCAGTTATGTCTGGAAAGCATCCTTGGTGAGGAGTATGCAGACCTGGTCAACGAAGACAGGCCGGACCTGCAGAAACCGGACCACAGTCTGGGCATTGAGGTCACACGAGCTATGGAACCCCGGAAGGATGTAGCTCAGGATCTTTTAAGCGAAATGGCAGGTTTCGAGGTTCACTCGGAAGACAAGGATGAGATCGACCGCATCATACAGAGCGGTTACGGCTACGGTCTCCAGGACGGACGTTACATAGGTCATGTCGAGTATGAATACTGGCGCCTTGCCCAGCCTCTTCGCCGCATCATCGAGAGCAAAGTCAGCAAGGTAGGCTCCGGTTTTTACGGCGACTTCAATGAGTACGGCCTATACATATTCTGCAAAGATGATCTCACAGATGAGGAGGTCAGACTCACAATGGAATATACCAGCGATCTGCAGCGCCACCTGGACGTAAAGTATTCCAAGATGTACCTCTCACTGATAGACCGTCTCTATGTATGTGACCTGACAGATGTGGACCCAAGACATCATCCTACAAAATGCGCATCCCACGAAATAACCCGCGGAATGCGCACCCTGTTCTTTATGCAGTCTTTATCTGACTAAAGATTAGCTGTCTGAGCGGCAACCTTGCTGGCTACAGCTGCGAAATCTTCTGTGCTGTCGGCAAAAAGGATACCACGTGAGGAGTTGATAAGAAGACCGCCGTGATCATTGGATCCGTGGGCGATGACCTCTTCTGCAGAACCACCCTGAGCTCCTACTCCCGGCACGAGGAAGAAATTGTCAGGACAGAAGCTGCGAAGCTCTTCAAGCTTGTCTGCCTTGGTAGCTCCTACCACGAACATCATATTGTCCGGCGTCGAGATCTCCATCATTTCTTCCATGACAGCCTGATAAAGAGGCTTTCCATCCTTCTGCGCATTCTGGAACTGATATGCGGAAGCATTTGATGTCAAGGCAAGTACGATGGCCCATTTATCCTTATACTCCAGGAACGGAGTAACGCTGTCAGCACCCATATACGGAGCGATTGTCACAGCATCGAAATCCATTTCTTCGAAGAAAGCCTTGGCATACATCTTTGCTGTATTTCCGATGTCTCCCCTCTTCGCATCGGCTATCAGGAAGATTTCAGGGTACTTTGTTCTGATGTAATCCACTGTAGCATCCAGGGCACGGAGTCCTTCGATTCCGTAGCACTCGTAGAATGCAAGATTTGGCTTGTAAGCCACGCAGTGAGCCGCTGTAGCATCGACGATCGCCTTGTTGAACTCGATGATAGAGCGGGCCTTGCCTTTGTAAAGTTCGCCCTTGATAGCGAGTTCACCCTTGGTAGCCAATGCCTTGATATGTTCCGGCATCTTATTGAAATCCACATCCAGACCTACACATAGCATGCTCTTCTTTGCCTGGATCTGCTGGTATAACTGTTCTCTGTTCATAATCAATAATATCTATAGAATAATGCAATTGCCTCCATTCCGGCGAAAAGCTGCTTCAAAAGATAACTTTCGTTAGGTGAATGGATTGTATCTCTCTCGAGACCAAATCCCATAAGAAGAGGGTCAATACCGAGGATGCGCTGAAGGTCGGCAAGGATCGGAATTGAACCGCCTCCGCGTGAAGGGACAGGCTCGATTCCATATACCTCGGTCATAGCCTTCTCTGCTGCCTTGTAGGCTGGAGATGAGATCGGAATAAGGAAGCCGTCGCCACCATGATGAGGAATGACTTCCACCTTTACATAATCAGGAGCGATAGAGAGGAAATGCTCTGTGAAAAGCCTTGTAATAGTCGCGCTGTCCTGATTAGGGACAAGTCTCATGGAGATCTTGGCATGTGCCACAGAAGGAAGAACAGTCTTCGCACCTTCTCCTGTATATCCTCCCCAGATACCGTTGACATCAAGACATGGACGGATACCTGTACGCTCGAGCGTGCTATATCCTTCCTCACCCTTAACCTCCTTGATATCAAGGAATTCCTTATATTCTTCAAGATCGAAAGGAGCTCTTGAAAGCTTAGCGCGGTCTTCATCAGAAAGCACGACTACGTCATCATAGAATCCCTTTACAGTGATGTGTCCGTCCTTGTCGATAAGGGACGAGATCATATCGCAGAGGACATTGATAGGGTTCGCCACAGCTCCGCCGTAATGACCGGAATGTAGGTCTTTGTTCGGTCCTGTAACCTTTACCTCCACGTATGAGAGTCCGCGCATTCCGCAGTTGATCGAAGGTACTGACTCAGAGATCATAGTCGTATCGGAAACAAGGATGATGTCTGCTGCGAGGCGTTCCTTGTTCTCCGACGCCCACGCTGCAAGAGACGGGCTGCCGATTTCCTCTTCGCCTTCGAGAATAAATTTCACATTGTGCTTGAGACCGCCTTCACGAACCATGAATTCGAATGCCTTTATATGCATGAAGAGCTGTCCCTTGTCATCATTTGCTCCGCGGGCATAGATGGCACCGTCACGGATTTCAGGTTCGAACGGATCAGAATGCCAGAGTGCGATAGGATCGACAGGCTGGACATCATAGTGTCCGTATACCAGGACTGTAGGAAGAGACGGATCAACCATCTTCTGGCCGAATACTACCGGGTGTCCGGTGGTAGGATAGACGGCAGCTTCATCTGCACCTGCCTCCATGAGCAGTTCTACAAGTCTTTCAGCACAGCGCTGCATATCGGGCTTATGCTGCTCCAGGGAGCTTACTGAAGGAATTCTCAGAAGTGAGAAAAGCTCTTCAAAGAATCTTTCCTTATTGGCTTCAATGTATTGTTTCATAATGTGGTGTTATTTGGCAAGTTTTTCCTTTGCGTATTCGAGTGTGAGATGGAATGTCTCCTGCGAAGAAGACGGAGCCTCATACATCGCGTCTGTCATGATCTGCTCGCAGATAGAGCGGAGTCCGCGGGCACCGAGCTTGTTCTCAATGGCGGTGTCCACGATAAGATCGAGCACCTCAGGCTCCACGACGAGCTTTATGCCATCAAGGTCAAACATCTTCTCGTACTGCTTCATCAGTGCGTTCTTAGGCTCTGTAAGAATCCTCTTGAGGGCTTCCCTGTCGAGGTGGTCAAGATAAGTGATTACCGGAAGTCGTCCTATGATCTCAGGAATGAGTCCATACGAGCGAAGATCCTGAGCCTCAACATATTTCAGAAGGTTATCCTTATCTATCTGCTGCTTGTTGGCTGCACCGAAACCGATCACCTGGGTATTGAGTCTCTGAGCGATCCTACGCTCGATTCCTTCGAATGCACCACCGCAGATAAAGAGAATATTCTGAGTGTTGACATGCAGGAACTCCTGCTCCGGATGCTTTCGTCCACCCTGAGGCGGCACATTCACTACACTTCCCTCGAGAAGCTTGAGCATTGCCTGCTGCACACCTTCTCCTGAGACATCTCGGGTAATCGAAGGATTGTCACTCTTGCGCGCGATCTTATCAATTTCGTCGATGAAAACGATACCTCTTTCAGCTCGCGCCACATCATAGTCAGACTCCTGAAGCAGACGGGAAAGAATGCTCTCCACGTCCTCACCCACATAACCTGCTTCCGTAAGGACTGTAGCATCGACAATAGTGAAAGGGACATTGAGAAGCTTCGCAATTGTCTTGGCCATCAATGTCTTACCTGTACCTGTAGGTCCTACCATCAGGATATTGGACTTTTCAAGCTCGAACTCGTTATCGGCAGTGAGATTATTATTGATTCTCTTGTAGTGGTTATATACGGCCACAGACAGAAGCTTCTTGGCCCTGTCCTGTCCGATCACATACTGATCGAGAAATTCATGGATTTCCTTAGGCTTGTGCAGTGAGTCCACCTTGTCGAGAGGCTTTGACGACCTTGCTGACTTATCGAAATCTTTGATATAGTCACCGGCCATCTTGACGCAATCGGCACAGATGCATGCATCAAGTCCTTGCAGAAGAAGTGAGACCTCATTCTCTCTTCTTCCGCAGAACATACAATATCTGGTATTCTTAGTGGATTTTGCCATAGATTATCTCTTCTTTGTAAGAATCTCATCGATCATACCGTAATCCAGAGCTTCCTGAGATGTCATCCAGAAATCACGGTCACCATCAGCAAAGATCTTCTCGAGAGGCTGGCCTGAATGCTCAGAGATGATAGTATATAGCTCACTTCTGGTCTTCTCGATCTCCTGTGCAGCAATGAGAATGTCAGAAGCCTGACCGCGCGCACCGCCAAGTGGCTGATGAATCATCACACGCGAATGCTTGAGAGCGGATCTTTTGCCCTGTGCACCGGCACAAAGGAGAACAGATCCCATCGATGCCGCCATGCCTGTACATATTGTAGCTACATCAGGGTCGATGATCTGCATTGTATCATAAATGCTGAGACCTGAATGCACCTGACCGCCCGGAGTATTGATATAAAGCGAGATATCGCTTGAATTGTCGCTTGAAGCAAGGAAAAGAAGCTGGGCTGTGATGATATTGGCCACATCATCATCGATCGGAACACCGAGGAAGATGATTCTGTCCATCATAAGGCGGCTGAATACATCCATCGATGCTACATTCAGCTTCCTCTCTTCGATGATTGTAGGATTGATGTAGCTGTCAAGCACGGACTGGTATCTGTGCATAGTCATCGAGCTGATTCCGTGCTCAAGAACTGCGTATTTATTAAATTCCTTATTCATATAAACCGTTTTCCTTATATATATCTGAAAACCTGTTATTGTTACAAAAAAGGCCGGCTACGCGAGCCGGCCTGTAAGTCAAATTAATTCAACTCGCGGAATTTCTCTACTGAGATCTTCTTCTTCTTGAGTGAAACGACCTCACGCACAGCTGCGAAAGTCTTCTCGTTCTCCACCTGGTCGAGGATTCTTCTTCCCTGCTCCTCCTGTGAGAGAATGTTCTTCGCAAATGCCTCGAGCTGCTCCTCTGGAACATTGTTCATTCCGTACATAGCGAACTGGTAAGCCGCGAAGCCCTTTGCGCTTGCAAGAAGGTCTGCCTCCTCGATCTGTACATTGTACTTCTGCATAAGGTAGCTGCGTACCATCTGCCACTTGTAGTCAACGATGAAGTAAGCCCAATCCTTCTCGATATCCTCCATTGAGAACTTACCGTCGTTGATAACGTAGATCCATCTCTTGAGGAACTTCTCTGCCACTGTAACGTCAGCCTTCTCGAGGAGATATGTCTTAGCATCCTTAGAGAAACGGAAGTCAGCCTCCTGAGCATACTCGGCACGGATTCTCTCCTCTACCTTAGCATCGAACTCAGCCTCGGTCTTAACTCCGAAGATCTTCTCGAAAGTCTCCTCAGTAAGAGGTGCGTTCACGAATGTCTTCACATTCTTCACTGTCATCTTGAACATAGGGTCAAGAGTTGCAAGCTCGTCCTTGCTTACCTTAAGCATAGAGGCACGGTCAGTCTCGTTCTCGAATGCCTCGTTTACGTTCACGTCGAGTACATCACCAGGCTTAACTCCTACGAAAGATGCTCTTGCAGCCTCAGCTACATTGCGGAGAGCCACGTATGTTCCCTCTACCTTGGTCTCACCCTGCTCGAAGTCTACGATAATGAAATCCTCTTCCTTTGCAGCCTCACCCTCTTCGAGTGATCCGTACTGACGGAGAAGATTGTTCTTCATCTCGTTCTTTGCAGCCTCAGTTACAGTAATTGTGTAGTATGTAACCTCGTCATCCTTTGAAAGCTCGAATGAAATCTCAGGATTCTCAGCGATGTCGAACTTGAATGTAAACTCATTGCCTGCCACCCATACAGTCTCAGGCTGATCCTCGCTTGGAAGAGGCTCACCAAGAACGCGGAGATTGTTCTCCTGGATGAAGCTGTTAAGCTGTGTAGCTACAGCATCATTCACTGAATCACCGAGTGCCTGCGGACCATACATCTTCTCTACGAGAGACATCGGAACCATTCCCTTGCGGAAGCCCTTGAAGTCTGCCTTCTTTCTATAATCGTTAAGTCTCTTCTTTCTGTTGTCCTCATAATCCTCAGGTGCTACTGTAATAGTGAGTTCGAGGTTAAGATCGTCAATTCTGTTCTGTTCAAGTTTCATATTATCAATATTTTAATTATTTTCTATCTGATTACACGCAGGCTTGCGCATAAAAGCCCGCAAAATTAATAAATCTACGCGACATTTCAAAATGTCATTTCTTCGCATTTTCTTTTCTTTTCGGATAAGAGACACGCGAATGATACATCTGCATGAGGTATGACTTGATGACTTCCTTCATCCTGTTGATATCACGTATGGAAATATCTGCATCACTGAGCTGGTCTTCCCTGACCTTGCCATCCACGATCCTGTCCACAAGTGAAGAAATATTCTGCTGAGAATAATCCTTGAGGCTCCTTGATGCCGCCTCCACGGCATCACATATCATAAGAACCACCTGCTCCTTGGTCACAGGTTTCACTCCGTCATAATAGAATTCAGCCACGTCATCAGGATCGCCTCCGTCATTCAGATACTGCGTAAGGAAATATCCTGTGCTCGTAGTTCCATGATGCGACACGATGAACTCCTTGATTATTCCCGGAAGACCGTGCTTTTCTGCGATTGCAAGTCCGTCGGACACGTGCCTGATGATCTCCTGGGCACTTTCCTTTGGAGAAAGGCCTGCATGATAGCGTATGCCCGAAGTCTCATTCTCTGTAAAGCACTGAGGATTAGCCGTTTTACCTATATCATGATACAATGCTCCGGCACGTACCAGAAGAACATTCGCATCAATCGAGCGTGCCGCTGCATCTGCAAGGTTCATCACCTGAAGACAGTGCTGGAATGTACCCGGGGCCTTGTCAGCGAGGGTTCTCAGAAGCGTATTGTTAGTATCGCAAAGCTCAGTGAGTTTGGTGTTGGACACCAGTTTGAAGATCTTCTCGAAAAGATATATCAAAGGATATCCGGCCACAGCCAGCAGGGCTGCAAGACCAAGATCCAGGATCGTACGGTAGTCCTTCAATCCATCCACTCCGTCGACAAGTCTGAAAGCGCCCCATACCACAGCCATTACAGCAAAGACGATAAGAGCGGTGACGAACTGGAGCCAGCCTCTGTTGAAGAATCCGAAGACAAAGATGCAGACGCATCCCGCTACGAGATACACCATAAAGAGTTCCACACCGTTAGGCGCAAAAATCAGCATCGGCAGCAAAGAAATGAAATATACGGAAAACACCATCCTCCTTGAAAAGAAGGCCAGAAGGTAAAGCGATATCAATGTGAACGGCATCATATAGAACAAGGCCGGGTCGGTCTTCGCTACGATCGAAGATGCGAGAGCGGCAATGCCGAACACCATCAGCAGATACAAGTATTTGTTGAACTCGTCGAATATTCTGAAATTACAATAGCAGATGGCCAGGAAAAGCACAAGTACGATAAAGAATGCAATGAGGATGTTTCCTATCCACATAAACACCTCCGATGAACCATAGCCCACACTTTTATCATACTCGGCCTTGTATGAGTCAAGCAGCTGTTCAATCTCGGCAGTAACTATTTCTCCCTCTGAAACAATCACCTGTCCGGTACGGATCACTCCCTGGGTAGCGGACACGAAATTGACCTTTTCTTCGTGAACAAGGTCTGTAGTCTGTTGGTCGAATATCAGGTCAGGAATGATGACAGTATTCAAAGGAAGGGCAAGGTATAGCGAATCAGCATTGATTTCCGGATATGCCTTCAAGAGTCCGTCATAAAGATATGCCTCCGCATCTTCTATGGTAAACACCTCAGACACAGGAACTTTCATCGCTCTTCTATCTTTCTGCAAAAAGATCAGGCTGGCAGGGTTATCCTTCAGCTCTTCCGTATTCTGTCCGGCTGACGGAGCCAGGATACCCTTCGAATAGACATATGCCAGATTATCTTCCAGAACCGGCTTGAGGAAGGAGTATCCGTCCATATCAAGAGATGCCAGTGCGAGACGACTCCGCGACAAAGCCTTGGCGTCATGTCTGTAATACGGTACAATATCAGATCCGGCCTTGTCTCGCTCCTCCAGCAGCTGAGCCTCTGTCTTGAGCACAGGAAAGTCAAACTGAGCCAGAAGAGTCTCGTGCATCCAAGGAGAACCTTTTACATAGTCATAATTGAACTTCGGGCTTCTCGGCATAATGAATACAAGAAGCAGGAAGAGCCCTATCAAAGGCAGATACGCCCTGAAAGTGCGAGGTATATTGATTTTTCTCATAATTATCTCCTATAAAGCATAGTCAGTGCCACCACATCAAGCGGCGACACTGATCTGTCTGAAAGCAAATACCCTGTACTGCTTGGTATGACGCCAGGCAAAAAGCTATGCGTCAATATTTGCGTAATGAGCATTCTGCTCGATAAAGTCACGGCGAGGCGGAACATCGTCACCCATCAGCATTGAGAATGTACGTTCAGCCTCTGCTGCATTCTCGATGGTGATCTGACGGAGAAGACGTTTCTCAGGGTCCATTGTAGTCGACTGGAGCTGCTCTGCGCTCATCTCTCCAAGACCTTTGTAACGCTGTACAAACACGCCCTTCTCTGAGCCCTTTCCAAGCTGGAGGGTTGCCTCCTTGCGCTGCTGCTCTGTCCAGCAATATATCTCTTCCTTACCCTTCTTCACGAGATAGAGAGGTGGTGTCGCAAGATATACATATCCGTTCTTGATAAGATCGATCATATAACGGAAGAAGAATGTCAGGATAAGTGTCGCGATATGGCTACCGTCGACATCGGCATCGGTCATGATGATAACCTTGTGATAGCGGAGCTTGCTGAGATTCAGGGCCTTGCTGTCCTCTTCAGTTCCCACTGTAACACCGAGGGCAGTGTAGATATTTCTGATTTCCTCACTTTCGAATACTCTGTGCTCCATTGCCTTCTCCACATTGAGGATCTTACCTCTGAGCGGAAGGATAGCCTGTGTATTACGGTCACGTCCCTGCTTTGCAGTACCGCCCGCAGAGTCTCCCTCGACGAGGAAGAGCTCACATATCTCAGGATTTCTCGAAGAGCAGTCTGCCAGCTTTCCAGGCATTCCGGCACCCGACATGACAGTCTTTCTCTGAACCATTTCACGAGCCTTACGGGCAGCGTGACGTGCAGTAGCGGCAAGGATCACCTTCTCTACGATCATCTTGGCTTCCTTCGGATTTTCCTCCAGATACTGCTCCAATGCAGCTGCTGTAGCCTGTGAAACAGCAGAAACCACTTCACCGTTACCGAGCTTGGTCTTGGTCTGACCCTCGAACTGTGGCTCGGCCACCTTTACCGAAACCACAGCGGTGAGTCCTTCGCGGAAGTCATCAGCCGCAAGGTCGAATTTCAGTTTTGCAAGCATTCCTGCCTTGTCAGCATAATTCTTCAGGGTTCTGGTGAGACCCATCTTGAATCCCTGGAGATGGGTACCGCCTTCTATAGTATTGATATTATTTACATATGAGTAAATCTTCTCGGTATAGCTTGTATTGTACTGGAGAGCGATCTCGATAGGAATGATCTTGTCTGTCTCCAGATATACAGGGCTTTCGATGAGTTTTTCAGCACCACCGTCAAGGTAATCGACGAACTCCTTGAGACCTTCCTTCGAATAGAACACCTCACTTCTGTAGTGGGTTGTCTCGAGCTCGTTGCCGTTCTCATCTATGTCATTGATAAAAGTTCTCTTGTCAGTAAGGCAAAGATGGATGCCCTTGTTAAGATATGCAAGCTCACGAAGACGTGCAGCGAGGGTGTCATACTTATACACGGTAGTCACCTGGAAGATTTCCGGATCCGGATGGAAAGTGACAGTCGTACCTGTATCTTCAGCCTCTCCCACTACCTCAACCGGCTTGAACGGCTTACCTTTCGAGTACTCCTGTACGAAAACCTTGCCTTCACGGTGGATCTCTGCCTTCAGATAGTCAGAGAGGGCATTCACGCAGGATACACCCACACCGTGGAGACCTCCGGATACCTTGTAACTGTCCTTGCTGAACTTACCGCCGGCGTGAAGCACTGTGAGCACGACCTCGAGAGCCGATCTGTTCTCCTTCTCGTGCATACCTGTAGGGATACCTCGTCCGTTATCGCTTACTGTAATGGAATTATCTTCATTGATCACCACATTGATATCGGTACAATATCCTGCAAGAGCCTCGTCGATACTGTTATCGACTACCTCATAAACAAGATGATGAAGACCTCTTTCTCCTACATCACCGATGTACATCGAAGGTCTCTTTCTTACGGCCTCAAGGCCTTCAAGTACCTGAATACTATTCGCGGAATACTGTTCCGCTGCAGCATTATTGATTTCGTTCTCGCTCATTATATACTGTTATTCTTATTCTTTTTCACTAACCTTTGAAGGCCGAAAAGCATCCGGCACAACAAACGGACAAATATACTGATTTTTCCCGACAAATCAAATATTCAAGCAGAATCCAAGCGTGAAATAAGGTCCTTTTTCAGCATAGAAAATACTACGTTGGATAGTCATTCCCATCAGATTGCGTCCTTTCGCCCATACCGAAATCCTGCGGTTGACGACATACTCGAGATCGACTCCAAGATCGACATATCCGGGAAACGAATCAGGCATGTCAAAATCCCCCTCGCCATGAAGATAAGTCAAAGTACCTCTTCTGGCAGTAGCGGCCTCGCAACTGACTCCGACATATATGCGTCTCATCCAGTTATATCTGAAGGAAGCATTTCCGGTCAAAGCTGCAGGAAGCAGCACGCCGACATTGTATTCCCCAAGATGATGGGCATATTCCGCAGAGAGATCCATATCTACCCTCTCGGTGGCAAGCCTGCATTCAAAAGCCGCAAACACCTTGCTGTACGGCGCATAAGATATCCCAGGAATATATCGCAGATTTCCAGCATCATATGAAACTGACGACAGCGGCGCATGGGTATATCTTGAATATCCTCCCCTGACAGCATAAGAAAATCTGGTGGTTATACGCCCCTGGATTCCTGCCGATGCATAGACGCTCTGATCGGTAACATCCAGCAGAGGAGACATGCCGTTTCCGTAAAACATATTCATATGTCTGTCGCACTTAAGCAACGAAGAGTAAGTCTCCAGGGACGGTCCACCACCAGCCTCCACATAAAGATACAGTGAAGGAATGCCCTTGAATCCGATCTTGACATCAGGATATATTGACTGTATCCTGTTCTTATACATCTCTGACATTCCCCTGGCTCTGAAGACCTTGGCCAGCTTCACTCCCAGATCGATATCCCAGTTTCCCTTCATCCGCGTATAATGCGGAGCTACAGACACATACGAAGCTGCAGCATCGAAAAATCCATCATACCCCGCCATATCATATCCGATATCCAGACGGATGCGATCATGCTTGGCAACGCGCGCGAAAAGCGAAGCATCCACCCCAAGCACACTCTCATTCAAGCGGGCCTCTGACGGCAAGGTCAACACATCACTTCCATACCTGTAGTCAATGTCAGCCAGATAGCCAAACCTTGCATCACGCTTATCTTTAGACCTTAGCGACAGGGAAGCATCCACTGCATTGAAGGACCTCGACACACCTTGGAGTCTTTTCTCCTGCTGAATCAGTCCGTCATAAGCCAGGCCAAAGCTGAGTATGCCTTTCTTCCAGTCAAGCCTTCCATCCACTCCGGCCGTATTGGACATATCCGTTCCTTTCCAGACAGAGCCCGATGTCCCACGGTCGAAGACAAGGCCGGGAGCACCACCGGATGACTCGATATTCCAATATTGTCCCACGAATGAGCGGTTGCGTGCAAAAACATTCATTCTGAACGATTTGGACTTAAGATCCGGAGACCATACCAGATCCAGCTCAGGATGAAGCTGATAGCCGGCACCGGCATTGAGATAGAACTTTCCCACTTTGCGTTCCACAGGCAAAGGCTTCATATCCAGGAGATACGGGGTAAAATCATAAGCTCCCTTGTACGGGCTGTCGGAAACCGAATAATCAAAATCGAGATCAAACCTGAGCACAGAGTCAGGAACAGCCATCTCCAGCTTAGGCTTATGCACTTCCATCAGCTTGCCTTCATAATCCCTGCTCACGACCACCGTCGGATCAAGATTCTGACCATAAGCGGCCGCGCAGACAAAGGCCAATAACGACAATGACAATATTCTGTAATTCATACTCTTTTTCATTATTAGTTCATAAGTTCCTCAAGCTTCTTCAGACGCATATTCACATTATCCAGCACGTCGTCGTCAGTGCTTGAAGGCATATATCCGTCACGCACACTCTCGAATGTAGCCTTAGCCTGTTCCAGCTCATCTCTTTCCACAAATGAGTCACCCAGAACGATAAAGCTCTTGGCCAGCCAGTAGACCTGTCCCGAACCGGCATCCGAGAACGCATACACCTTGGTCTCCACATCCTCGAACTGGCCCTTGTCATAACTGTCAAGAATAAGCAGATAAGCGGATTCGGCACCATATGCCGTAGTCACATCCTGCCCAAGCTCCTCGAAGATCTCATATGCATCATCGCGACGGCTGGTAGAAAGATATGATTTGGCTTTTATATAAAGAGCTTCAGCTTTCAATGATGCATCCGTACGGTCATCGCCGATAGCCCTGTCAGCATTTCTGACGGCTTCGGTATAATTATGTGCTCTGTAGGCTGAGCGCATCATACCCAGAACCGCAGCATATCTGTTATTGTCCAGCAAAGCCGAATTATATAGAGAAGAATAACCTCCGAAGGCATCCTCCCAACGTTCCATCCTGTATGACAGATTCGAGAAATTGAGCATAGAGAGCTCCACAAAGGATCCCTCTCCCCTTTCTATAACCTTAGCATAACAGTCACACGCCTGCTCGAACTTGTCAAGCATCCTGTAAGACTCAGCCATATAGAAATCAGCCCTGTAGGCATTGGCGCTGTCAGGATATTTATCCAGATAAGACTGCAGGGCCACAAGCGCCTTCTGATAATTCTCAGAAAGATATATCTGCTCTGCGGAATTGAATATCATATTCTCCCTTTCACCATCGGACTTGATCTCTCCCTTTCCTATCGCCTCTATATATGCAAGATATTCCTCCGGTTCGTTCCTTGTCTGATAGATTGACTCTATGGCTGCAAGAGCATCCTCCATGTATCCCGACAATGGCATTTCCTCAACGACTGTCTTATAGTAGCCAAGGGCTTCATTGTACTGGGACTGATTGCGGGCAAGTGATCCCATTTCGATATAAGCTCTTGCCACGAAAGTACTGTCCTTCACCTGAGAGGCAAGCATATTGAAACATTCGAAGGCCTTGTCATCATCTTCCTTCGCGACATAGGCTCTTCCGAGTTCGAAAATGGCCTCAGGATAGAATCTTGCAGAAGGAGAAGCATCCATCACATTGGACAGAAGTTCTATCTTCTTTTTCTGATTCTTACTCAATCCATATGAGACAGCAGCCTGATAATATGGATATATGTCATTGACATTGAAATACTTGTCCAAGACCAGATCATAAGCCTCGCAAGCTTCCTTATATTTCTTCTGAATGAAATAGCAGTCCGCTCTTCTCTCAAGCGCCTCTTTCCTGTACTTATGTCCGGAATCATCGAGATAAACATCGAACCATTTCAGAGCTGCAGGATAATCCTCCTTCTTGAAATGACAATATGCGATATTGTATGGAATCAGATCAGACTCGATACGGCCGAAGAGCGCTGACGTATTATACAGGTCCGCGAACACATCCAGCGCCTCGTCATACTGGTCGTTCCTGTAATATGACTCTGCAAGCCAATATCTCGAGAGCTGATAGAAGCGGCTGCCTCTGTCCGAATAATAAGCCGCTGCCTTAAGACAAGGGATAGCAAGCCTGTAGGATCCGCTCTCGACCAGCTGCACAGCGCGCAGATAATTGGCTTTCATATAGTTGAGCACCATATCATCATCCAGTTCATCGATCCTGTCATAGGCCTCCACAGCCCTTTCATAGTCACGGTCGTGCAGGGCCGCAACAGCGATATAGCTGTTGATACGGTCCTCCTGCTCTTTGGCCGGATATTTCTTAAGGTAGTCATTGAATACAGAGGTGTCCGTATTGATGTCAAATGCCAGCTTTGCCCAATTGAAATAGGCATCTTCTGTAATCTTCGGATCATAATCAGCCATTGCCGCATCACGGAAAGCGGTCAGCGCAGCCACTTTGTTCCTGGTCTGGATATAGCTGTATCCAAGATGATAATTGGCCACCTGGCCGATGGAATCCGTACGTTCTGTCATATTGCTGAAGCTCCTGATAGCTCCTTCATAATCATCCACAGCATATAGTACGGAACCGCTGTAGAACCAGTCAGTCCTCGAATCCGGTTCATTACCCTCTCCCACTCCGAGCTCGTAATACTTTCTGGCGTTGTCAGCATCGCCCAGCACAAGGGATGACTCTGAAATGATTCTTGCAAGATGCGGCTTACGGTCCTGAGGAACCAGGTCATACATACGTTCCGCATTGGCAGTCACATACTTATAATCCTTAAGCATAAAGCGGCACTCGAGGATGAAGTAATCAGAAACATCCTTGAAACGTCTGTCAGAAGATGATTTCTCGAACCATTCCTGGGCCTGATTGAAATCTCCGTTTCTGTAACAAATGCTGCCAAGAGCGTATCGTGCCGGTGCAGTATAGTCAGATTCCGGACGCTTATGGACTTCCTGAAATCCTTTCAGCGCATTGTCATAATCTCCTTTCTCAAGCATGCAGTAGGCTTTCTTGAACAGATATTCATCCCTCTGATCCTTATACAGATGCTTCACCTTGACCATATCGAGATAAACCGACGCCTGATCATAATCATCGGCGTCAAAGAGATTCAAAGCATAAGCGAAATACATCTGCGGAACATATGGAGAATGGGGGCAGGCAGCCACAAAATCTTCCATTCTTGTCGTATATCCAGGCACCTGCATAACGACATCCTCCAGAACGGACAATGCAAGAGGGTCTGTTTCTCCTGTTTTGCGTGCCAATTCCTCAAATATTGCAGAAGAACGTCCACGCATTCCTTTTTCCTTCAGTCTGACAGCATCCCTGAACTCGTAAGAACAGGCATTGTCCGAAGAATATTCCTGAGCAACCGCCACAGACGAAGATGCCACAAGGGCAGCGGCCAAAGCAGACAATATATATTTCTTATTATTAATCATATCATATAAGTATAATTTTACAAATTTAACGATTTTTCCATTATATTTGTGTTCTTAGATTCATTATTTGCAATGGAAGAAAGGAAGCCTATCATATCGTTCAGGAAAGCCGACATAATCAACGGCGAAGCTGTAGTAATCAATGACCTCAACATGGACGTCTATCCCGGAGACTTCGTATATATTGTAGGAAAAGTCGGCACAGGAAAGACCTCGATAATCAGAACCATCATCGCCGAGAATCCTCTTGGCACAGGAGAAGGCGAAGCCTGCGGATTCAGGCTTAACGGCATCAAGGAAAAGGAGATCCCTTTCCTGAGAAGGCAGATGGGAGTGGTGTTCCAGGACTTCCAGCTCCTTATGGACCGTTCCGTAGAGGACAATCTCTCTTTCGTCCTCAAGGCTACAGGATGGAAAAACGAGACCGACATAGCCAGAAAGATAAAAGAAGTCCTTGAAGCAGTCGGCATGGAGAGAAAGGCCCACAAGATGCCTCACCAGCTTTCAGGAGGAGAGCAGCAGCGCATCGCAATCGCCCGTTCACTTCTGAACGATCCTCAGGTAATCATTGCCGATGAGCCGACAGGAAATCTCGACAACGAGACCGCGGACGGCATCATGAAGCTTCTTACCGGAATCAATCGTGAGAAAGGAACTGCCATCGTAATGGTCACACATAACAGGCAGATATTCGAAAAATATCCCGGACGCGTAATGGTCTGCAAGGATGAGACATGCACCGAACAGGGACGTGACGAAGACATCGACCTTGAACTCACTATCTGATATGGAAACTTCTGAAAAATACGCCCGCGTGACGCAGTGGTTCTCGGCCCACATGGACACAGCCGAGACAGAGCTGCATTATGACAGCCCCTTCCACCTGCTCATCGCAGTAATACTTTCCGCACAATGCACGGACAAGAGGGTAAACATGCATACGCCGCAGATATTCACCCGCTTCCCTCAGCCGGAAGACCTCGCATCTGCCACATTCGAAGAAGTGTACGAGCTGATAAAGTCAATATCATTTCCGAACAATAAGGCCAAGCATCTCATAGGAATGGCTCAGAAGCTGGTTTCCGACTTCGGCAGCATCGTACCGTCCGAAACATCCCAGCTCGAGACATTACCCGGAGTAGGGCGCAAGACTGCAAACGTGATTGCCTCAGTGATATACGACAAGCCGGTCATTGCGGTCGACACACACGTATTCAGAGTATCCCGCAGAATCGGACTTTCAGAAGGAACCACAGTAGAAGCCGTAGAGAAAGACCTCACTGCAGGATTTGCGGAAAATCTCAGAGGAAAGGCTCACCACTGGCTCATCCTGCACGGAAGATACGTATGCACAGCCCGCAAGCCCAAATGCCAGGAATGCGGTCTTCAGGACCTTTGCCAGGAATATATCTCGAACAATATTGTCCTCTGATGCACCTCTTTCCTCCAGAAGTTTCTTTTGACATACCCGAGCGTTTCACCGATCCGTTCAGGTACTCACCGCATCCATCGGTTAGTCATGCCGTCAGGATGCTGATGCAGAGAATTTCAGACTCGGAGGAACTTTCATCATATTTTTCCGAGGGCAAGATGCTCGGAGTCCTTGTGGTCTCGGACCCCTCCGGACAGACAGGTTATCTTGCAGCCTTTTCAGGCAATGTATCCGGCCACAGCCATCTGGAAGGTTTTGTCCCGCCGATTTACGACCTGTTGGATCCGTCAGGATATTTCAAGATAAAGGAAGCAGAAATCACAGCGGTGAACAATTCCATCGACGCTCTGGAAAAGGGACCGGCTTTCAATTCCCTGAAACTGGAATTAACTCTGGCAGAGACACGCAGAGATGAAGAAATCGGGCTCCTGAAGGCCCGTATGGCCATTTCAAAGAGAGAAAGGGATGAAATACGCAGCGAAACATCCGACCCTTCCAGACTGAGAGAACTGATCCGCGAGAGCCAGTTCGAAAAAGCTGAACTCAAAAGGCTGAAACTCGGATGGGAAGAAAACATCAGCACACTCAAAGAGGATATAAGGACAATTCAGGAAGAGCTGAAGAGAATGAAGAGCCACCGCGCAGAAATGTCCGATGCGCTTCAGAAATGGATCTTCAGCCAATATATTGTACATAACGCACTTGGAGAATCTTCCAGCATCGGCGAGATTTTCGAAAGGTCGGGGCTCACTCCTCCCGGAGGCACCGGAGAATGTGCAGCACCGAAACTTCTGGAATACGCATACCGGAATGGTCTGAAGCCATTGGCCATGGGAGAGTTCTGGTATGGGCGTTCTCCCGAAACCGCAGTCCGGACACAGGGACATTTCTATCCTTCCTGCACCAGCAAATGCGGTCCTCTGCTGGAATACATGCTTCAAGGCTTGAGCATAGAATCAGACAACGATCAGATCTGCGGAAAACCTGAGATCATATTTGAAGACGAACATATAGTCGCAGTCTCCAAGCCTTCCGGGATGCCTTCGGTCCTTGGACTGGACGGCAAGAAATCGCTCGAGGAATGGCTTTGCACTTTTTACGGGCAGAAAATCCACCCGGTACATCGCCTGGACATGGACACTTCCGGAATAATCCTGTTTGCCAGGAATATCGGATCTTCTATAGCCCTGCAGAAACAGTTCGAGCAGCACAGCATTTCCAAAACATATAATGCCCGGCTTTCCAAAGCCTCAGAAGGACAGCCTGTCAAGGCCGGCGACAAAGGAGAAATCCTCCTGTCACTGAGTGCAGACTACGACGAAAGACCACGACAGAAAGTGGACCCTCTGCAGGGTAAGGACGCCATAACCGCTTACGAAGTAACAGCAGTCAGAAGTGACGGCAGCATTGACATTGTCTTTCATCCTCATACCGGCCGCACCCACCAGCTGCGCGTCCACTCTGCTCATACTCTGGGACTTGGGCATCCCATCGCAGGAGATCTCCTGTACGGAGGCTCGCCTGCCCCACGTCTGCACCTGCATGCATATGAAATCTCATTCACTCATCCGGTCACCGAAGAACAGATGACACTGTGTACATCAGCCAACAGTTATTAAAGAGCATAAAAAAACGACCCGCAGTATCCTGCGAGCCGTCTGTACCTGTATGTCTTGGAAGAATTACTTCTTCTTTGCGTATCTCTGATAGAATTTATCAACACGACCTGCTGTATCGACAAGCTTCATCTTACCTGTGTAGAATGGGTGAGATGTGTTAGAGATCTCAAGTTTTACTACTGGGTACTCAACGCCCTCGATCTCGATGGTCTCCTTAGTGTTCGCGCATGAGCGAGTGATGAACACCTGGTCGTTTGACATATCCTTGAAAGCTACAAGACGGTAGGTTTCGGGATGTATACCTTTCTTCATAACGTTATAAATTATTAGTTAACTAAATTTGCGGCGCAAATGTACGGTTTTTATTTCAAACAAACAAGCTTTTTTATTTAATTCTATAAGGCTGATCCTCATAAAGACTGAACTTTTTAGCCTTGCGGATCCATTTCTGCTCTTCGACCTTGATATGTTCGCGGGCTTCTTCCCAAGTTACGGTTCCATTGATATAATCAAGAAGCACCTGGTCAGAAAGCTTCGCCTCGAATCCGTCTTCGAGACGGAAATCCTCATATTCCGATTTGAAGAATCTGATCATCTGAAGAGTATGCATCAGCGAATGATACTCTACTCCAGGCTCACGCATAAGCTGATAACCATAGCATTTCTGGCCTGCATAACGACCGCACGACGGAGTGAACGAGCAAGGACGGAGCATTACTCCTTCAGCCACAGGGACAATATCACGACCGCCCGTCTTTACAAAAGGAGCTCCGAAATACTCGTACGGACGAGCTGTTCCGATACCGGGCGTGATATTGGTATTGTTCCACAATCCGCCTCCGCTGTACATATCGCAAGTGAACAAGCCCGGTATATCGGAAGCAGGAGCGATTGTCCAAGGCATCAGCTGATGGTTGGAATCCGTAGCAAGCGCAGATATCACGTGCAGAGCGAATTTGGCTCCGATCTCATGATAATAGAGATTGGCAAGCTCTCCCAAAGTAAGACCATGACGATGAGCTACTTTCGGCACATTGACCTCCATTACAGAGGACGGCATCGTGCCTTCGACAATACGTCCCGCAGGGTTGTTGTGATCGACCACATACATTGACGGAGCATCGTCTTTCATTGCCTTGAGAGCATCCATCAGACGGAACACATCTTTCGTATAATTGAAATATCTTGCTCCTACATCCTGAATCTCCACTACCACGGCATTCAATCCCTTCAGCGCATCTTCAGAGAATTCGATATGATTGGTAAGAGGTGTCAGCTCAGTGTCACGCGGGTTGAAAATTATTGACAGATTGCCTCTTTCACGGAAAATATCGTACATATATCGTCCGCGCTGGGTATCCCAGCAGTTCTGGGTGCAGAAACAGCCGACCTTGCCCTCATGAAGGGCCTTGTCAAGCTGTTCTTCCAATGAAGTCGTTCTGAATGAAAACATAATTCTTCGTCATTCCCGGCCTGACCGGGAATCTTCTATTTAATGATAGACTCTGCAATATCGATAATCTGCTGTGCCAGGGCATCGGCCGCTTCCTTGGTCGCCGCCTCTGCATATATTCTGATGATCGGCTCTGTATTGGAACGTCTAAGATGTACCCACTCCTTGCGGTCCTCAAAAGAGATCTTCACTCCATCGATGGTATTAATATCTTCGCTGGCATATACCGACTTCACTTCTTCCAGGATTCTGTCGATAAGGGCACTGTCTGAAAGTTCGATCTTGTTCTTTGCTATGACATACTTAGGATAAGTCGCAAGAAGTTCAGACACCTTTATATTCTTATAAGCGAGATTGGTCAGGAAAAGCGCTACACCCACCATCGCATCACGTCCGTAATGTAGTGCAGGGTAAATGACACCTCCATTGCCTTCACCACCGATGAGGCATCCGCACTCCTTCATTTTAGTAGTGACATTGACCTCACCGACAGCAGCAGCATAATAATCACCGCCATACTGCTCGGTAACGTCACGAAGAGCTCTTGAAGAAGACAGATTCGAAGATGTAGTCATCAGGTATGGAGCTGTGATCTCTTCCATTGACTTGCCTGTCTCGAGTGCCTCATTATATACTCTGCTCAAAAGATAATCGGCAACGCTGACAAGGGTATATTCCTCACCGAATGGCTGTCCGTCCTCACAGATAAGCGCAAGACGGTCCACATCAGGATCCACAGAAATACCCAGATCGGCATTATTGACCTTTACCGCATCGGAAAGTTCTGTAAGATTAGCCGGAAGCGGCTCAGGATTATGAGCGAATTCTCCGGTCGGTTCACAATTGACACAGATGCACTCGACACCCATTCTTTCCAGGAGTCGCGGCATGATGATGCCACCGACCGAATTGACAGCATCGAGGGCCACCTTGAAATGAGCATTTCTGACAGCCTCCACATCGACTGCCGGCAGCGCAAGGACTGCATCAAGATGCTGATCTGTGAAATCCTTCTCTTCAATATCTCCGAGTGAATCCACATCAGCGAAAGCGAACTCCTCTTTCTCAGCGCATTCCAAAATGGCAGCACCCTCTTCAGCGTTGAGGAACTCACCTTTTTCATTAAGAAGCTTAAGGGCATTCCACTGCTTGGGATTATGAGAAGCAGTAAGGATGATTCCGCCATCGGCCTGTTCGAAAACAACAGCCATCTCTGTCGTAGGAGTCGAAGCGAATCCGGCCTTGACCACATCAACGCCGCATGCGACCAAAGTTCCACAAACAAGCTGCTCTACCATATCGCCGGAAAGGCGTGCATCCTTTCCTACCACGACCTTATATCTCTCCCCTTCTGCCTTCTTCGGACGGCGCTCCTTCATCTTTTCGCAATAAGCGTATGTAAATTTAACAATGTCAAGCGGAGTAAGCGAAGTGCCCGGAGCACCGCCTATAGTTCCGCGAATACCTGATATTGATTTGATAAGTGTCATAATTTTTCTTTTTCGCAATCTTGCAAATTTAAAGTTTTATGCCAGCAATTACAAATTTAATATTACTTTTGCAGCCTAATCAAACAAGTTCCTATGAAAGCGATCTGGACAATCTTACTCCTTATAGCCTCGAACGTCTTCATGACATTCGCCTGGTACGGACATCTGAAGCTGCAGGAGATGAAAATCTCATCAGGCTGGCCTCTCATCGTAGTGATCCTCTTCTCATGGGGAGTCGCATTCCTCGAATATTGCGCCCAGGTTCCGGCCAACAGAATCGGTTTCGTCGAAAACGGCGGTCCTTTCAATCTGATGCAGCTGAAAATCATCCAGGAGGTGATTTCACTGACAGTATTCACAGTACTTGTCACTGTAATGTTCAAGGGACAGAGCCTTCAATGGAATCATTTCGCGGCATTTTTCTGCCTTATCATGGCAGTTTTCTTCGTTTTTTTGAAATAATTGCATTTTTTCGCAAAAAAAGTTGCAGAAAAATTTGGAAGTAACAAAAAAATGCGTACCTTTGCAATCCCAAACGATAAGAACAGTATCACGGTCGGTTCGTATAACGGTTAGTACTCAAGATTCTCAATCTTGCAATAGGGGTTCGATTCCCCTACCGACTACCAAAGGTCAGCAGAAATGCTGACCTTTTTTATTATATTTGCATCGCAAAGTCAGCACTAGCGGTCCAATGAATAAAATCGTCATAGCATCAGATTCCTTCAAGGGTTCCCTCTCATCCACCGAGGTTGCCGAGGCAGCAGCTGCCGGAATCCGAAAGACATACCCTTCCTGCGAAATAATATGCCTCGGGATGGGAGACGGAGGCGAAGGCACATGCGAGGCGATAGCATACACTCGGTCATGCGAATGGGTCAATATAAAAGTCAATGACCCTCTTGGACGTACCTGTTCAGCAAAATACGCCATATACGAAGATGAAGACGGCCCGTCTGCCATAATCGAGATGGCCCAGGCCAGCGGTCTTACGCTTCTTTCCACCGACGAACTGAATCCGCTGCAGACTTCTACTTTCGGAACTGGGCAAATGATCATGGATGCATTCAGCAGAGGATGCAGAAGATTCATAATCGGACTCGGAGGCAGCGCCACCAACGACGGTGGCACCGGTATGCTGGAGGCGATGGGATTCCGATTTGTGGACAATGCGGGCAGGGCTGTAAACGGCTGCTGTGGAAAGAGACTGAGAGATATTGCCGGCATTGATGCGAGCGAGGTTCCAGCTGAGCTTATTGGCTCATCATTCACATCAGCCTGCGACGTTGATACGGTTTTTTACGGAGATAACGGGGCCACCAAGATATTCGCACCTCAGAAAGGGGCCTCTGATTCCGATATGGAAATCCTGGAAAACGGCATGCGGTCATTCGCCTCCATAATCATGAGAGATTATGGCATTGACCTGGGAAAGGTCAATGGATCCGGAGCTGCAGGTGGTACGGCAGGGGCCTTATACACATTCCTGAACAGCAGATTGAACAAAGGAGCCGATCTAGTCCTGGATACCGTAAGATTTGACGAAATCATAGAAGATGCAGACTTGATCATAACCGGAGAGGGCAGGATAGACAGCCAGACTTTCTGCGGCAAACTGCCGTCAAAAGTCTTGAGCCGGGCAGCCGTCAAAGACATACCCGTTCTTGCCATTGCAGGAGTGGTCGATCTAAGCCAGGAAGCCATTTGCGACAGCGGATTCGTTTCAATCCTTCCGATCCAGCCGAGGCCGACGACCCAGCAGGAACTGGCAACGGCAATGAACCCATCCACGACATCAGAAAACATCTGCACGACTATAATCAGCCATCTCGAATTTTTAAAATTCACAAAAAGACCTTATAAACACTGACAATATGAAAACCAAAATCTTCAGCACGATTGCAGCATTACTTCTTTGCTTACCGGCAATCGCACAGCAAACAGACGTCTCATCACCCGACGGACGCATCGCAATGACGGTGGACAACGGTTCTGTCCTCAGCTACCGGATCACTTTCAACGGCGAAACACTCGTGGACAAATCGCCACTTGGCTTTGAATTCGTAGCTGAAGAACCTATGACAGGAGGCTTCACGCTGACAGAGAAGCCGACTTCCAGATACATGAGCGAGGAATGGATTCCCGTGGTGAAAAACAAACACGACAAGGTTCATTCTGCATGGAATGAGACTACACTTAAGCTTCAGGAAACCGGAGGACTCCGTAGAAAAATGGACATGGAAGTAAAGGTATTTGACGGAGGTGTAGCCTTCCGTTACCACCTCTACGACGACCATCGACTTGTAACACGCGAGATTTCCCAAGAGATGACAGGTTTCTGCCTTCCTGATGGAGCACATGCATGGGTAGCGGATTACGAAGGTCACGTGACTTCCCAGGAGAAGGAATTCTTCAAGACAGCCGTCACCGGCATAAAGGAAGAAGCAGTAATAGGTCTTCCGCTCCTTGCCGAAGCAGGCCCGCAGAAATGGCTTGCCATCACAGAAGCCCATGTCGACAATTACCCGGGCTTTTTCCTTGGAGCAAAAGACGGTCGTCTGCAGACGATGCTGTCTCCTATACCGGGATATGACAATGTAAAGGCACGCTTTGACGACGAAATCACCACCCCATGGAGAGTGATCCTCATCGGCGACAATCCTGGTCAGTTCATAGAAAGCGAGATCATACGTACGCTCAATCCTCCATGTGCGATTGAAGACACTGAATGGATAAAACCAGGTCTTTGCGCTTGGGATCACTGGTGGAGCGGAGAAGTCAAGATGGAAATGGATGTGATAAAGGAGTACATTGACCTTGCTTCTGCCCAGGGCTGGCCATATATGCTCATAGACTGGCAGTGGTACGGACCATATAACGAAGCTAAGGCTGACATCACCAAACCAGCTCCCCAGCTTGACATGCCTGAGATATTGAGATATGCAAAAGAAAAAGGAGTGCGTATATGGCTATGGCTGTACAGCAGCGATGTAAACAGGAACGACGCATACAAGGAAGCCTTCAAGCTTTATCAGAAATGGGGAGTGGCAGGTATAAAGATCGACTTCATGGACCGTCAGGACCAGTATATGGTCAATTGGTACCGCCGCATCATAGAAGAAGCTGCAAAATGCCAGCTTATGGTGAATCTGCACGGAGCATACAAGCCAGACGGAATAGAAAGAACATGGCCAAACATGATGACACGTGAGGGTGTAATGGGTAACGAATATAACAAATGGGGTACGGGAATAACAGCAGACCACAATGTAAAGCTGGCATTCACCCGTATGCTTGCCGGACCTATGGATTACACACCTGGAGGATTTCTCAATGTAACGGCTGAGAATCACAAGGCACAGCAGCCTGCACTTGTTCCCAATACACGTTGTGCAGAACTGTCGAAGTTCGTCATTTATGAAAGCCCGCTTACTGTAGTCTGCGATCATCCGACTCATATCAGCGGACAGGCAGGTTCTGATTTTCTTAAGCTCGTGCACACTCAGTGGGATGAAATAAGATTCATAGGCGGAGCACCTGAGGAATACATCGCAATGGCAAAGCGAAGCGCAGACGAGTGGTTCATAGGAATCATGAACAACAGCACCAAGCGCAGCGTAACGATAGACACGTCTTTCCTGGGTGAAGGCAGTTATGTCATCACATATTGGTCAGACGGCAAGAATCCGACAGACGTCATCAAAAAGACCGTTACGGTCAAAGCAGGAAAGCCGATAAAGGTAAACCTGAACTCTACAGGAGGATATGTCGCGATAGTGAAACCGTAATAAAACGAAAAAGACCTGATCGATTGATCAGGTCTTTTTTGTGGAGATAGTCGGAGTCGAACCGACGACCCCCTGCTTGCAAAGCAGGTGCTCTAGCCAACTGAGCTATACCCCCTTTTGGATTGCGGATGCAAATATGGCACTTTTTTCTGAAACCACCAAGAAAAAAGTGATTTTTCTGCATCTTTTTATCCAATTTTAGAAAGTGAGCCCATAAACAGAACGTCCTTTCAGCTCTTCTTCTATCTTGAGCAATCTGTTATACTTCGCAATTCTTTCAGAACGGCTCAAGGAACCGGTCTTGATCTGTCCACTGTTTGTCGCCACCGCCAGATCAGCTATGAAAGTATCTTCAGTCTCACCGGAGCGATGAGAGATGATGGCCTTATATCCATGACGCTGGGCCATCGCAATCGCCTCGAGTGTCTCGGTAAGTGTTCCTATCTGGTTGAGCTTCACCAAAATAGCATTGGCACATCCTGTCTTGATACCCTTGGCCAGATAATCCACATTGGTTACAAAAAGGTCATCACCCACAAGCTGGCATCTATCACCTAATTCTTTCGTCATCATCTCCCAGCCAAGCCAGTCGTTTTCAGACATACCATCTTCGATGGAATCAATCGGATAATTATCAACCAGATATTTCAGGTAATCTATCTGCTCTTCTCTTCCAAGTTTACGTCCTTTAGCACCTTCAAAAATCGTATAATCATATATTCCGTCAGAATAAAATTCCGAAGATGCACAATCAAGGGCCAAAGTGACATCTCTGCCAGGAAGATATCCCGCCTTTTCTATTGCCTTGATAATGAGTTGAAGCGCATCTTCAGTTCCATCCAGAAGAGGCGCGAATCCACCTTCATCTCCGACGGCGGTACTCAATCCCCTTTCTATCAAGACTCCTTTCAAGCTATGGAATACTTCCGCTCCCATTCTAAGACCGTCCCTGAATGTCAGAGCACCCACTGGCCTGATCATGAATTCCTGAAATGCAATCGGAGAGTCACTATGAGAACCTCCATTGATGATATTCATCATAGGAACAGGAAGCACATTTGAGTTCGGTGCTCCAAGATAGTGATACAGAGGAACTTTCATACAAGATGCTGCAGCATCTGCGACAGCAAGTGAGACTGCAAGAAGAGCATTTGCTCCAAGACGGGACTTATTGTGAGTGCCGTCCATCTCACACATCAGACGATCGATTGTCATCTGTTCGAAAACATTGTGACCTACTATGGCAGGTGCAATTATTTCATTGACATTTTCTACAGCCTTGAGGACGCCCTTGCCAAAATACCTTGCAGGATCTCCGTCGCGAAGTTCAATCGCCTCATTTTCTCCGGTAGATGCACCGGAAGGTACTGAGGCAGAGCCTCTTGCACCTGAATCAAGTATAACTTCTGCTGCAACCGTAGGGGTGCCACGCGAATCAAGGATTTCGCGAGCATGTATCTTTTGTATCTTCATTTCAATTTTCTTTTATAAAACCGCCTTAATATTACAAAAATAATTCCATATTATCTGAGTATAGGCAAAACAATATGTGATGTGGCATCCTTCTGATGATATATAGTTATTTCAGAAGATATATAATCCTCCCTATCGGCCTCATATATATCAGTCAGATAAGTCTGTGGATTAAGATTCACCAAAGGGAACCAGCTGCTTTGAATCTGAACCATCATCTTATGTCCTGGCAAAACCCAATGAGCAATGTCATTCATCGTGAATTCAAGATGTAAGACTTCACCCGGATTCGCTTTGACCGGCTTGTCATATCCATAACGATATCGTATAGGAAAGACATCTCCCCTGACAAGCATCTGATAACCGTCAGGATGCACATCAATGAATTTCACGACAATATCAGCATCCTCTGATGAAATGGCAAGATCAAGTCTAACCTGCAAAGGTCCATGAAGTTTCAAAGTTTCTTCAATCACCGGTGATGTATACGTCAACACATCAGAACGCATCGAGGCAAAAGTCTGATCTGCAACCATATAGGCATTATTCCTTCTGCTTGCATCTTCCATGAAAGGAACTGGTGATAAAGGATCTGAAATGTATGTGGCAGATGATTGAAGCTCAAGAGGTTGGTCAAAAGACAACGAAGAATTCTCTGAAAGATATAAAGGAGTATAGTCAATTCCATCCGCAGGCCATTTTTCCATAACCTGCCATTCTTCCGATCCTGATGCAAAAAGATATACTGGCTCTGGTCTCTTACCCTTACCTTCCAGATAATATCTGAAGAACGGATATTCGATTTTCTCCATAAAATATCTTGACAGATTTTCCCCGAACTTCCTATCGCCAAGTCCCTCATAATCAGAATTATGCCATCCGCCATGAGTCCAAGGACCGTAGACAAAGTGCAGATCAGTCTGCGGTGAATTCTCTCTTATAAGCTTGTATGTATTCAATGCGCCATAGCAGTCATCAGTATCAAACTCTCCACCTACTACAAGTATAGCTGGTTCGATATCTTTCAGATACGGCTCCAAGGATCTTTCTTTCCAATATCCATCATAATCAGGATGAGCGAGAATCTCATTCCAGAATTGCAATGTATCAGGAAGGGCAGCCGTCATATTGGCAGGAGTCAATTTGTCCAGGAACCAGCTATAGGCATCTGGTCCGATCGGAGACGGCAATCCATGGTCTTCTTCCACGGGATTATCATGTTTCTTGAACATATATGGAGCGAATGAATATATATCGATCAGCATCAACGCTCCGTTATGATGGACATCATCTCCCTTGAACCAGTCGAGAATAGGAGCCTGAGGAGAGACAGCTTTAAGAGCAGGATGACCTGATAAGGCTGCCATTGTCGCATAAAATCCCGGATATGACATACCGGTAACACCTACACATCCATTATTATCTGTATTTGCAAGAAGCCACTCTATAGTATCATAGGTGTCAGATGCCTCATCGATTTCAGTGCCCGACTTATCTGGATTATATGGTCTCACATTCTCATACTCTCCTTCACTCATATATCTGCCACGGACATCCTGAAAGACAAGAATATACTTATTCCTGAGGAATTCTGTCATATATTCTGTCAGATCACCTTTCCATCCATCTCCATAAGGCGCGCAAGAATATGGAGTACGCACAAGAAGAACAGGACGGTCATCAGAATCAACAGGCTGATAAACAGAAGTATATAACTTGACTCCATCACGCATGGTAACCATGGCCTCAGTCTTTGAATAATTATCTTCAAGCCATTTCTCATCGATGACGATGTCATTACAGCACGAGCACATCACCGCCAAAAGAAGTAGATACAATAAAATTCTGCGCATATTACATCAATATTAGAATCAAGAACTAGCAAATATAATAAAAAAAGAATCTCACAGGACAGTGATGCTGCCACTTTTGCATACGAAAACACCCCGTCATCGGATGATGACAGGGTGTCGTATGAAAAAGTGGCAGCTACCTACTCTCCCACCTGGTGGGGCAGTACCATCGGCGATGGTGAGCTTAACTTCTCTGTTCGGAATGGG
>JBGVCR010000017.1:0-3840 GCA_045118995.1 Candidatus Cryptobacteroides sp.
GTTAAGATTCGTTTCATAGAAATCCCGATTTATTTACTCAAGTTTGTGCGCGACAAGTTCCACCGTTATAAGTTCTTCGTCTCTGTAGAAGTTCAAGATACATTTACCGCCCGATGTGATATGTCCCCAGTAGAGAATCCTTGAGTCATAGTCACCTTCATTAAGGACGAAGATCTTTTCGGTTTCATTCAGATATGCCTTGTATGTCTTCCTTGTTACTGTGTAATGGTCCTTTACACCTCCCTGAACGACACATTCTGATCTGTCGTCAGAAAACTCCAATGAGATAACGCCAACATGCGGTTCCTTCTCCCCAGTATCGTTATTGGTCATTGTAATGTCATATTCACCGCTCCACATATTATGGAGCCAATGTGATTGTCCCTGCTTCTCGCAAGAGCAGAGGCAGATCATTGCTGCCAAGATTGTTAGGATTCGTTTCATAGCTATATTTTGTCATTATTTAAGATCAATACCGTCAACAAGATATTTCTCATTACCGATTTCAAAGTAAGTCCTCTTTCCCTTTCCTGTAAGATAAAACTGATACTTAACCTTAGTTTTTGTATTCATAAAGTTGCCAGAATGCTTCTTGCCAACACTGGTACCACCTACGCGAATTATGTTATGGTTGACATCTTCAGGTATAGGCATAACTACAGCGTCGGATATATCAATTGTCTTCTTTCCAATAACGAAGTTTACTACGAGATTATTTCCTTCTACGTTATTCTCTACTGGAAGTGAGCCGAGAACGAGCAATACAACTCCAACAATAATTAAAACAGGTGCAATTACTGAAATCAATATAATCTTTTTGGTGTTCATATTTAATGTATTAGTCCTATGTTGTGGATGCTACAACCAAATCATTTGTGATGCTCAAATTCAAATTTAGAAACCAATTCCCAGATGAAGTCCAAGGCAGTCGGTAGCTATAGTTGGGCCCAAAAACAAATGAAGATTCTTGTAACACCTGACTCTGATTCCCGGCTGCCAACCGGCAACATACCACATATCTCCAGGATTTTCATCAAGAACCTCCCACTGTTCTCCTGTTTGCATATTCATATGATACTTGCCTTCAACTTTGTAGATCCATGCTGCACCAGCATATAGGTCACTATAGAATGCAAATCTCTTATGTTGGCCTAAGTGCCAATATCTTCGGAAGTTTAGGCCTGCACGGATAGAGTATATATCCCCTGGAGCATGGTCAACATATGTGTCACCTTAGGATACAAATAATGCAAAGGAACGCTTTTCATCAACTCTTACGCCACCTGTAATCATTGGCCCTGTAGTGAAAAGGCCTGCATAGTACCTAGCAGTAAATTCCGGTTTCCATTCCTTCACACCTTCTTTAGAGAAAGCATATTTCCACTCGTTTGTCCATCCGGACAAATCTTCTGCCATTGTCTCTTGTCCAAATGCACTTCCTGAGGTAACTATTAGGACTATAAGGATTGTTATGATTCGTTTCATGTTCATAAAGAATTACTCCTTAGGCAAATGCCTGTTCACAAACTTTGGGAAGGTGATGACAAAATAGATCATACCGAGGATGATCAGTTCTCCGAAGATGTTGACTCCATAGATGCCGCATACAACAAAAGCGACAATGATCCATACATAAGACGAAAACTTATCTGAATACTACTATTCCTTAACCCCCAGCACCTCCAGACAGCAATACCGAATCTCCTCCTCATCAAGCCCGCACTCCTTCAGATGCTCTATGAACTCCGGGTGATCCTTCTCGAAAGCAGCCAGCAGATTCTCGATGAACTCATTCCGGCTGTCCTTAAGCTGTTCCTGCTCCTTAATGCCATCAAGCAATGTATCTCTATTATCCATGCCTATCTCAAACTAAATCTAACCTTAAAAATAACCGACAACGGCCTCAATTCATACGCATAAGCATAGCAGAAAGTATCAGAATACTCAATCGCACTGAACGACCTCTTGTCAAGCAGATTCCTTCCCTCAAGGATAAACTCAAGTCTCTTGAACTTATACGAAACTGACGCATTCATGAAGACCATATTCCTGTCCTCTCCCTGAATCTCGCCGCAGAAATAATGCTCTGCACCGACATTCATCAGCACTCTCTTCGCAATTACAAAATTCAAAGCAGCGTTCTGCTTCAGAGTTCCCACAGGATCTACCGAATTGTAGCCATCGACCGAATGCACCGAATAGCTTCCAGAATAATCAAAGATCACATATCTGCCGATATTCGAGTTCAACGAACCTCCGACATTGTACCTGTCTATAGTCACAGGAGTAACCTCTCCTTGCACCATCGTCTCGCTCCAGTTCCTTGACCATCCTCCGTTCAAGCTGACCGTAGTTGAAATCGCACTGAAACGCTTGCTTACCCTTCCGTTCGCAGACAGTCCCGACGACACATTATCCCTCTCGATCGCCTCCGCAATAAAGGAATCTCCTTCATACAGATTGTTTACTGTCTGGCTCCTATTTGACCTGAAATAAGACACATCAGCCGAAGCGAACAAGGCACTTGCCGGATTCGAATATGACATATCCAGACCGTAGTTCTGCGTGCCGGTCCTGGCGCTGTTACCCTCCTTCTTGCTCACAGATCTATAATCTCTCATTATATACCCGCTATAACTGTCATACAAATCTCCAAGATTCATATTGTATGCTCCATACGCCGACATCTTCAGATTATAGCTGATCTTCCAGTTCATATATACCGAAGGCCTGGCGAGATAATGATTCCTACCATTGATTACAGCCACCTCCAACGGACTTACAAACGACATATTGAAACTATGCTTCGAATATGCTACCTGGGGCTGCAAAGACACATCGAACATTCTCCACCTGCAGTCATTCATCAGACTGTCCGCAACACTCCCGACACCATTCAAAGGCGAAAGAACTGTGTTCAGGTTCTCAATATGAGCATTGACACCGCCCTTGAGATAAAAGTTCCAAAATCCCGCACTATATGAAGTAGAAACTGAATTCTCCGTCCTGAATCTCTCAGCCTCTATATGCTGTCTGGTACCATCTTTCGCTTCATCAAAGAACTGAGAGAAGACCATAGGCTTCACCTGCAACTCGGAAGTAAGTCTGTTATAGTCTGTGTTCGACACAAAATCCATCTGCCACTTGCCGAACCTGCGGATCATCCTGAAATCATTGTCAACAGTAATCCTCGGCTGCCTGTGCACCTGAGAAATCTCCTGATCGCCATCGGCAACAACGCCATTGTTCCTGTTCCAGCTTCCGTTAAAAGAAAGCCGGTTATTCAGGTAGTTCTTGTTTGCATTGTTCCTGAACTGAAGCGCCACCTGCATCCTATCTGAAATGCTTTCAGCATCAATGTTCTCATAAATGTCAAGCGGGTTCTGTCCAGGAATGAAATACGATGTCCTGTTCTCTGCTGCCTGATTTCTGTTATCGTGAATGTAATAGGCATTGACAGTCAGATCGGAATCTTCTCCGGTCTTATTGATAGTGTTTATAGAAACCGAATGAATGTTATTGTTCAAGTAGAGCCTTTCATTAACAGGAGGATTGCCCGCTTCCTGAATACCTGTCAACCTCTCTGCATCCCAGCCAATTCCCATAGAAGACTCCAGTTCCCGTGCAACATCGTCACCAATGTTATTCGTCTTATAGGTCATAATCGTCTGGAAATTCTTTCCGAAGAACATTGGAGTAACTTCTCCATTCCACAGAACCGGCTGATAACCGGCTCCAGCCTGAACCACTCCATTCCACGCTCCCTTTGCCCCGGACTTAAGAATCAGATTGATTGCAGCCCTGTCGGAAGCCACCCAGTTCTGCAGTACCTTGATAGGC
>JBGVCR010000018.1:0-24065 GCA_045118995.1 Candidatus Cryptobacteroides sp.
AAAAGAACACCATCAGGAACGATAGAAGCACATCTACCACCCATCTGCAACATTCTTACGAACAGTGCCATAAACAGCAGTTCGGTCTTCTTGGTCTTGGTGATAGCAAGGATAGATTTGCTTACTGCATCATAGTCCAGACTGCCTGCAAATGGTGGATTCGCAAGACACAAGGTGTATTTATTCTCATCGGTATTGTCAGTTGAAAGACTGTCCTTATACTCTACATCAGGATTATCTACACCATGAAGCATAAGGTTCATGGCACCGATACGAAGCATTGTTGTATCAGTATCGAATCCATGTAGAAGACCATTCTTGTAATGTTCTGCATTTGCTTTCTGCAACAGTTCTGACTTATAGTGTTCCTGAATATACTTCGCACTTTCCACGATGAAACCAGCAGAACCCATAGCAGGGTCACATATACTATCTTTCAGGGTAGGTTGCATCATTTCAACCATCATCTTGATGATATGTCTTGGTGTACGGAACTGACCATTATTGCCAGATGCTGCCATCTTGCCCAAAACATATTCATATACATCACCCATAGTATCACGGTTGTTCATATCAAGGGCATCAATACCCTCCACAACCTTAACAAGTGTCCTTGGGTTCTGAATAAGGAATGTTGCGTTAGACATGAATCTGCTGTATGCTGACTCCTTTCCGGTATTGAGGTTCTTGATGAACGAAAATGCATCACGACTGATGATGCGGTACATTTCCTCTGCTTCCTTGTTCTTGAATACGGACCAACGAAGATTGTCATAAGGAACATCCATTCCGGTATCAGGATTCTTCCACATTCCAGACTTGAATGTAGGGTCCTTTACCTCGACACCCATAAATGATGCATTTGCCTCCTTTGTCTTCTGTGCATCATCAAGCATCTTCATGAAGAACAGATAGGTCATCTGCTCCAATATAGTTATAGAATTGGTAATACCTCCTGTCCAGAAAGCATCCCAAATCGCGTCAATGCGACTTTTGATTTCGCCAGTTATCATATTTAGTGGGTTGAATTTTCAAAGATAAGAATTTTATATTGACCATAAATGTCAGGAATTAAAGAAATTTAGCAACAAGACCGCAACGAATGATACAACTTCACATCCAGATATAAAGTGAACATAAAAATGGCATTGGGATTTCATCTCTATTAAAGCAGTTTGTAAATCGCTTTGAAAATTATTTAGGAATTGTTGCTCGTGCTTAACACTCTCCAATAAAGACTCAATCTGCTTTATCTCTAAAGTAATATCGTTCAGCTTACCATTCTGCTCTTTTACTTTCAGGCACGTTTCCATAGACTTCGCCAAGGCTCCATAAATGCAGGTATCTCTGGTCAAATCCTGAGAGAGTATCGGATCCGTAATATTCACCGGTTCTTTCAACTATTTTTCTATCTTCCGTAATCTTGTTGAAATCATTCCGACTTCCTTCGCAAGATCGTCGATAGTCGAAAGATGTTCATAAATGCCTTCAAGGGCTTGGAGTTCTGTGAGTGAGTTATTTTGCTTTGCCATAATTGTCTGGGATTTATATGTTTATAATATTATAATTCTATAGTCTTGGACATCGTTTCTTATTTGGTGCAAGGTCTTGTTCCTCGGATTTCTTTTCCTGGCCTGAGGCAATGAGGGCACTGATGAGCATCGAGGGATTCCGTTCGCTCAATTCCGACATCGAGACCATCATCAACAAGTCCGAGTACGTCAGGAATGTAAAGAAGACTAAAGGAGAAGACATCACACCGAAAGAGAAGAAGCAACTGTCAGAGGAAGAGAAGGAATACAAGAGCAAGAGGAAGGAGATACAGGAGAAACTCATAAAGTTTGCAACACGTATCCCTGTCTTTATGTATCTGACAGACTATCGCGAATACTGCCTGAAGGATGTCATAATGCAGTTGGAACCGGAACTGTTCAGGAAGGTCACGGGACTTACCCTCAAGGATTTCAGTCTGCTTGTAAGCCTCAACGTATTCAATAGCGAACTGATGAACGATGCTGTCTATAAGTTCAAGAGATATGAGGACGACAGCCTCGAATATACCGGCATCAGCACTCACGACGGCCGTATGATCGGCGGATGGGATACCGTCATTGACACGCAGAAGATCAAGGCGGAGCCAGTGGTAGAAGTGTCGGTTTCGGAAGATGTCCTAACTACGGCCTCTGAGACTGACGACAATCCTATAGCTGCTGTAGAAGAACCACAGACAGCAAAGTCCTGGAAGGAAATCTCCATAGGTGACACCGTCTCCCACAAGAGCCTCGGCCCCGGCACAGTAATGTCCCTTGATGACAAATACATCATAATCAAATTCCGGGACAGAGAATCAAACTTCTTCTATCCCGGAGCATTTGAAAAGGGCTATCTGTTTATTTAACGCAAGACTTTATGAACAACTTACCAATATCCGTCACTTTGAAATAACTTTTTGTTACACTAAGATTTTTAAGTTTATCTGGGACTAATATGGCCTTCAATTGCTCGAACTCATACTCTTTAATAATTTTATTATAAATTGTGTCATCCACACGATATACGCTAACCATATCGACTATAAAGCCCAAGCTAACCAAATTAGAGAAATATACATTAATATTTTGTGGATAGTCTAGACTCACCTCTAAAGGAACCAAAGTTAAGTATTCGTATATATTTTTAAAGCCAGTACTATTCAATATATCAGCTTTAAAGTGACAGTATTGAATATCGTCACGACCATTCAGATATCTTATTATTCGTGCCTCATCTGGTGACAGCCTCTCTATAAAATTAGCAAATGAAGGATGAGCTGTATTAACCATATCAACGTTAGAAGCATTTGCTAATAAGGTAGTAAACAAATCTGCAATCTCATCATTTGTCGTATATGACAATTTGTCAATTATTGGAGTACCTATTTGAGGATGGACTTCACAACGTTTTTCTTCCGGAATCTGCTCCAATTTTTCTTTATATTCCTCCAACCTTTTTGTAAAATTTAGTTTAAATTTTTCGTTCAACAACTTAACCGGAAGCAAAAATGAAGTGCTAAATTCGAGTACAGTACCAAGTGCCGCACCTATAGCTTTAACACTCGGCTGTGCAACATCTGCATACACCTGTCCTAAAATATTAGGTGTACTTTTCAAAAGATCTAAAATCGGTTTGTCTTCTCCCATATCAATACATATTAATTTGTCAAATATACATCTTTTTAGTCATATTCGTTCACGTACACACATCTTGCAATCTGGACTAACGTCTCTCAGATCGCTGACCGATTATGTAACACGATTTTCAGAATGGATGTAACACATTTAGAGAGTAACAGCCAGGGTTTTAGTGCATATTTTTATAAGATTATACGGTTATATTTTTATGTGGTTATAAACGCATAAATGCATATGTGTATAAAGACATAAAAGTATATTTGTATGTTAACACACTAATGTGTTTATGTGTTAATATGCGAACACATCAATATGCACATACGCTAACGCACAAACACATATATGTGCATATGTGTTCTATGCATCTATGACGCGACACATTTTCTTCGAGTTCAGAGGATGAAAGCATCGGAGTTCGGAAGGCTTTGTCTGACGAACGCACATCTTGCTTTTGGGGACTTAGGGAAGATGCCCGGTCGGAGCCGGGCATGACGGATAGTATGCGGCTGATAAACGCCGGAAAGGCCCAAGAACCTACGGATTCTTGAGCCTTTCCCTTTTCATCTCTTTGCTGAAAGAAGCATCAACGGTTCAGGAGCCGCTGGATGTCGGTACGACGGTATAACACCCTTCGGCCGAGCTTGACGGGGACGAGATAGCCCGAACGAGCCCAATGCCATAGGGTCGCAACACACACGCCCAGAAGATCGATTGCCTCCTTCTTGGGGATGTATTCGACATCGCTCTGCCGCTCGATTTCCGCTCTTGCCTTTGCTGCCGCCCTTTCAACGAGGGCATCTGCGAATTCCAGCAAGTCCTTGCTTGTCACTTCGATTTTGAGGCTCGTACCTTTGGTGGCCTCAATGAATGTCAAAAGATCTGTCATTTCTCTCTCACTTTAAATTCAACGCCTCGACGATCTTATGATAAAAAGAACGCCGCCACCCGGACGAGTGACAGCGTAAAGTTCTGTATTATTTATCTGATTGGCAAATTTTACAATTCTACCCTACCTTTTTCCATTTCTACCCTACTTTATACCCTACCACATTCGATTTCCACCCTACTTCTACCGAACTACTACTGCTCGTCCTCATCAAAATCAATCTTAGCTTGCTGGGATTCGAGATACTGTTTCATATTGAGTGAACTTACGACTTTCTTTCCTGTCTGCTCTTCGAAGGCTTCCTTCGCCACTCTTGCAACCGATCCACCTCTCGCTGCAACATGTGCGTGTTCGCTCATTGTCTGAGGGTGCTCTTCCTTTGTTATGTTTGTAGTGGTCAGTTCCGCAAGCATATTCATCACAAGTTCCTCATTGGTCATATTATCACGCAGATTCTCCTGACGAAGCCCTTTCAGATGCTTATACTCTCTTGCGGTCAGTCCAGCCCAAGCCTGATAGATGATGTCAGTAAGAGTGGCATAGCCCACCCCTTCCTCTACGTTATGAGCCTTCCACTGGTCCGTGAGATCCTTGCGGATTTCAATGCTCTTGAGTCGCTGATTGATCCAGTTGTCTGAATATCCCAGACGCTTGTAGTCCATCAAGGACTGCTGGATTCCGAGTTCAGGATCCTGCATCTGCTGAATTCTTTCTGCTCCTACCTGTGCCAGCCAGCGTTTGAAAGGTTCGGCCTTTGGAGATGGGATTGATTGAATCAGGCGCAACATCTGTTCCAGATCAGCGACATCAGAATAACGCAATTTGCCGTCTGCTGCCCTCAATTTCAACTGGTGACAATTTGTCACCGTTTCATTTCCCTCTGCCAACAACCTCTGCTTAAGCTTGTTCCAGTATTTTCGTGCAGTAAGATAATCCTTACTTTCTGTAAGAATCTGTACTATATCAACAATGCTGAAATACCACTTTTCCTGCACCTCATCCCAGATCGTTCTGATCTGCTTTTCTTCAAAAATCTTTAATTCCTGCATTGTCATAACTTTAAGTTTTAATTCTCCACAAATCTAACAATAAATCCGAATAAATCATATCGCTCCAAAGACCTTCAGTGCACCGCGCTTTATATCCTTGTCAATCTCACGGTATCGGGCAAAAGCCTTGCTGCATTCCATGTGTCCGCTCATTGAGGCAACGATGTTAGGATCCTTCACGCGCTTGTACAGGTTACCGCAAAATGTTCTGCGTGCCATATGGCTGCTGGCCCATTCGCTTACCGGCATACGGATCTCACGCCTCGTGGTCGGGTCGGGCGTCCCCTCTGCTGCGATTTTCTGCGAAAATCTTGCTGATGTGGACGCACCATTTCATTTCAAGCTGCTCTCTCTAATCATCAGGACTGGGATTATCGGGTGGATTCATGGTTCGATTTTTGCAAACCACTTCGCGTACATTCATTATCTTTTCATAATTAAATCATTTACTATGAAACGGCTTACTATACTCCTGCTTTGCTGCACATTCGGCATGTATATCAATGCGCAGGAAAAAACACTTGAGCCTCGAGTTTTGCTTCCTGTTCCCAACATCGACTTAGTACAATGTGAAAAACTTGTAATAGCAGCCAATGATGACTATGACAACTATAAGGCTATGAGCCAAAAGGAGAAGGACATCATTGCAATTGCTGAGAGGGACGAGGTTCTGATGCACTTCTACAGCCCGGCATGCAGCTGGTACTGCGGAGGACAAATTGACACAGTAACAGCATCCAGTTCATTATCTGAGAAATATCTTGCGGAGAATGCACATGATTTCAGCATCATAACAGCATGGGTAGAAGGCAAAGAAGATAATGAAGAAGGTGAATATCTATTATATTCTTTCCCAGGAACATGTCCAAGGATAACCGGAGTCATGATTCTGAATGGATATACTAAAAATGAAGAAGTGTGGAGAAACAATGGACGCGTAGCGAAACTGCTTATGTACTATAACGATGAGCCATATGCCATACTCAACCTTAAAGATACAAGAGATTGTCAGATATTTGACGTCGGAACGTTAGGATACGAGGATAAGAGCAATGCCCCTGCATGGACAATCAAATTTGAAATTCTTGAAGTATATCCTGGCGACAAA
This sequence comes from Candidatus Cryptobacteroides sp., assembly GCA_045118995.1. Classification (GTDB taxonomy): domain Bacteria; phylum Bacteroidota; class Bacteroidia; order Bacteroidales; family UBA932; genus Cryptobacteroides. Next base: position 6,214 of record JBGVCR010000018.1, read on the forward strand.
TATCAAAACACAGCAATTACTGAAATTTACTTCGACGGTATTGACGTCCATTAATCATCAAACGAAGGAAAATACTTCCTGAGGCTATAAATCCTGCCTAAATCTTCCATAAACCGGTTCGAAAACAGGTAGTCATCAGGGTACACGTAAATGGCCTACAGACACCTGCAGGCCATTTTTATGTCCGATTTTTCCTACATCTCACGATCATCTTGCAAAAAGTTTCTGCTTTCACCCCAGAGCCTTGACTGAATCTTTGTGTTTTCTCGAGACGGGGATGATGGTGTCTTCTTTAAGATACATTAAAGGACTTTATTTATTCTTTCTACAATAATCCCCTCACGATATCCCGACCAGACATCCAAGATCTCACCCTCATCTGAAATTATTACAAATGCCGGAATGCCGACGGTTTTAAATCTGAGGTTCAGACCATATGACTCTTTTTCTTCATTGAAGTCATTCCAAGGAACCGGATTATCCTTACCTTTTGCCTTCCACACGTCAGAGACATCAACATTAAGACCAATAATCTCGATTATTCCTTTCATTGAGTCAGCCAACTCAGCCAATTCCTTCTTCGCTTCAATACATGGCTTGCATCCATAGCTATTGAAATATAAAAGCATGTGGGTGCCTTTAAACTGCGACAGACTACGACAATACCCATTAATATCGTGCACATCTGTATTGTAAGGGAACATGTCGCCAACTTTGAGAGGCCCGCCTTGTGGCTGCAGCGTCATAGTTATTGTTTTCCCTTTGAGATTATCCTTGAATCTTTGTTCCATACCATCCCATATACCTCGCAACTCAATAAGAGTCTTTTCATCCTTGAACATCTTCGCTGCATGTGAGGACCTGCCCATCAGATCTATCCACGGTTCAGTAACCTTTCTTTGGGACTTCAGCCATTTTATTGATACAGAATCAACCTTTGAATTCAAGGCCCTTGATTCAGTCAGAAATGCATCAAGGTCTTTGGTCTTTCTATACTCGAATTCCACAAGCTGCAGCTCTTTGTATATGTCAGCAACCTGGTCAAAATATGACCGATATATCTTTTGATTCCTGACCCTTGACCTGACTGTCCAATTCTTTATAAAATTATCTTCTCCTACAATTCTGATTTCAGCTCCGGGTTCCACGTAAAAGTCCACACTCATGCTCGAAAATATTTCATATTGTGGAGAAGCAATATGATATAGGACTCCCGTTTCAGCTGGAGCAGTAAACTCGAAACGGCCATTTACCAAAGTATCAATGGCAATCGTAGAAGTCGAGCCATCAAGATTACTCTTGAAAAACAGCATCTGACAACCTTCCTCAACATTCTCAATCTCTCAGGTAACAGTAAAGTCCGTACCCGTATCATGGCAACTCACCGGCATCAATGCCGTAATGACAGCTACTAATCCAATATATAGTTTCTTCATTCAGCTCCAATTATACTTTGGTTATTATACTAGCTTTTTTAATGTCTTCACCATAAGATCATGATCACGGAATTCGTTGCTGAGGGCATAGGTACCATCCTTCTGAACGAGAACGTATGAAGGGATACCGTCAATCTTGAAATAATCGCAGATATATCTCCACTGGGCGTCGTTCAGCCTATAATGCAGTCCCTTGATATCAGGAATCATTTCCAGATATTTCCCTATAGGTGATGTTTCATTCGCTATGTATATCCATACCAGATCCTCGCTTGCAAGTTCACCAGTTTTATATGGTTCGTTATGACTGATTGCACTACGACAAGGGCCACACCAGGTATTCCAGAAATCCACGAGAACAACCTTTCCTTTATGAGGGGCGATAATCGCCTCGAAAAGTTTCTCTACCGGCACATCCGGCGTTGCCTCGTACTTGTCCTTACCAGATACCATCGCTTCGAGGGTCCTGTTCTGGATATCCTCGCACATACGTAAGAAGAATGGTTCATCCCATTCACGCATTTCTGCAAGTTTCTCATCTGATAAAGTTCCGTTTTCAGCTTCCTCAATATTGAGAATTGCTTTTCTGAGGTATCGGATATTTCCAAATTTCTCAGGATCATCAGAGGGGCATTCAAACCCGTAAAGTTGTCGTGAGTTTTCACATATCATCAGAAGAGGATCCGTCATGTCAAACAAATCCGCCACTCGCGAGATATGCTTCTCTGTCATATTGTCAAGTTTAAAGGCAACAGGCTCTGAATAAGAAATATTATTATCACGTCTATACGCACTTAGTCTCATATAATCAGCCATATTGACTTCATATAGACAAGCCAGTTTAAGTTCCGCACTCTTAACAACTCTAGTGGCCGGATGCATCTCAATCTTATCCAATGAATCTACAGCAGCACGATAGTTCTTGACTATGAGATCAGTATATTCTTCTGCACTCATAAGATAAGGCTGTGAAACATCATCCAAATCACTGAAGAACATGTGAGGATGCACGTCGTCTATCGGCAAGTTGTTTATACAATCATAAACACTTCCCTTTGAAAATATCGGCTTCATCGGGATGATTGGCTTTTCTGTACGATTGTCTTTTGCCGAAAGATAATCCATATAAGCAAGATCGTAATATATATCAACAGTTTCACCAGGACCTATGCGAAAATCTCCAAGACCGAAGTTATTCATAATCATGAATCCTACTCCAGATCCATACTGCTGGAAACTTACGCGGCCTACCCCTGTTGATGGATCTATCTTCACCTTATAGTCTTTCTGACCACCCAGAACCGAGTTGATATACAGATCGATCTCTGCTCCCAAAGATGGTTTATATCCAAGGAAATGAATGTTTAATGTAGTCTCTCCCATATCATACACAAATCCTGGTATATCCATATTGGTTTCAGGAGTAAGCCTGACCTCTTTCGGAAGGCCTTTATCGTAAGCGGATGCAAGTTTTCCTGACAGGTTTACTCCAATGAGATTCCACGCACCTTCGCCATCGCCTTCGATAAAGTCGAAACTTTTAGTATTTAATGGCAGCGGCTTGAATTTCAACACAAAGGAAGAATCCCCATCTGCCGGCATCCACATATAGACGTTAGGCTCACACCTCTCTGTTCCGACCATTTCATAGGTCTTTCCATCGGCCACAAGGTGAGTTTCAGGCACGACATTGATCCACCAGCCAGGCTGGTTGTAACCTCTCATATGAAGTGTTGTGAGACTGTCCGTCATCTCGACCTTCTCGATAATGATTGATGTGGTGGCAGGTGCATCTACCGTAGGAAAATCTACTGTCCTTTGTTTTGGAGTACAGGCAGCAGCCGCCATGGCAACAACCATGCAGACAAGAGCTATCCTTTTCATATTATGTTTGTTATCAGTTTCTGATGGTGTACTCTTCATCATCGTATTCTTTGTCGAAGATTACGCTGATCATGCTTACGCTTTTCTTATCCTTTTTAAGACAGTATTCGATCTCTTTGATCTTATTGCTTCGGAATTTCAATGTCCTAAGATAACCTTCATAGTTGTCCCATTTGCCGTCTACAAGTATCACTGTCTCCTCATTGACCCCTGCAAGCTTTTCGTCATTTATGTCAGTAGTCTTCTTGCATTTGCGTAAGTGCACTATCGAGTTATAATCCAAGGTATAGACATGCAGGCTTTTTTTGCCATTATCCAGATGCTGTACATAAAGGTATGCAAGTGCTTCGTTTGGGATGCTTTCGTATTCTTTGCGTGAAATTACCCTGCCGAATACTCCAGCACTATAAAGCTTGAATTCTGCATACCCCGCAAGGTCACCCACAGGCTCAGATACGGGTATGAACCTGACCGGTTTCTCCTCCTCTTTCTTCTTAAGAGTGATGCAGATGACTCCGTCCTTGGCTCTTTCGCCATAAACCTCTGTCTGTTTACCATCCTTGAGTACACTGATCGACTCGATATCTTCAGGAACAATTGTGTTCAGGTTGTAGTCTTCCGGCATGACTTGTCCGTCGATTACATAAAGAGGCTGCGGAACCTCACTGCTTTCCATACTGCCATCTAATGCGATATACTGAACTTTGACACTTCCATCCGCTGTCGAACCGATGGTCACCGGCTCCTTCGATGTAATTTCCACAACTCCGTTCTTCCCTTTTTCCCCGAACTCCTTCTCAGCATTTTCCGGTGTCCAGACTTCGACCTTTCCTATGAAATCAGGATTCAAGCCGTTGATATCAAAATCATCACTTTGAACCTGACCATCAATGATATAGATCGGCTTGTCGCCTGGATCTGCGCCAGCTTCAGACAATACGACCTTCACCTTTTCCGCCTGCTTTTCGAAATACTGATCGTCAGCCGGGATTGCGCCGTAAACACCTGTAATAGAGATATCTTCTTGTGATTGATTGGAAATTTTAATAACTTTGACATCCGTAGTGTCATGGACCTCGACGATCCGAGCCTTCAGAGGTTCCTGAGGTTCATACTGGTAATCTACCTTTGTCTCGGCTGTTGCAGCCAATGAGATTCCCACGAGTGGGAGCACGTAGAGAGCCTTCCAGGCACCCTTACGAGATGATTTTTTGTTTGACATCATAGTAATACGAGCTTTAAGTGTACTGTGATTAAAGCTGTTAGCAACTGAGTAGCCGCTCTTGCTGACAGCTTTTCTTATTAATAGATATTGATATTCCTTGACATCGGCTCCGCTGCGCAGAACAGCATCATCAGCCTCGAACTCATGAATGGCACGAAGATCTGCCTTGAGCATCCACATGGCCGGATTGAACCACTGAAGAGCAGTGATCATATCGACGAAAAGGACATCCCACGAGTGTTTGAGAGCAATATGCGCTTTCTCATGTGTAAGGATCTGAGAGTAGCCGTTCTCATAGTCCTCGCGTGAAAGCACGATATACTTCATCCAGCTGAAAGGAGCAATCTCTGCATCAGTAATTACAAGGGTCTCACTGCTTTCAAGAGTGTGATGTTCGCCACTACGGATTATGCAGATTACCTTCGCAATGGACACTACAGCCATAAGTAACACTCCCAATGCACCAATAGCAAAAACAGCGCAGATCACATACGGCCATATCGGCTCGGAAACTTCTGCGACTGCCGCCATCGTCCCAATCGTCGCACTCTCAAACATCTGAGGTGCAGACTGGACTGCAGGAATCATCACAACCTCATGGATTGTTATGACGCATAGCGGAAGTACGAATGAAAGCGCAGCCGTTCCGAGAAGGATGATTCTATTGAAACGATGGAATGTATCCTTGCTCAGCAGGAGACGGTAGAACATATAGAATACCGCCAGTATGACTGCCGTCTTGCCCTGATATATCAGAAATTCTGTCATGTGGTGAGAATTATTGACCTTTTTCTATCAGCTCTATAAGCTCCTTGAGTTCTTCAATGGAAATCTTCTCCTCCTTCACAAGAGCCGACACTGCATTGAGATAGGAGTTATTGAAATAGCTTCTTACAATACCTTTGAAGGAAGATCCGGCATATTCCTCGCGACTCACAACCGGATAGTACTGATATGTACTTCCATAAGCCTTGTGACTTACATATCCGTTAGCTTCAAGCGTCCTCACCATTGTGGACAGCGTATTGAAATGCGGCTTCGGTTCCGGATAAAGTCCCAGAAGTTCCCTCACGAACATAGCTCCCTTATCCCAGAAGTGGTTCATGATTTCTTCCTCTTTTCTTGTCAGTTTCTTCATATCATCATACGTTAGTGCAACAAAGGTAACTATATTTTCTTTTTATGCAACTATTTTTATTAGTTTTCAAACTATTTTAGATAGTTACCATTGCTCGGCAACCTTTCTTGCCTTTACTTCCGCCCTTTCAACAAGGGCATCTGCAGATTTTACAATTCCACCCTACCAAACTTGTTCGTAAACATAGAGTCCTCAGGGCACCAAGATTCAAGAATGCATAAATTTACACATTGCGCACAAAGAGATTTTTTGTAAATTTCGGGCAAAACCGAGAATCTGATATGAAAAAGATTTTTACACTTATGGTCACAGCAGCCGTTGCACTGGGAGCGACATTCAATACAGCAGCACAGAACAATGACACAAAAGAGGCTGAAGCCAAAAAGGTCTCTATATTAGGAGATTCATATTCGACATTTGCAGGACACAATCCGGATGGATACGCTCCGTTCTATCCAAACGACAGGAATGATGTAACAAAGGTGGAGGAGACATGGTGGGATCTTTACATCAATGCCATGGGTTATGTACTGGAGGCTAATAATTCCTGGGGAGGTACTACAATATGCAATACAGGATATGGAAGAATGGATTCTTCATCTTCTGCATTTACTTCCAGAGTGGATATGTTAGGTAACCCGGACATAATTTTCGTGTTCGGAGGTACAAACGACGCATGGGCCGGCTCTCCGATAGGTGAATATCAGTATGAAGGATGGACAAAGGAGGATTGCAAGAGTTTCAGACCTGCGCTCGCCTGTCTTTTTGACCAACTTCGGAGAAGATACCCCCAGGCACAGATCTACTCCATCCTTAATTCAGAGCTCCGCGAGGAAATCAATGAATCGAGCCGGACAATCTGCAAGCATTACGGAATACAATTGATTGAACTTCATGATATTGAAAAGCAGAACGGACATCCTTCCATAAAAGGAATGAAGAGCATCTGCGACCAGCTGATCCATGCAATCGGAATCGACGTGCATTGACCGTATGAGTTCCAACACCCCTCGAATACTACACTCCGAACTTCTTCTTATAGTACGATCCCGCAGTGTAAAGCGCTGCAGCAGGGTTATTGCCGGTGACCCTGTCCTTGGTCACGAGCGTAGTCACGTAAGCTTCCGAATACCTATAGAACAGGCTGTCGTGTCCCACACAAAGACCGATCACCACATTCAGATCGGTACCGGCCTGGTTCAGCAGCCTTGCCTGAAGGATAGGATTGCACATTGCAGGGCCGATTTCCTCACATTGCGGCGGTATACCCATTGAACTTTTCGCTTGACCAGCAACCTTGCAGATGACAGCATATGGCTCGAAGCCATTGGCTCTCAAAATCTTGGCGAATATACGGGCTTCATTGATCAAGCCTATGCAGTTCGCAATACCGATCTTTCTTGCACCGATCTTTCTTGCAAACTCCATAATCTCCTGCACGCGAGTCCACTGACAATAGCCTTCGTATTCGACTTCAGCGCTGGCAATCATTATTTCCTTGTTCCTGCCCTCCTCATAATGCTCCAAAGCCCACGCCGAATCCTCAGGAGAAAGATTGGTAGTGAGGCAGAATTCCGGATATGTCCTTGTCTTGAATTTGCAGTTCTGGGTACCGCAGTCCACGCAGCTTAAAGTCTTTTCTTCCATTGGTTATTTCAATTTAGAGACAAATGCAATGACCTGTTCACACATGGCAGTCATTCCGGCAACACTCGGATGTCCCCATAGCTTGTCAATATCCTTCAGCAGCAGGGCATGGGCACCATAGTGCTCACATGCGTCGAACTGTCCCTGCGTAATCTCAGGCTTCAGTTCGGAATTCACAATACATACAATTTCTGTCTGAGGAGCCTCACGGCGAAGATAGTCAAGCATATAACAGCAGGCCGGAAGATATGAGGCCAGATCCTCTTCAGTCCAGTCGCTGAATTTCAACTGACCTATCGGCGAATTGGCCCAGGAGTCATTGGTACCTCCGCAGATCAATATCAGATCCGGATCAGAATCCCCTGCTACAATGTTTTTCATACGTGCGATGAACGACCAGGTCGGACATGGGACGCCGTCATAGCCTGTGTTGCAGATGGTCGAACCGCTCCAGCTTTCGTTCAGCAGCAGCTCATATCCGGTCACAGAACAGAACTGACGCCACCATGTATCTTCGACTTTCACCACATCATTAGGTCCCTGAGGCTTGGACGAATACCACCAGGCATTGCCTTCGGGTATATAGCCTTCGAATGTGGAATAGGAATCTCCAAGGACGGAGAATGTCTTGATTACATTTTCCGGAGTGTCGGGAGAAGGAGTGACTTGAGGAATTTCCTGCGCGCAGGCATAAGCCAGCGACACGGCAAAAAATACGGCAAAAGCACAATAGAATCGTTTCATATCAATTGAATTTGCTTACAAATATCATAAAAATCCCGCATTTTTTGTAAGTTTGTACAAAACATAATTATCACTATGAGAAAAAATCTTATAACCATCCTGCTCGCCCTGGTGGCAATAGCCGCATCAGCACAGAATCAGCGCGAGCGCATCAACTTCGACAAAGACTGGCAGTTCGCCCTGGGCGACGCATCATCCCCTGAAAAGGATTTCGGCTGTGGAACAGAATATTTCAATTATTTCACAAAGGCCGCTTCCATTCACAACGAAGGTCCTTACGTCGCAAAATTCGACGCATCCGGATGGACAAAGGTAGATCTGCCTCATGACTGGGTAGTAGATCTTCCATACGCAGCAGAAGCAAGTCACAGCCACGGCTACAAACAGGTCGGATATGAGTATCCTCAGACCAGTGTAGGCTGGTACAGAAAGACTTTCACCATCCCGGCAGATGACTATGGAAAGCATCTCTGGCTGGAATTCGACGGTATCTTCCGCGATGCTCAGCTCTGGGTGAACGGATTCTATCTCGGACACGAGAAAAGCGGCTATGCCTCACAGATCTACGATATCTCGGAATATCTGAATTACGGCGGAGAAAATCTTCTCTGCGTACGTGTGGACGCAACTCTTGAAGAGGGATGGTTCTACGAGGGAGCCGGCATCTACAGACATGTATGGCTCGGCAAGGCTTCCAAGATCAATGTCGCTCCTTGGGGCACTTTCGCATACTCGGAGTTCGCAGCCCCTCTCAGCCTCCGCAGTGACGCTGCACCGGATCTTTCTCAGGCAGCTCTTCACATCGAGACAACAGTACAGAACAGCGGCAATGCGCCTGCGTCCTACACCCTGCGTCACAAGCTGGCTGACGCCGCAGGCTCAATCGTAGGCGAATGCGAGGTGGAAGGCGGACTCGTCCTCGCCAAGGACAATCACCACACTCTCGGAGCAATCTCAGTGGAGAATCCTCATCTTTGGAGCAATGATGACCCATATCTCTATACCATTATCACTGAAGTTTATACAGACGGAAATCTGACTGATTCATACACTACCACCACTGGTATCAGACACATCGAGTTCGATGCCGACCGAGGTTTCATCCTGAACGGCAAGGTAGTGAAACTCAAGGGTGTAAATATGCATCAGGACCACGCGGGAGTAGGCTCGGGCATCCCTGATGCCCTTCAGGAATGGAGACTTCTCCAGCTGAAGAAATTCGGATGCAACGCATACCGTTCAAGCCACAATCCGATGACCCCTGCCCTTCTGGACATCTGCGACCGTCTCGGAATCCTCGTGATCGAAGAGAACCGTCTCACTGGTATCAACAAGGAGCACACCGAGCTTCTGGGTCGTATGATAAAGCGTGACAGAAACCATCCGTCGATCATTCTCTGGAGTGTCGGAAACGAAGAATGGGGAATGGAATGGAACGAATTCGGCACACGTGTGGCTGAATCAATGCGCGAGTACTGCCATCGTTTCGACCCTACCCGTCTGATGACAGTGGCTTCCAGCAGCGGACCTCATATCCTCATTCCGGCTGACGTGGCTGGATACAATTATATCCTCCAGAATCCTGTGGAAGAGCATCGTGCCAATTATCCAGAACGTCGTGCCCTTGGTTCGGAGGAGACCACCGGTTGCGGAACCAGAGGAGTATATTTCGACATCACAGATGGCCGTGAGCCTTCTGCTGTCGACAGCGGAAACGGCCGTATGGTGGCATTGAACCGCAGCAAGCACGGTCCCGACAGTGTATATAACTGCATTGAAAGAGGCTGGAAGTTCTACGCTGAGCGCCCTTATCTCGCAGGAATATTCTACTGGACAGGATTCGACTACCGCGGTGAGCCTAACCCGATGGTATTCCCTGCCACAAACTCCGAATTCGGAATCCTCGATTATTGCGGTTTCCCTAAGGACGAGGCATACTATCTGAAATCATGGTGGACAGAAGAACCGGTAATGCACATCCTGCCTCACTGGAATCTTGACGGCCACGAGGGAGAGAAAGTATCAATCTGGGTTTACAGCAATTGCGACGAAGTCCAGCTGACCGTCAACGGACGCCGCCTCGAACGCAAGAAAATGCCTGTAAACGGCCATCTGGAATGGACCGCAACATACAAGCCTGGCTATGTCAAGGCTGTCGGTTACAAGAACGGACGCAAGGTAATGGAAGAGCGTATCGAAACTACCGGAAAGGCAGTAAGATCGGAGATTACATACGATACTGTCGGAGACATCTCGATAGCCACCATCAGAATGGTAGATGAAAAGGGACGCTTCGTGCCTACCGCTAATGAAAAGGTCAATTTCAATACTGACGGCAGCTGGCGCATACTTGGCTGGGGCAATGGAGACCCTGCCTTCCAGCACATCGAAAGACCGGTCATTTACGGCCCTTCGGCCTCAGGAGAGAGCGGAACACCTGCACCTGACCACGAGGCCCGTACAATCGAAATAACCACCTTTAACGGACTTGCGCAGGTAATCCTGCAAAAGAAATAACAACAAAAAAAAGACAGATGATTATGATGATCATCTGTCTTTTTTTTGTTTGCCTGATTACTCCATTACCTTGATACGGATGTTGCGATACCAGACGTCATCGCCATGATCCTGGATACCGATGTAACCCTTGTGCTCGGCTCCGCCGCAATTGTTCAAGAGTTCGAATCCGATCGGCCAGGCCTCTGCGCTGAACTTGCTGTTCTGGAGCATTTCTGTCCACTTCGGAGTCCAGAGGTGATACTCGAGAACGTTCGCATCATTCTGAGCGTGAACCACTGTGCCCTTGTAAACCATGATTCTTGCTTTGTTCCACTCACCGAATGGCTTCTGGTTCTGAGGCTTCGCAGGAATCATATCATAGAGGGAAGCTGACTGTCTGTTGCCATCCACGCCAAGCATTGCATCCGGATGATTCGCATTGTCAAGAACCTGATATTCAGGCGACGAAAGATAGATAGGCTCATATCTGAGTGTACCATCATCGGCCTTTGTCGCGATTTCCTTTGCAAGGTAGAAGATACCTGAGTTACCGCCCTTTGAAACCTTCCACTCAAGTTCAAGAATGAAGTTCTGGAACTGATGTTCGAAAATAAGGTCACCACCTTCAGCGACCTGGCCTTCTCCCAGACCTGTACCACAGAACTTGATAGCTCCGTCCTCTACTATCCATCTTGAAGGGATGCCGTCCTTTCCGTAGCCTCTCCATCCCTGCATCTTCTCGTTTCCGTTGAAGAGCACGTGGAATCCTTCAGCATCTACAGGGAAAGCCGCAAGGTCCACTTCCGGATTGTTAACCACTACATAAGCAGGGCAATTTGGGGTGCCAGGCTCGTTGACCTCCACCACCGACTTCTCTCCTACATAAACAGGATCACCGATAACAAGTTCCTGCTGATTGCTGCCGCAAGCTGTCATAAGCATAAGAGCTGATGCAAAAAATACTGTTCTTTTCATATTGGTTGAGATTATTATTCTGTTGGCATATCAGGAAGGCTGTAACCGTTCTGATATGTGTGTCTGATGAGTTCTTTTGCGAATTCACGGGCATTCACCGGCTTTGTGTAAGTCTTGTTGAATGTCGGATGACCGTCCTTGATGGTGAAGCCGTCGCTGATGACGCTTCTGATAGTGGCATCCTCAGGAATATTGGTAAATTCCATCTTCTCTCCATCCCAGTCGAGCTCCATATTGAGGTCCTGGAGGCGTACCGCCAGCACTCCCATCACGACCATTTCATTGAATGGACCAGCTTCGCTGAAGTCAGATGCAGACGGAACTCGTACTGAAGGATCCTCCTTGCAGGCACGCACCCAGTCCTGAACGTGACCCAGGTCCACTCTTCTGAGAACCTTCGGAGCTTCGGGAACTCTTCCTGAAAGCAGATATGGCCTGTTACCATAGCAGCCTACAACCATCGTATCCTTAGTTCCGTAGAAGATCACTCCACCACCGTCGATGTTGAGATTGACACCATCCGCAATACCTTCCGGACGAAGCGGCTTGAGGCCACCGTCGTACCAATGCACTTCCACCTCAGGCATTGCTACCTTAGGCATATTGTCACGTGCTGGGAATACGAATCTTATCTTCTGTGCATTAGGGCAGGATTCATTGAGAAGAAGGGTGGATGTACCCTGAACCTTTGTCGGATAACCGAGATTAAGACCCTTGTGTACACAGTGAAGGATGTGGCATGCCATATCTCCGAGAGCTCCGGTTCCGAAATCCCACCATCCTCTGAAGTTCCAAGGAGTATAGATCTCGTTATATGGTCTCATCGGCGCAGGACCGATGAATGATTCCCAGTTAAGTGTAGAAGGCACAGGCTGTACCTCTGCCGGGCGCTCAAGTCCCTGAGGCCAGATCGGACGGTCAGTAAAGGCCTCCACACGTGTTACTTCTCCGATCTCACCGTTCCAGAGCCATTCGCACGCGAGTCGTACGCCTTCGCCTGACGCGCCCTGATTACCCATCTGAGTCGCCACCTTATGCTTTGCAGCAAGTTTGGTAAGAAGACGTGACTCATAAACTGTATGCGTCAGTGGTTTCTCCACATAAACATGCTTTCCGGCCACAATAGCCTCGGCTGCTATAATAGCATGGGTGTGGTCAGCTGTAGCGACAACCACTGCATCTGCTTCATCAAGAAGCTCTGCATACATCACCTTGTAGTCATTGTACCTTTTGGCATTCGGATAACGCTCGAAAACATGTGCTGCATATTTCCAGTCCACGTCACAGAGACCGATGATCTCCTCTGTTTCGAGTTCCTTGAGGACAGATGCACCTCGTCCTCCGATACCTACTCCCAGCACCTTGAGCTTTCTGTCAAGAGGTTTCGGAGCAGCATCTTTCTTCTTCGACCGTCCCATCAGCATCGATGGAGCTACAGCCAGTCCTAAAGCAGCTGTCGTTCCTACCTTGAGGAATGAACGCCTTGAGAATTCCTTTTCCATAATCAAGTTATTAGTTTTATGTGTGGTTAAAGTTTTGTGCGCCTCTTATGTATCAGTCCATAACCGTCCTCCATAGCAGCCCTACGTGCCCTTATCTGCACCAAGGTATCATCATCTCCTATAGAAGGAAGATCGTTCTTCCTGCTGTCATCCAGACATCGCCATGCGAATTCCGATGCAATTGCAGCATCTCTGAATGAAGGCATCGCCTCAGCCTCTACACCATCGAGCAAACTTGCAGCTACGGCATCACAAAGGATGCGGATATTCTTTCCGCCATATCTTTCTTCGCGTACTTCCGTCTTGGTTACGCCTCTGAGCTCCACTTTGGCAATCCTGAAATTATGTGTCATATGGATGGTACCCTTGGTACCTATTATATCGAAATAGCAGTTATGAGTCTGGTCTTTTGAAAGCTGACCGTAAACAAATCCCTGAGTAATATCATATACGACACCATTCTCGAATGTTCCGTGACACTGAAGCCACCAAGGATCCTTGTAATCCCACATCCTCACTGCTTGAGAATGCATTGTCTTGAACTCAGAACCGGCCAGATACCTCGCTATATCTACATAATGCATCCCACAATCATGAAAAGACGGTCCTTCCGCTTCATGCCCCTCTCCTGGGGCGAGACCTGGAGTCATATGACATATCCTGACAATCGCCAGTTCTCCGATCTCCCCAGACTGAATATATTCTTTTACAGCCCTGGCATACCAGCTGTTACGCAAGTAGAGATTGACTGCTGTCGTCATGCCCAGAGACTCCACCTTATTCACAGAATCCCACTCATCCTCGGGAGTCATTCCAATCGGCTTTTCTGAAATTATATGCTTTCGGGTGGCTATAGCCTTGTCAATTTGGCTTTTCCTCGAATCTGCCAATGCAACAAGCGCTACAACCTGAACCTCGGGATCGTTGAATATGATATCCTCATCTTCAATAATCATTGCTGAAGGACAGGCTGCAGCAGCATACTTCCGGGCAGTACTGGAAGTATCACATATATATTTTACATTCCATCTTCCGCTGGCAAGCATATCCTCAAGATAAAACTCACCCATTCTGCCAAATCCTATAATTCCTACGGTCAATACCATCAGTGTGACATTTATTTCCGTAAAAATAAGAAATTTATCGTTTGATTGGAGAGATATGCAAAAAAAGCACTCACATTTTTAATGCGAGTGCTTTCGTGGTCCCAACAGGGCTTGAACCTGTGACCCCCTGATTATGAGTCAGGTGCTACTAACCAACTGAGCTATAGGACCAAATTATTCGTTTCTTTTGCTTTATTGCTTCGTTGGACATCGCATCCTCTGTCAGTCACTACCACAAGGTAGCTCCCTCCATCGTCGCTTGTCCGCCTTGCACTAAAAGCAAAACAATACGAAAATTATTATTTGAAAGAACTAAGATATTTGCTGTGGTTCGGAGTGGTTACCGAACCACTATGCAAATATAATACTTTTTTCGATAATTCGATTAGTTAAGCTTGATTTCTACCTCAACACCTGAAGAAAGCTCGAGCTTCATGAGAGCGTCCACAGTCTTAGGAGTTGAATCGTAAATGTCAAGAAGACGGCAGAAAGAGTTGAGCTCGAACTGCTCACGTGACTTCTTGTTTACGAAAGTCGAGCGGTTAACAGTGAAGATCTTCTTGTGAGTTGGAAGCGGAATAGGTCCGTTCACGCGAGCACCTGTAGCAGATACTGTCTCAACGATCTTCTTTGCTGACTTGTCAACAAGCATGTGATCGAATGATTTGAGTTTAATTCTAATTATCTGGCTCATATCAAAATTCGTTGGATTCAGTTAAACAATTATTCGTCATCATCGGCCTTGTAACCGCTCTTCTCGATAACCTCCTTAGCAAGTCCTGCAGGAACCTCAGCATAGTGATCGAATGTCATTGTGCTGGTTGCACGACCAGAAGAGATTGTACGGAGGATAGTCACGTATCCGAACTGCTCTGCAAGTGGAACGTATGCCTTTACGATACGTGCACCGAGAGTTGAGTCCATAGCGTTGATCTGTCCGCGACGACGGTTGAGGTCACCTACGATATCTCCCATGTAGTCCTCTGGAGTTACTACTTCGAGGCTCATGATAGGCTCGAGGAGAACCGGCTTAGCCTTAGGGCAAGCGTGACGGAACGCCAAGCGAGCTGCGAGCTCGAATGAAAGCTGGTCAGAGTCGACAGGGTGGAATGAACCATCCTTGAGAGTAACCTTGAGTGATGGAACCTCGTAACCTGCGAGTACACCGTTTGCCATTGCTGACTTGAAGCCCTTCTCAACTGATGGGATGAACTCCTTAGGAACGTTACCACCCTTCACCTCGTCGATGAACTGGAGGCCTGTTACGCCCTCATCAGCTGGTCCGATCTCAACGATGATATCAGCGAACTTACCACGACCACCGGTCTGCTTCTTGAATACCTCACGGTGAGTAACAGTACCTGTGATTGTCTCCTTGTAGTTAACCTGTGGAGCACCCTGGTTGATATCCACGCCGAACTCACGACGGAGACGGTCAACGATGATGTCAAGGTGAAGCTCACCCATACCGCTGATGACAGTCTGGCCTGTATCGTGGTCAGTCTTTACTGTGAATGTAGGGTCCTCCTCAGCAAGCTTAGCAAGTGCGATACCGAGCTTGTCAAGATCCTTCTGAGTCTTAGGCTCTACTGCAAGTCCGATAACCGGATCTGGGAACTCCATTGACTCGAGAGTGATAGGAGCCTGCTCGAAGCAGATTGTATCTCCGGTACGGAGGTCCTTGAAACCTACTGCTGCGCAGATGTCACCTGCCTCAACGAACTCGATAGGGTTCTGCTTGTTTGAGTGCATCTGGAAGAGACGTGATACACGCTCCTTCTTGCCAGTACGTGTGTTAAGAACATATGAACCTGCATCAAGCTTACCTGAGTATGCTCTCATAAATGCAAGACGGCCTACGAATGGGTCTGTAGCGATCTTGAACACGAGGGCTGCGAAAGGCTCCTTAACGCTTGGCTGGCGTACTGTCTCCTCACCGTTTGCATCAGTACCCTTAACGGCACCCTTGTCAAGTGGTGATGGAAGGTAACGCATTACAGCGTTGAGAAGGAACTGAACACCCTTGTTCTTGAATGAAGAACCGCAGCAAGCTGGAACGATTGCCATATCGATGGTAGCAGCACGAAGAGCAGCGATTACCTCCTCCTCAGTGATTGAGTCAGGATCATCGAAGAACTTCTCCATGAGGTTCTCATCGTACTCGGCAGCAGCCTCTACGAGCTTCTCTCTCCAAGCGTTAGCCTCGTCAACATACTTCTCAGGAATATCAGTTACCTCGTAGTTAACGAGAGCGTCAGAGTTGTGATCGTAGATCATTGCCTTCATTGCAACGAGGTCAATGATACCGTCGAACTTATCCTCTGCTCCGATTGGAATACAGATTGGAACTGCGCGTGCTCCGAGCTTCTCCTTCATCTCGTCGATTACAGCGAAGAAGTCAGCACCTACACGGTCCATCTTGTTAATGTAAGCGATCTTTGGAACGCCATACTTGTCAGCCTGGCGCCATACAGTCTCAGACTGTGGCTGTACACGTCCTACCGCACAGAAGGTAGCGACTGTTCCATCGAGCACACGGAGTGAACGCTCTACCTCGACAGTAAAGTCAACGTGGCCCGGAGTGTCGATCAAGTTGATCTGATAAGTGTCCCCGTTATAGTTCCAGAATGCAGTGGTAGCAGCAGATGTAATAGTGATACCGCGCTCCTGCTCCTGAACCATCCAGTCCATAGTGGCACCACCCTCGTGTACCTCACCGAGCTTGTGTGTCTTACCGGTGTAATAGAGGATACGCTCTGAGGTTGTGGTCTTACCGGCATCGATGTGAGCCATGATACCGATGTTTCTTGTGAATTTAAGATCTCTTGCCATTGTTCGTCTGGTCTAGGGATAAAATTAGAATCTGAAGTGTGCAAATGCCTTGTTGGCCTCTGCCATTCTGTGCATATCTTCCTTTCTCTTGAATGCTGCACCCTCGCAGTTATATGCTGCGATGATCTCAGCACAGAGCTTTTCTGCCATTGTGTGGCCAGAGCGCTTGCGGGCGAAGTTGATCATATTCTTCATAGAAAGTGAAATCTTCCTCTCTGGACGCACCTCCATTGGCACCTGGAAGTTAGCTCCACCGATACGACGTGACTTAACCTCAACCTGAGGAGTTACGTTCTCGAGGGCCTTCCTCCAAATATCTAGAGGAGCCTTGTCAGAATCTTTCATCTTCTCGCCTACCATGTCAATGGCATCGTAAAAAATAGAATACGCGATACTCTTCTTTCCCTGCAACATAAGGTTGTTCACGAAACGAGTTACGTTTACATCGTGAAACTTAGGATCAGGAAGTAGAATCCTCTTCTTAGGCTTCGTTTTTCTCATTTTTTTAGAAAAAATTAGGTGATGAATTAATTAATAAAATTACTTCTTAGACTTCTTTGGTCTCTTGGTACCGTAGAGAGAACGTGACTGTGTTCTTCCATCGACACCTGCAGTATCCAAAGCTCCTCTAAGGATGTGGTAACGCACACCCGGAAGGTCCTTTACACGACCACCGCGAACGAGCACGATTGAGTGCTCCTGGAGGTTGTGGCCCTCGCCAGGTATGTAGGCGTTGACCTCTTTTGAGTTAGTAAGACGTACACGGGCAACCTTACGCATAGCTGAGTTAGGTTTCTTAGGTGTAGTAGTGTACACACGTACGCATACTCCTCTTCTCTGAGGACAAGCATCCAACGCGCGAGA
>JBGVCR010000019.1:0-3497 GCA_045118995.1 Candidatus Cryptobacteroides sp.
ACCTGCAGACCCATTGCTCCATTCAGGCCAAACAGGATCTGCTTCTCATGCAGTCTCTCGTCTCCGACAGTGGCATATACACATTTATCCATCTGGAGGCCGGCTCCGAAATACAGATTGAAATGCTTCCTGTTTACTGCATTATAGTCAAGTCTGACAGGCACTCCGATATAATGAGCATACTGCCAGTCTTTCTGCTGGTCATAGGTGGCAGCAAACCATCTGGTTCGGAGAGATTTGTATCTTGTATAATTCAGTCCTGTATTGATTGAGAGTCTGTCTGTGAGGAAGACTCTTGCAGACAAGCCAACGGATACTGGAATTTCATGCTGATAAGAATCCGAATAACCAGTTTTTGCCCTCATCATTGCCATTGCTGGCTGCGGTTCGCCTGTTCCAAGGGTATCTTTAGGGGTTGTTACATCGTCGGTGTATGGAGGTTGATTCTCACCTTCCATTGGCGGCTCGAATACGTCATACGCTTTAAATATCGGACTGTCAGATGTGGACCCTGATAGTCCTATCGACATTGGGCGTCTCGTGCGTCTCTGTTCCTCATCCGGGAAGTCATCAAAGCCGAATGAACCAGTTGGCTGGGTATACTCTTCTTCCTTAGGATTCTTCTTGTTGGTTGTAGAAGCATCCGCAAGAAGCTTATCCTTCAAGGAAGTGGTATCTCGGATTACATCAAACACTTCCTCTGTGTTTTCAGTAGTAACTTCTTCAGTATTATTTTCAGCGATCAGGACATCATCAACTGGCTTTCTTACAACATCTACAGGTACAGACACCTTCTTCTGCACAGAAGGAGCCACATAATGAGCTGTATCGATTGGAGATCCTACATGACTTGAGTCAACAGGAACAACTTCCTCAATTGGCGGTAGGGTTTCAGCAACAAGATCATTGAGATCCCCGGTCGAGCCAGAAATGACTGAAGATGAGTCAGGACGGACAAGCAGAAGTACAAGAGCGACCGCAGCAGCAACCGACATGATGCCACCGGCCCACGCAAACGCAGCAGCCTTCTTTCTCCTGCGAGCAGCTGCATATTTCTGCTGAAGGACGCTCCAGTCATCAGCAGGAAGGGGCTCCTCGATGTTCTCGAGTTCCTCACCTATGATATCTGTCCAGTCTTCCATCATAATCCGTTTCTCCTTATATAATCTCTGACATTTTCCGCCAGCTGGGCTCGTGCCTTGAACAGCAGCGAGGATGATGTCTTCTCCTTTATGTTCAGCATTTCTGCAATGTCCTTATGCGAATATCCTTCCACACAGAAGAGATTGAATATGACTCTCTTGGTTTCCGGAAGTTCTCCGATCATGCGCATCAGTTCCTGCTTCGGAACCTTTGCGACCTCTTCATTGGCCGGCTCGGGAATCTTTTCCTGTGTCGGTTCCAATGGCTGCAGATCCATCCGTTTGGATTTGCGAAGATAATCGATCACCATGTTCACCGTGACTCTTCCACACCATGATTTCAACGAACCAGTAGGCTTGTATTTCCCAACTGTGTCAAAGATCTTGATCATCGCATCGTGCATCAGGTCTCGAGCCAGTTCCCTGTCTCCGACGTATCTGATACAGAGCGCAAAGAGGTAGGCTGCATACCTTGTATACAGCTCATGTCTGGCCTTTTCGTTCCCTCGGGCGCATAGCTTCGCCAGTTCGACGTCCTCTATGTTGATTATCTCTGCCAATTGGTTTTCTGACTAGATAACGACAGTATTTTGAAAATACTTCCGCGAAGATACATAAAAGCCTGACATTTGATGTGTCAGGCTGAAGACTTTATTTTATATGTATTTTGGCGTATTCCTCTGCGAAATTGGTTACATGATATGATAGTGGATGAAGTGCGGGATTTTCATAACCTTTGTAGAAGATCGCAGCCAATTCTTCTCCACCTGTCTGACAGACAAATTCACCGCTGTCATCAAGAGTGATCAGATGGAATGTTATCTCCGGAGTGTAAAACATATAACGAGAGTAGTATTCCGAAGGGTCCTCACGTAGCAGTTTCTGAGTTACATAAGAAAAGATATTCGCATGCGAGCAGTCTGCCTCAGCCAGAAGGATCATGAAGTTTCCGTATTCGATACTATCTATGATGCATACAGGCTCAGAAGCATTGCCAAGCTTTTCCAGCAGTTCTTCAGGATGCTCTCTGTCACATATTCTCTCGGTCTTGCCCACATGCACCCCAAGCTGCACGATTCCGCAGAAGGAGTCGAATTTTCCGTCAGGACGTCCTGTGAGCGCTGCAAAGTCACATCCGAAATTGGTCAGTCCAAGATTTCTGAGCTGGTCAAGATCATAGTACGGATAAATTTCCAACTGATGATAGCGATGCTTGACTTCATCTGATACATCAAGTGTGTCTGCCTGATAAGATAAGTCATCAACAAAGCGCACCTTGTCTATGGATTCGGCCTCTGCACAGACCGTAGCTCCAAGTTTCAGCTTTTCCTTGACATCACCGGCCGGAAACAGGCTTGTAAAATAGCCCTCCGTTGAACCTGGCACGACCAGATCCTCCACTGCATCTGAAGGAGAAAAGTTCATGCTGATGTCGAACAGATGCCAAGAGTCCTGCTTCTTGAAGATTGACTCACATTTTTCATCATTGAACTCGATTATCCTGTGCTGGTAACGCTCATCCCATATTTCTTTGGCTCCATCTTCACATGGATTATACGGCAGATCGGAGGCATTATCAAAATAAATCACTCTTTCTCCATTATTGAAATCGACCCTGATGACAGAATATCTGACAGGCAGGATTTCCTGACCATGATAATTCTCCCTTGACTCTTCTACTTTCCAGAGTCCGTTATGAGGCTTCAGATAAATAGTTTCCTCAGGATCCGCCCAATCAGCTCCGTAAACATTGAGACTGACAGGCATCGAACTTCGATTGATGGCAGCGATCTCTACAAATTCCTGACTTGCATCATCAAAACTGCCATAGAATTCTTCGCAGCCGCATAAGAGTGCTGCAGATATAAATATGTATATTATCTTTTTCATTACTCTTCAAATAAATTATCCTTGATCCACTCGGAATGTACGACAGAATAACCACACAGATATCCTACGCCATTCCTTACATTTGAATATGTGAATGCTGGAGATGACATGCCGGCTGCCAGGAAAGGATTACTATAGCTGTCGAACTGCGCAAAAAGGTATCTGTACATCTCCTCTGACAGCTTGAAGAGAGTACATTGAATTTCAGTATTCTTCACTTCAACTGCCTCACCATCCCATTGAGGTCTGTAATTAAAGGAAAGGTCGTATTCATTATCCTCCTCATCCAAGTCTCTCCATACATAAAGGTATTCTCCTTTAAATGAAATCAGAATGGGAGTATAAGCCTCCGGCTCAATCTGCAAATCATTATATCCAGACGGAGGAATAATGTCCTGATCTGTAACCTCGACATATTGCATTTCGTCCAGACCTACATATCTTCCTTGGATTCCTTTCCATTTC
>JBGVCR010000020.1:0-43439 GCA_045118995.1 Candidatus Cryptobacteroides sp.
GACACGATACTTACGATACAAGATGAGGGAAAGTATACCCAAGAGTATCTTTCCCTCACACATGATTTCTATCTTTTTGCCTGACTATTGCCTTGGACCAGGTACATGGAGTCTTCTGACCTGGAGTCTTCTGAATTTCTCCTCTCCTACATAAAGCTTCGCAAGCTTTTCTACAGAGAGGACTTTTTCATATCTGGCGCTTGCCTGGCTCTCAATCTTGCCCTGCTGCTCCAACGCGTCCTGATAGGCATCGAGAAGTTTGGAGATTTCTTTCTCGGATTTGCCTGCTGAAACAGCATCCTCAAGAGCCTTGAATGACTGGAATACCTTGCGCACTGCCTCGTCTCTTTCCTTGTCCACCTGATTGTATACCGGCCAGAAAGCCTGCGCTTCTTCAGGTGTGATGCCCATTTCCATGGTAAGGAAAGCAATCTTCTCGCTCATGATCCTTTGCTTCCAGTCTCCCTGACTGTTGTTTGCTGCATGAGCGGATGTCAACACGAGTGCTGACAAAAAGAATGAAAGTATGATGAATTTTTTCATAGTGGTGCTATTTGAAAATTTCTATCTCTTCTGGTGTGATTCCGCTGTAGATCAGATATTCGATGATATCTTCCGCCGCAATCTCTGCATCCGCTATCTGATCCATGCTGTCGTAGTATTCTACATTCATGGAGCTGTGCGAGAATACAAGGTAATCTTCCTGAGTGAAATCGTCTGCCGGTGTGAACTTCTGAAGGAAGAATGTGCCGGCGGCCACTAGGAATACGAACACAGCTGCTATGGAAGCGTAAGGCATGAGCCTGTGCAGCAGAGGTGTCTGCTGCGGCTGAGCGATATGCTTCATATCAGCCTTGAATGACTCGAAGTAGCCTTCCGGAACTGCGTAAGGCTTGCTTCTGAGGCCGGGATTTTCGGCCAGTATGTCACGTTTCTTCTTGTCCATATGCAAGTTAGACACTTTAAAATGTGAAAGGTTTATAATGTGCGTATAAAATTTATCTTTAGAAAATCTTCTGCAGGTCGTCCTTGATCTTGTTGTAGGCATGATGGTACGATGCCTTCAATGCTCCGACTGTCGTATCTGTGATTTCGGAAATCTCTTCGTATTTCATTTCGTCGAAATATCGGAGGCTGAAGACGATCCTCTGTTTTTCGGGCAGACGCTGTATGGCCTTGTGCAGCTCCCTCTGCATCTGGTCTCCGTTGAAGTATGCGTCCTCGTCGATCTTCCTTTCAAGTATTCCGGACGCAGAATCCAGAGAAACGAGGGCCTTGAATTTCTGTTTTCTCAGGTGATTCAGGACTTCGTTTGTCGCTATCCTGTACAGCCATGTGTAGAGTCTGGCTTCGCCTCGGAAGTTCGGCAGTGCGGCCCATATCTTGATGAATATGTCCTGAAGAAGGTCGTTGGTGTCTTCATGTGAGCACAGAAAACGGCGTACATGCCAATAGAGCCTTTCGGTATATGCATCTACGATGCCGTTGAAAGCCACTTCCTGCTGTCCGCTGTTATAGAGTTCTATGATCCTATCGTCTGTCACGCTAAATAAGACACTCAAAAACCAATATGGATTAAAACAAAAATAGAGAAAAATTTTCTTAATTTACTATCTTTGCACCGATTATATATATAAGATGAAGAATACAAGAAACTTTTGCATCATTGCGCAAATCGACCACGGAAAAAGTACCCTCGCGGACAGAATGCTCGAGGTTACGGATACATTGAATGCGCGTGATATGGAAAATCAGGTCCTTGATTCCATGGACCTCGAGAAGGAGAAGGGCATCACGATCAAGAGCCATGCTATCCAGATGGACTATATGTATAAAGGTGAGAAGTATACTTTGAACCTTATCGATACTCCGGGCCATGTGGACTTTTCATATGAGGTGTCTCGCGCAATTGCTTCCTGCGAGGGAGCACTGCTTGTCGTAGACGCAACGCAAGGCATTCAGGCTCAGACAATTTCAAATCTTTACCTTGCAATCGAGCATGACCTCGAAATCATTCCGGTGCTTAACAAGATCGATGTCGAGTCGGCCATGATCGATGTCGTTACCGATCAGGTAGTGGATCTTATCGGCTGCAAGCCGGAGGATGTTCTGCTTGCTTCCGGAAAGACAGGTGAAGGTGTGAAGGAAGTCCTTGATGCCATCATCGAGAGGATCCCGGCGCCTCAGGGCGATCCAGAAGCTCCTCTTCAGGCCCTTATCTTCGACTCTGTCTTCAACTCTTTCAGAGGTATCATCGCATACTTCAAGGTGATGAACGGATCTATCAGGAAGGGAGACAAGGTAAAGTTCTTCAATACAGGAAAGGAATATGAGGCCGACGAAATCGGTGTGCTCAAGATGAAGATGCACCCTCGTGACGAGATTCCATGCGGAAGTGTGGGATATATCATCTCTGGTATCAAATCAGCTGTCGAGGTGAAGGTCGGTGATACCATCACACACCTCAACAGGCCTTGCGGCGAAGCTATCGCCGGCTTCGAGGAAGTGAAGCCTATGGTCTTTGCGGGTATGTATCCGGTAGAGACAGACCAGTATGAGGAGCTCAGAGCCTCATTGGAGAAGTTCCAGCTCAATGATGCGTCATTTGTATTCGAGCCTGAGTCGTCTCTTGCCCTCGGATTCGGTTTCCGCTGCGGTTTCCTCGGACTTCTTCACCTTGAGATCGTTCAGGAACGTCTCTTCAGAGAGTTCAACATGGACGTGATCACAACAGTTCCGAACGTATCATATAAGGTATATACGACCCAGGGAGAGGTCCTCGACGTGCACAATCCGTCCGGACTGCCAGCCCCTACGCTTATTGACAGGATTGAAGAGCCTTACATCAGGGCCCAGGTCATCTCGCGTTCGGATTATTATGGACCTATCATGAAGCTTTGCCTTGACAAGAGAGGAATCCTCATCAATCAGCATTATCTTACAGCAGACCGTCTGGAGCTTACATACGAAATGCCGCTTTCAGAGATTGTCTTTGACTTCTATGACAAGCTTAAGTCAATATCAAAGGGATATGCTTCATTCGACTATCATGTCATCGGATTCAAGGAAGCCAAGCTTGTGAAGCTCGATATTCTTCTCAATGGCGATCCAGCCGATGCCCTTTCGTCGCTTATCCACGCTGATCACGCCTACGATTTCGGCCGCAAGATGTGTGAGAAACTCAAGGAACTCATCCCACGCCAGCAGTTCGATATCGCTATCCAGGCGGCGGTCGGAGCAAAGATCATTGCCCGTGAGACTGTAAAGGCTGTCCGTAAGGATGTGACCGCGAAGTGTTATGGTGGTGATATCAGCCGTAAGAGAAAGCTCCTGGAGAAACAGAAGCAGGGTAAGAAGAGGATGCGTCAGATCGGAACAGTGGAAGTTCCGCAGAGTGCGTTCATGGCTGTTCTTAAACTTGACTAATTTTAAAGACAAAAAAGGGAAATCATCACGACTTCCCTTTTTTTTGTTGCTCTCCGCCGCCGCGAAGGAATTGCACATTTACTTAGAAAATACGGGCGGCAGAAAGAGACGAATAAGATTCTTAACCGAGAGCAAATATCGGATTCTTTTACTGATATGGAGTTGTAGCTCTTGTTGTTTTTGCTGTTGTTTTACCTGTTGTAGGGCCTTGTGGGGCACTTTTTGAAAAAATGGGAACAAATTGGAAAATGAAGATCAAGATGTGTGATCCGAGCGGACTATTACTGTCTCTGTCGGGAATCGTACTGGGTGTGCTGCTTGCTGTAGCCGAATATCGTGTGGATCTTTGGGCTGCATTGGTCTTGATCGTGACTGCAGGGCTGATCCATGCCTATATGCAGACTCTGAATAAATGGTGGATGGCGTCATCTGTTGCGAGTGCTGTCCTTACGGTGTATCTTTCATATGGTACTCTGTTTTCACTCGAGTCCCTTATCCTGCTGCTTTTTGCCTATTTCATTATCCGTCTGGCCAGGGGTATGGGAGGACGAGGCAGGATCTCAGACGGAGTACTTACCTGTCTTCTTAATGGACCGGTTGCGCTGGTCGGAGCTTATTTCGTATGCACCCACTCATTTCCGTACTGGTTCTTCCTTTTCCCGTCGCTCTCGATCGGATTTCTGTGCGTGGCGGCTGACGGTACTGCAGACAATTATGGCAAAGTCTTGACAAATCTCCTTATATATATAGGTATAGCCTTGATGATCACCTATTCTGCTCTCCGTATTTTTGTACCGGTGCATTTCCTCTTTCTCATCACCCTTCCGGCATTCATCTGTATCACAGCCCGGATGTTTATGAAAAAAGAGCAGGCTGCCGACATTTACAGACCGGCCCTTGCTCTCAGTACCTTTGTCCTCGCCCTTCTCACTGGCGTCGGTTTTATCGGATATCTGTTTTAAGTAATTTTTTGTGAGCTATAAAGAAAGGGAAAGAGCTATCCCTTATGTATGTGCATAAAAAAAAGTAGCGCGGAACATTTTTGAAAATCATACTCTATATTTGTAGTCTGTTGCATAAATTTTCAGTGATGAGACAGTTTGTATTCATATTCTTGTCTTTTATCCTTCTTTCTTGTCGGTCTTATGATGTGAACAGGGCTTTGCAGGATATAGATAGTTATATTATGACGCGTCCGGATAGTGCATTGACAGTGCTAGAAGGGATGAGCCGTGATGTTTTGAGGACCGAGCGTCAGAGGGCGCATCACGCTCTTCTCCATGCTATGGCCCTGGATAAGAATTATATAGATGTGAGTGAAGACTCGATCGCGAGTGTGGCTGTGAACTATTATTCGAGAAAGGGTCCGATGAAATATAGAGCGCGTGCTTACTATTACCTCGGACTCGCTTATTATTATCAGCAGGATTATGACAGGGCTATACTGGAATTTACCAAGGCAGAGAAGGCTGCGGAGGTCTCGGATAGTCTTTACTGGGGAATGACAAAGAGTATACAGGGACATTCTTACTATGAGACTCATAATGATGTGGAAGCTCTCAATTATTTTTTAAAAGCATCTGATATTTATACCGGACTTTCCGAGAACGATAAAGCTAATTCAGTAAAATCGAAGATAATAGATATTTATATATCGCAGTTTAGATATGAAAAAGCAGCCGAGGCGCTTTTGACTTTGTTGGAAGATGATAGTTTGGATGAACAAGTAAAATTGTATTCGTTGTCTTCAGATGCTTATTTGAATATGATTATGCCAGATAGAAATCCTGCTCGAGCTATCGATATATATGATAAACTAGTCAATGATTGTGAAATAATGTCTAAACAGGATTTTTGGGCGTATTCCTTTGCTTTGAACCTTGTGGGTAGGACTGAAGAGGCTCAGCTGATTGTAGATGAACTTTCTATAATAGATACTTCGTCGGCAGCATATTATTGGCAGTATCTGATAGCTAAGTATGATAATGATTATAAACGAGCATTGGCATATTTGGAAGAATCTAATTTTAGAGACAATCAGGTGATAATTACAGCATTAAATCAATCTTTATCTTTGGCTCAAAGAGATTACTATGAATCTGAATCTGAGCTGGCAGAATATAAGGCTAAAGGTCGGACATATGCCTTGGTTTCAGTCGTAATTATATGTCTGTTGATTCTGGCTTTGGGATATTTTGCCTTCTGCAGATACATCAAAAAACAGAAAGATGAAAAGGACAGATATATAAACTATGCCAATGAGGTGTCCCGTCAGTTGAAGGCTCTGCAAAGCGAAGCAGATGCAATGCCTGCGCTGAAGAGAAAATATATAGAACTTTATAAAGACAAGTTTGAAAGTTTGAGGGTTCTATGTGATAATTATCTGCTGTACCAGGACAGGACTGATGCAGAGAAGAAAATGTATAGTCGGGTAGTGGATATGATAGACGAGATAAGAGGTGACAAAAACTGCATCGGGGAACTTGAATTTATCTTGAATAAAGATCTTGACGGTTTGATGACCGCACTTCGTAGTGAAATCAAAGCAAAGGAAGTGGATTATTCCATCTATGCCTACAGTATCATCGGCTTTGATGCGACCACTATCTCGAACCTGCTGGATCTCTCAGTAAATCAGGTTTACATCAGAAAGAGCAGAGTTAAACGCCAGATCGAGAACTCCGACTCTGAAAACAAGACAAGATTCCTTGAAATGCTCTCCTGATCGTCTTGCAAAGCCGTTTTAAATCCCCCTTGATTATCAATACGTTACAAAAAGTGAAAGAAGAAAAATCTTTCACTTTTCGTATTTTGTGATTATCAATGAGTTAGGTGTGCTGATTTTCTGCATTTTGAAAGATGAAAATCACTCGTTTTTTATGAGAGCTTATTAAAGAATAATAACTTTGACGAAATTAAACACAGTTACTATGAACAGATTTATTCTTTTTGCAGCAATGCTGCTTATGGCAATAGGTTGCCATCGTGCTGATCCGGAGATTAAAGTGGAAGTAGATCCTGACGAAGAAGTCAAAGTGGATAATGAAGAGGAGGCATATATCTTTCACGATGATTTCTATTATACAAGTAGCGGACGGATTGAGTTGGAAAAGTGTCCTGAAGATTTTTATGTCGTTATCAGGAAAGATAGTTTGGATGCTGCTAAGAAATATCTGGCAGAGAATGAATTCAATATTGTAGAAGAGTTGCCTAAGTGGTATGATAGTTCGGTAGAGGGACCATCGGATTATATGGCTTTGACGGTCAATGGTAAAAATGATGTCTCATCTATACCGGGGTCAGTGTATTTTAACAATTTGTATTTGATACCAGACGGGCCTAAACCGGATAGATTGAGGGGAATGAGCAATACTATTCTGATTAAACTCTCTCAATATCCGAAGGAGGAACAACTTGATGTTTTGAATAAATATGCGATTCAGCACAATTTATACATCATTGAAGAGCTGAATCGCGATTGGTACAGACTTGCTTGTTGGAGCAAATCATCAGGTAATATTGTGGAAATGGCAAATTGGTTTATCGAAGTCGCCGGCTTCGAACTTGCCTCGCCTGACTTTGAGTTGGGGATCTCCATTAATTGATTTCAAGGCACGTGATCATTTGCTTATTCCCTTCTTTTTTTTATATTTGCGAAGTCCTTACTTGTAGTTATATCGTTAACTTTTATGATTATGAACAGAATTTTTCTTTTAGCCGCGGCGTTGTTTATGGCTTTCAGCTGCCATAGTGTTGATCCGGAGATTAAAGTGGAAGTCGAACCAGAGGAAGAAGTGGGTGTGGAAATAAAGGTGGATACATATGTCTTTCACGATGATTTCTTGCATATAAGCGGTGGTCGCAGGATCGAGCTGGAAAAGTGTTCTGAGGATTTTTATGTCGTAATCAGGAAAGACAGTCTGGATGCTGCCAAGAAGTATCTGGATGAGAACGGATTTACTGTTGTAAAGGAGCTGCCAAGGTATTATGATGATCCAGTAGAGGGATCGTCAGAGTATATGGCTTTGACAGTCAATGGTAAAAATGATGTCTCATCTATCCCTGGCTCAGTATATACTAACAATTTATATTTACTGCCGCCGCCAGCTAAGCCGGGCGAGATGTATGGAAAGAGCAATAGTTTTTTGGTCAAGCTCTCTCAATATCCGAAAGAAGAACAGCTTGATGTTTTGAATGAATATGCAAGTCAGCACAATTTAAAGAT
Organism: Candidatus Cryptobacteroides sp.; assembly: GCA_045118995.1. Classification (GTDB taxonomy): domain Bacteria; phylum Bacteroidota; class Bacteroidia; order Bacteroidales; family UBA932; genus Cryptobacteroides. Next base: position 7,652 of record JBGVCR010000020.1, read on the forward strand.
AGTCGAAGAGCTGAATCGTGATTGGTACAGACTTGCTTGTTCGAATAAATCCTCAGGTAATATTGTGGAAATGGTGAATTGGTTCATCGAAGTCGCTGGCTTCCAATTCGCGGAACCTGAGTTCCCGGAGGCAATCTCTTTTATTGGCCCCGATGATTATACACTCGTAGAAGAATTATAGGTGCATTTCTACGGCACCGGATCATATCCGCTTCCGCCCCAAGGGTGGCAGCGTAGGATGCGACGGACGGTGAGGTAGAGGCCTTTGATGGGGCCATGCTTGCGGAAGGCCTGAAGAGCGTATTGGGAGCAGGTAGGCGTGAAGCGGCAGCAGGGCTGCTTGAGAGGTGAGATGCAGACCTGATAGAATCTTATCAGAAATATGAAGGGCGAGATCAGGATCTTCCTGACCACGCCCTTAATTTTCTCCCACGTCCTGCTCATTTTTCTTAGGTTTGCCGGAGTTGTTGATCTTGTCTATTATCTGACCTACGGCTGCATAGATCTGCTCGTAACTCAGAATTTCCTTTGTGGAATACATGAAAAGCACATCCAGACCATTCTCGATGGTCAGGTTGTGCTTCTGTTTTCTATAGCATTCGCGGATGCGGCGCTTGAGAAGATTGCGTTTGACGGCTCTTTTGAACAGTTTCTTGGGGACGGAAACCATGAAACGGTTCACATCATTGCCTGTTCCCTTGCGGCAGAGATAACGCAGCCCCTCCACATTGCCATGCTTACCCTTGGCAAGAAGCATCGAGATGCTTGTCTTGCCGCACAATCTTTCTTTCTTAGGAAGAGTATTGCGGGTCTGCTGCTCCACTTTTAGTTCTTGGATAGGTAGATTTCAAGTGCTTTGGCCACTGACGGTGCCTCAGGAGTAGGCGCAGATATTTCGATGCTGAGCCCTGCTTCCTCCATGGCTCCTACCACTGACTTGCCGTAAGACACAAACTTGATGTCACCCTGGGTGAATTCAGGATGATTCTCGTAAAGTGACTTTACGTCGGCAGGATTGAAGAATACGATGAGGTCGTATGCGTGAAGGTTCACATCCTTGATGTCCTGTGGCACCGGCTTAACGAATACAGCTGTCTCGAAGTCATACTTCTGTGTCTCGAATGCCTTGGTCACGGCGTCCTTGGTAGAAGACTCTGCAGTAGCGATGAGGAATTTCTCTGCCTTGTGCTTTGTGCCGATGAGCCCGATGATCGAGTCCGGCTTTCCGTCTCCGAAGAAGATCTTTCTCTTTCTGTAAACGATGTGCTTCTGGAGATAGTTGGCCACAGCTTCTGTGGTGCAGAAGTACTTCATTGTTTCAGGTACCTTGACGCGGAGCTCTTCGCAGAGCTGGAAGAATGCGTCGATGGTGGATCTTGCTGAAAATACGATTGCAGTGTGGTCAAGAATATTTATTCTCTGAGAACGGAACTCCCTGGATGTCAGGGGCTCGATCTTGAAAAACGGCTTAAAGTCGAAATTGACTCCAAACTTTTCTGCAATGCTGGTATAAGGCGAAGCCGTCGTCGGCTGCTGTTGTGAAATCAGGATGTTCTTTACACTCATTCTAACCTAAAAAATTATGGCCGAAGCCACCAAGACTCCGGTCGGTAAAATTTCGAGGGCGCAAAGGTACAAAAAAGCTGCGAAAAATGAGCATCCCGAAGCAAAAATTTGTAATTTTCTTAACATGAAGAGCGCATAAATGAGCGCTGATACACAAAGCATTGCAGTTCTGATGACGGTTTCGTCCATTTCGATGAAACTCATTACACCGCCCATGGCAAGAAGGATGATGGTCAGGACAATGAAGAAGGTAAAAGAAGCCCTTTCTGCTGTCCGATATGTCTTGGGCTGCATTTTGCGGGGGCGGATCATTTTCGAGATCAATGTCCGGATGAGGATATATCCTATGAATATTCCTATGGTGAGGGCCAGACGGATGGAAGGGTCAATGCCGGACATGAAAGCCGGTGCATACAGTCCGAATCTGTCCGCCACCAGGCAGAAAGGCAGGACCATGGCTATTGCGAGCATATCCCTGTCCAGACTGTGCTTGACACTGGATTCGAGGTTTACGCTTTCCTTCCATCTGATGGTGCAGGCCATCAGCGACGGGAATATGTTCACCAATCTTCCAAGCAGAAGGATGGCTGTAAGTGCCGAGATCAATGCGAGGATGTCGAACAGCATATCAATTGCCTCTTTTTGCTCTGTATCCCATATCTTTGAGAAGGGCTGTCACCCTGTCGCGGAAATCTCCCTGGATAGTGATCTCTCCGTCTTTTGCGCTCCCGCCGACTCCGCACTTCACCTTAAGTGTGCGTCCAAGTTCGGCAAGGTCATCGGATGTGCCGACGAATCCGGTCACGAGGGTCACCTGTTTTCCGCCGCGGCCCTTTCTGTCAATGGATACTATGAGGTTCTGCTTCGATGGCTCGAGTGTGGCCTCTTCTGCAGTGCTTTCTTCTTCGTATGCGAAATCGGGGTTGGTGGAGAATACCACTCCGAGTCTTTTCTTCCAGTCGTTGTCTGCCATTTTGTTAGTTTTATGTGTTTTGTGAGATTGCAACGATTTCTCGACTCACTGTGCTCGCTCGAAATGACAATTGCATTTTATTTTGCAAATATAGCTATAATCGTCGTATATTTGTAAGTTTGGAAATAAAATGGAAATAATGGATAATAAGAAATTTACACTTTGGAACAGGGTTACGGCCGTCGTGGTTACGCTCATTGCAGCCGTGACTTATATCCTGACTCTTGAGCCTACCGCTTCCTTCTGGGACTGTGGTGAGTTCATCGCTTCATCCTACAAGCTCGAAGTCGGCCATCCTCCGGGAAACCCTGTGTTCCAGCTTTTTGCAAGACTCTTTACAATTTTTGCTGATAATATGCATGCGGCTGTAGCTGTAAATGCCTTCAGTGCCATCTGTTCTGCATTGACCATCTTCTTCCTGTATCTTACGATCGTATTTCTCGCCAAGAGGCTTTTAAAGCCTTCTGATGAAGGAACTTACTCCCTCGGAAAAGCGATTGCTATCTTCGGATCGGGAGCGGTGGGTGCCCTTGCATATACTTTCAGCGATACATTCTGGTTCTCGGCTGTCGAGGGTGAGGTTTACGCGATGTCGTCGCTTATCACTGCCCTGGTCTTCTGGGCGATGACCAAGTGGTACGAGCAGGCTGACCAGCCTTATGCCAACAGATGGATTGTCCTTATATCCCTTCTGATGGGTCTTTCCATCGGTATCCACCTTCTGAACCTTCTTGCCATCCCTGCCCTTGTCTTCCTTTACTATTACAAGCAGAGGGAAAGCGGACATTACTCATTCAAGGAGTATGTGAAGATCTTCCTGGTTTCCGTGGTGATATTGGCCGTGATTCTTTTCGGAATCATCCCTTATCTTCCGAAGTTTGCGGCATATTTCGACCTCTTCTTTGTCAATACCTTGCATCTTCCGTTCAATAGCGGTGCGGCATTCTTCATGCTCCTGCTCCTGGGCCTTTGCTTCTGGGGGCTTTTCCGTACAATGAAACAGGGAAAGGTATTTGCCAATACTGTGCTTCTGTGCTTCACGATGATCGTGATCGGATTCTCGCTTTTCACTATCGTAATCATCCGTTCGAGCGCAAAGACTCCTACCAACGAGTACCAGCCGGACAATCCGTTCACCCTCGTCCGTTATCTCGGACGTGAACAGTACGGAAGCAATCCTCTCGTTTACGGTCAATATTTCGATGCTCCGTATGATATTGAAGAAACGAAGTACTGGGCTCCGATGGGTGAGGAATATATCCATGCCGAGGGTCCTGGTGATGTGACTTATATGCCGGAAGGCAAGATGCTCTTTCCTCGTATGTGGAGCAGCGATTCAAGACATATCTCGTTCTACAAGTCGTATATGGGTAACGGCGGCCATGTGGTCAGAGGTGCCGAACATAAGAAGCCTACGTTCTTCCAGAATCTTGCGTTCTTCTTTGATTATCAGATGAACTGGATGTACTGGAGGTACTTCATGTGGAATTTTGCAGGCCGACAGAATGATGTCCACAGCCCGTCTCCGGGTGATCCTTTCATCGGTAACTGGGAGAGCGGAATCACTTTCCTTGACAATTTCCGTCTGGGTGACCAGTCTGCTGCTCCGGGTTATCTTAAGGACAATCCTGCGAAGAATCATTACTATATGCTTCCTCTGCTTCTGGGACTGGTCGGACTTTTCTTCCAGTTCGGTCGCGACAAGAGGGGATGCTGGCTTACTTTCCTGATGTTCTTCATGACAGGAATCGCCATCGTGGTATATCTGAACCAGCCTCCTTTCCAGGTTCGTGAGCGTGACTATGCTTATGCGGGATCCTTCTATTCGTATTCTATATGGATCGGACTTGCTGTGGCAGCGGTCTATTCATGGCTGGAGGAACGCCTGAAGGGCAAGGAAGCTGTGGCTGCTTCTGCCGTCACAGTTCTTCTTCTCGGAGTGCCTGTCCTTATGGCTGCGGAAAACTGGGATGACCATGACAGAAGCAACCGTTATACAGCTGTGGAGATGGCGAAGAACTATCTCAATTCCGTTGGCCCGAACGGTGTCCTCATTACTCACGGTGACAATGATACATTCCCGCTCTGGTATGCCCAGGAAGTGGAAAATGTCCGCACAGACGTGCGTATTGCCAATACATCTCTTCTTGGAACAGACTGGCATATCGACCAGATGAAGTATGCGATGAACGAGTCTGCTCCTCTGGACCTTACAGTGGGGCCGAAGCAGTATCTCTATGGTACCAATGAGTTCGTTTATATATATGATACTCGTGATACCGCCTTCCTTCTTTCGGATGTGATGCGCATATTCAAGCATCCGGAGGCGAAACTTCCGCTTACAGGCGGCAAGATGGTGGATTATATCATGTCTCGCAAGTTCATCATTCCTGTCAATAAGGAGAATGTTCTGAAGTACGGTATCCTGGATGAAAAATATGCCGATATGATTCCTGATCAGATCACTCTTACCATACCTAAGGACAAGAGCTATCTGACCAAACCTGAGCTCTTTATGCTCGATCTTCTTTCGAACTATCAGTGGGATCGTCCTATCAACCTTCTCAGCATGGGTGGTGACATCAATGTCGGCCTGAAGGACTATCTGATGTATGAGGGATTCTCATACAAGTTCGTTCCGATAAAGAACAAGATGAAGAGTACTGAGATAGGCTTTGCGGATCCTGAGGATCTATACAACAAGATGAAGAATGTCTTCACCTGGGATGCGCTCAAGAGGACTGACTATTTTGTGGATTATCAGAACTTCTATACATTCTGTGGTGTGCTTTCTCAGAGACAGATCTTTGTGAATGTGGCTAAGGAGATGCTTAAGATCGGTGACTCGGCCCGTGCCGTGGAGATGCTTGATATGTGTCAGGAGGCGGTTCCTGCCGGGAACTATCCTCTCGACATGACCTATCTGGGATTCTCTAACGAGTATATGGTCATCGACATGATCGAGACCTATTACAATGCCGGTGCTGATGACAAGGCTCTTGACCTTTCGCGCCGTCTGGCCGATGAACTCTTTGTTTCGACAGAATTCTTCATCGAGTACTATGATCTGGCCAAACGCGAATTCGAGAACTGCTACCAGTGCCTCTCTTATGTCTGCGACCTTGCAGAGCATTATGGTGACAAGGAGTTTGCCGCAGAGGTTCGTGACAGGTTCAATACTCTGCTGGATATAGAGGAATAGCGTGGCGCCCAATCTGCTGGCGTTCAGCTGCTTACGCAAAATGCCTGCTGCACAAACGCAGCAGGCATTTTGCGTAAATCGTTGATATGAAGCCTGTTGGCTGACTATCTGGCCAGACGTACAAAGACACTGAGCGGCAGGTTCTTGCCATAGCTGTCTCTGAGTACCAGTTCTCCGAAATCGAGTGATCTGTATGCATTCTTGAGGCAGAAGGCCTGCTTTACGATAGTCTCTCCAAGTACTGCCGAATAGCCGTTCGAGTAGAGATTGAGAACCATGAAGCTGTCCTGTGGCGCGAGGATTGCCGCTACGCACTGAAGCATTTCATTGAGACATTCGTCGAGCTTCCATTTTTCTCCGTCGGGTCCGTGACCGTATGCAGGAGGGTCGAGGATGATGCCCTGGTATGTATTGCCCCTCTTGGCCTCGCGGCGAGCGAATTTCAATGCATCTTCGACGATCCAGCGGATATTGTCAAGACGGCTTGCTTCCATGTTTCCGCGTGCCCATGTAACTACCTGGCGTACTGAATCGAGGTGGGTCACGTCAGCTCCCGCAGCTTTTGCCGCGAGGGATGCCGCTCCGGTATAAGCGAAGAGATTCAGCACCTTAGGCTTAGGCTTGCCTTCTGCTTCAGCCTTCTCTACCAATGCTTTGGTCTGTTTGTAGATATATTCCCAGTTAGATGACTGCTCGGGGAAGACACCCACGTGCTTGAATGAGGTCAGTCCGAGTCTCAATGAGAAATTCAATCCCTCCTGAGCGCCTGTATAGCGGATATACCACTGGTCATCCATCTTCCTCTTGCGCTCCCAGGTACCGCTGTCTTCCTTGCCGGCCTTTCCGAAACCTGCACCAGTCTTGAAGCGGGTGTGGATCATCTTGTTCCATTCTCCGTCGGAGAGAGACTTGTCCCAAAGTGCCTTAGGTTCAGGGCGTGCCATAATGAACGGGCCGAATCTTTCGAGTTTTTCGAAATTGCCTGAATCAATGAGTTCATAGTCTTTCCAGAATGCGCCTGGGCTTTCAATTGTCATCATAATGCATTAAAATTTGTGCAAAGATACTTATTTTCTTGTATTTCGCCGAAAATTGCTAAATTTGCTCGGTTTTAGGCCGCAGTGCCATCCTGAATGCTTTATATTGATAATATTAACAAAACATTATACAGAATTATGCAACAGTTTATTGACTCTTACGATTTCGCCGGCAAGAAGGCTATCGTCCGCGTTGACTTCAACGTTCCACTCAACGAGAAGATGGAGATTACTGATGACACACGTATCCGTGCTGCCATCCCTACACTCAAGAAGGTAATTGAGAAGGGTGGTGCTGTGATCGTTATGTCACACCTTGGTCGTCCGAAGGGCGTTACTGAGAAATTCTCTCTCAAGCACATCCTCGGTCGCGTAGAGGAGCTCCTCGGAGCACCTGTAAAGTTCGCTGACGACTGCCAGGCTGCTGATGCACAGGTTGCTGCCCTCAAGATGGGCGAGTGCCTTGTTCTCGAGAACCTCCGTTTCTATGCTGAGGAAGAGGGCAAGCCAAGAGGCGAGTTCGCAACAGACGAGGAGAAGAAGGCTGCTAAGGCTGTGGTTAAGGAGAATCAGAAGGAGTTCGTGAAGAAGCTTGCTTCTTACGCTGACTGCTACATCAACGATGCATTCGGTACAGCTCACCGTGCACACGCTTCTACAGCTCTTATCGCTGACTACTTCCCTAACGACAAGATGTTCGGTTACGTTATGGAAGGTGAGATCAAGGCTATCGACCACGTTCTCAAGACTCCTGAGCATCCTGTAACTGCTATCGTAGGTGGTGCAAAGGTATCTTCAAAGATCACTATCATCGAGAAGCTCTTCGACGCTGTGGACAATATGATCATCGGCGGTGGTATGGTTTACACATTCAAGAAGGCTCAGGGCGGTCAGATCGGACGCTCACTCTGCGAGGACGATCAGATGCAGCTTGCTCTCGATACACTCAAGAAGGCTGAGGAGAAGGGCGTTAAGATCTATCTCTCTAAGGAGGTTGTGATCGCTGACGATTTCTCTAACGACGCCAATACCAAGATCTGCCTCAACTCAGAGATTCCTGACGGTTGGGAAGGTATGGACGCAGATCCAAGCACTCTCGCTATGTGGGAGGAGGTTCTTATGAACTCTAAGACTATCCTTTGGAACGGTCCTGTAGGCGTATTCGAGATCCCTGCATTCGCAAAGGGTACAAACCGCATCGCTGAGATCCTTGCAAAGGCAACTGCTGAGAATGGCGCTTTCACCCTCGTAGGTGGTGGTGACTCTGTAGCAGCTGTGACTCAGATGGGTTATGCAAATAAGGTAAGCTACGTTTCAACAGGTGGTGGCGCTATGCTCGAGTATCTCGAGGGTAAGGAGCTCCCAGGTATCGCAGCTATCCGCAAGTAATCATTGAAAATATGATGATATCGAGGTCGGTGAGTTTTCATCGGCCTCTTTTTTTGTAGTTTTTTAAAGGATTGCCCGTCTATTTGTTATCTTTGCAGACCTAAAACGCAAAATTATGCTTGAGACATTAGTTGTAAACTGGAATGTGAATCCTGAGATCATATCGCTTGGGGCGCTTTCGATCAGATGGTATTCGCTGCTTTTCATATCGGGATTCATTCTCGGATGGTTCATTTTCAAATGGTTCTTCAAGAGGGAGGGAGTTCCGGTGACTCTTCTTGATCCTCTTCTCTATACCCTGCTTATAGGAACCATCGTGGGTGCCCGTCTGGGACATTGTCTCTTCTATCAGCCAGATTATTATCTTGGCAGCTGGCAGGGATTCTGGGAGATATTCATGCCTTGGAAAGGTGGTCTCGCAAGCCACGGAGGTACTATTGCTCTCTTTATCGCAATGTATTGGTTTGCAAGGCATTATGGAAGAAAATATGACTTCGACTTTGTGTGGATTCTGGATCACCTTGCGATTGCCGTATGTTTTGCGGCGACATTCATCCGTCTTGGTAACCTTTTCAATTCAGAGATCTACGGTGATGTGACAAACCTTCCTTGGGGATTCATCTTCGAACTCAGAGGAGAGACCGACCCTAAGCATCCTACTCAGCTTTATGAAGCATTGAGCTACTTCCTTCTCGGAGTTTTCCAGATATTGATGTACAAGTACAGACTTCCTAAGCTCAACAGGGGATTCTTCATCGGAACATTCTTCATCGGATGCTTCGGAATGAGATTCCTCATCGAGTTCATCAAGGAGCCTCAGGTAGGATTCGAACAGGATATGGTTCTGAATATGGGACAATGGCTGAGCGTGCCGTTCGTTCTTCTGGGTATAGGCTTCCTCATATACGCTTATGTGAAGAAGCAGCCGGCAATGATAGTCCATCCTCAGAAAAAGAAGGCAGAACCTACTCATTACGCTAAAAGTCTCAGCAAATAATGGAAAACAATAGAATTGCCGAGGTCCTTGCCTTCCTTGAGAGGCATGGCCTCGGCTATAAGCTTCATACGCATCCGCCGCTACCTACGATAGAACTGGCGCTGGAATATTGGAAAGAGATTGATTCCACTCATTGCAAGAATCTTTTCTTCCGTAACCATAAAGGAAACCGCCATTATCTGGTAGTGTTCGAATGTCATAAGGAGATGCAGATCCATTCTCTTGAACATATGCTCAAGCAGGGAAAATTGTCCTTTGCTTCAGCTGAGCGGATGGAACGCTGCCTGGGACTTCTTCCCGGTTCGGTGTCTCCGCTGGGACTTATTCATGATCCTTATACAGAGGAACTTACCAAAGAGCATTTTCCTAACGGACACAGGGTCAAGCTCTTTCTTGACCAGGACCTGAGGACTGCTGAGAGGGTGAGTTTCCATCCTTGTGACAATACGGCGAGTGTCGTCCTGTCCAATGCTGATTTCCTGAAGTTCCTGGAAATCTGGGGTGGAGAATATGAATGGCTGGACGTTACTGCCGAAGTGTAAGGAGGGTCTTTCTCAGGGTCTGTCTGTATTTTAATGGAGATAATCCTGTTTGTTTCTTGAAGAATTTTCCAAATGAGGACTGGTCTGCGAAGGATAGTTCCTCTGCAATCTGCTGGATGGTCATTTCCGGATCTCTGAGCAGTCTGGCAGCAGCCTCTGCACGCATTGCAGAAATGATTGTTCCTATGGTGACTCGTGTCTTCTCTTTAACGATCAACGATAGGTATTGCTTTGATATACAAAGCTTTTCGGCGTAGAATTCGACATTGGTCTCTTTGTGGATGTGCTTGAGCAGAAGTTCGGCAAATTCCTTCATTATTCCGTCAGACCTGGACATTTCAGTGTGGTGCGAAGGCCCTCCCTTGCCGTATCTTTTCCACATCATGTCCGCCATGTCTGTCAAGAGGATATAGAAATATGCATAGTTGATTTCTTCTGCAAAAAGATGGTCTTTATTGGACAGGGACATTATCATGTTGCTGATGTCCCTTTTCAGTACGGCAATATCTTCTTTCTCAATGATTTCACCCCCTATGCTATGGTCAATTCTGAATCTGAAGTCAGGCGGGAAAGGATTCCTGTTTCTGAAAATATCTTCCACCACGCTCCTGTCTGTAGCGGTTGCCATGGCGTGGAAATCCTTGTCATATCTGATCTCATATATGTCTGACCATGTAGGCAGGTTTATGTATGTGTTCTTTCCGAATCGGAATTTCTCTCCGTTGATGATGATTTCGATATTTCCCTCCAGGACAATGATCACCAGATGGTATTTGGGCTTGCGGGGCTTTGAGTATACTATATGATCTTCTCCTTTGATTTCGCAGGCGAAAATGTACTCGTCTATGTATCCGACTTTTGTGACGTTTTTAGCTCCGAATAAGACGGCTGGTTTTTGTGCTTTGGTTTTTTTTTCGCTCATATTATCCTCTTTGGAGTCCAAAGATAAACAAAATAGAATATTTGACCAAAACTATATAATCTAAGACCAAAATATAATATTCGAAGGCGCGAATTTTGTTGTAATTTTGCGGCTTGAAAAAACTGAATCTATTATAAAGAATTTAAGTGTATATAATGATGAAAAAATCAGTGGTAATTGCAGCGCTTGTTGCGGGGACATTTATGATACCGTTCTCAGTATCGGCGCAGTACAAGACAAAGGATGCGTCTGAAAAAGACTCTCAGACCCAGGAGCTCCTGGCTCAGGCAGAGTCGTCGGAGACTCCGGTAGTCATCACTCTGGAGCAGGCGCTTGAGATCGCTCTCAGCGAGAATGTGTCAGTAAAGGTGGCTGATATGGAGATCGAAAGAACCGGTTATGCAAAGAAAGGTACTTATGCAGCCCTTTTCCCTCAGATCGATGCTTCTGCAGCATATCAGAGGACAATCAAGAAACAGGTGATGTATATGGACTTCGATATGAGTTCCCTTGGCGGACTTCTCGGTGGTGGTGCCGGTGAAGGCGGCGAAGGTGGCAAGCTCCCTGACGGAACAGAACTTCCTGACGGAGTGGAGATTCCGGATACAGGAGCGGGAACTGAGGATTCCGGCTCTTCAAACGGAGGTGGAATGGAAGTCGGCCGTTGGAACACTTACACAGCAGGAGTGACTGCGGCAATGCCTTTGGTGAATGCCCAGCTTTGGCAGAGTCTGAAACTTTCCGGACTTGATGTGGAACTCGCAGTGGAAAAGGCGCGTTCATCACGTCTGGAGACAGTGACACAGGTCAAGAATGCTTATTTCGCGACTCTTATGGCCAAGGAGGCATTCAATGTCTACAAGGAAGTGTATGAGAATGCTGTGAGCAATTATGAGGAGACCAAGAAGAAATTCGATGCAGAGAAGGTTTCGGAACTCGAGCTTCTCAGAGCCAAGACTACTGTGGCCAATGCTGTTCCGAATGTCTATAACGCAGAAAGTTCTATCGTACTCGCATTGTGGCAGCTCAAGGCTATCCTTGGAGTCGATCTTGACATGAACCTTGACATAGCGGGAAAGCTTGAGGACTTCGCCGATCAGATGCTCTATGACATCCATCAGCACGACAGCGTGTCTCTCGACTACAATACTACGATGAAGCAGCTGGCTATTCAGTCAGAGATGCTTGCCCAGACAATCAAGCTTCAGAAATACGCTGCTATCCCGTCGCTTGCGCTTGCATTCAATTTCAGTCTCAACGCCATGACCAATGACTTCGATTTCAGCTCATACCGTTGGACTCCTCATTCATATGTAGGCCTCAGCCTGAACATTCCGATCTTCGCCGGTGGAAAGCGTTACCAGCAGATCCGGCAGGCAAAGAACCAGCATCAGCAGGTACTTCTCCAGCAGGATAATACCGAGCGCCAGCTGAAGATCGCCATCCGTCAGAGTCTCACCACAATGGAGACAAACATGAAGAGCTATTACTCGGCTCAGGATGCGGTGGCAATGGCGGCAAAAGGCTACAGCATCGCCGAAAAGGCATATCAGGTGGGACGCAGCACCCTTATCGAGCTCAATGATGCTCAGCTCGCCCTCACACAGGCCCGTCTGGCAGAATATCAGGCAATTTACAATTTCGTAGTTGCAAAGTCTCAGCTTGAGCAGACACTCGGACAGGATTTCATTGAGTAGTTCCTGTTTCGTGCTTGTCGAGGAATCAAATTGATAATTAATATATAAAGAAATATGAAGACTATTTTCAGGACAATGTCGGTCGCAGCTGCTGTCGTATTGGCGTCAGGATGCGGCAATTCAAACAAGAAGGCTGCAGAGCAGGTGGCAGCAGAGGATATGACTCCTACTGTGGCTGTAACCCAGGTGTCAGTTCGTGAGGTGCCTCAGGAAGAGACTTATACCTCTACCATCCAGGCATATGTAAAGAACAATATCGCTCCTCAGACTGCAGGACGTATCAGCAAGATTCTTGTGGATATAGGAGATTTCGTGAAGAAAGGACAGGTCGTAGCTGAAATGGATCAGACCCAGCTCGCTCAGGTAGAGCTCCAGCTCAAGAACAACGAGACAGAACTTAACCGTCTCAGAGGACTCTATGAGGTAGGAGGTCTTTCAAAGTCAGACCTTGACGCTATCGAGATGGCTTACAATGTGAGCAAGACACAGTATGACAACCTCAAGGAGAATGCGACTCTTGTATCTCCTATCAATGGAGTAATCACTGCCCGTAACTATGATGCAGGTGATATGTATGCTATGAGCGCTCCTATCTACATCGTAGAGCAGATCGCACCGGTAAAGCTTCTTATCGGTATCTCGGAGTCAGATTATTCCAAGGTAAAGAAGGGTGATTCAGTGGAAATTACAGCTGATGCTCTTCCTGGAAGCACTTTCACAGGCAAGATTAACAAGATTTATCCTACAGTAGATCCTGCAACCCGTACTTTCACAGTGGAGGTAGTGATCAATAACAATAACAACGCCCTCCGTCCAGGTATGTTCGCAAGAGCAACCGTGAATTTCGGAGTAAACAACAATGTCGTGATTCCGGATGTGGCTGTAGTGAAGCAGCAGGGTTCAGGCGAAAGATTCGTATATATTCTCAATGCCGACGGAACAGTTACATATCAGAAGGTAGTTCTCGGACGTCGTATGGGTGCTGAGTATGAGGTGCTTGAGGGTATCGCAGACGGTGCCAGGATCGTGACCGGCGGTATGATCCGCCTCAAGGATGGTATCAAAGTTATTGTTAACGAATAAAGACAGATTATGAGTATTTACAGAAAAGCGGTAAATAACCCGGTTACCACTGCGCTGGTCTTCATCGCAATGGCGATCTTCGGTATATTTTCGCTGATTAACATATCATTGGACAGGTTCCCTAAGTTCGATGCGAACGTCGTTATGGTGATGTCTTCGTATCCGGGAGCCAGTGCGGAGGATATCGAGACTAACCTTACAAAGGTGCTCGAGAACTCCCTGAACGGTGTGAGCGACCTTAAGGATATGACCTCCACTTCTAAGGAGAATATCTCGCTTATCACCCTCGAATTCGTGGAAGGTGTGGATATCGATGTGGCTACGAACGATGTCCGTGACAAGCTCGACATGGTTAACTCAGTCCTTCCGGACGGCGTGACACTTCCGGTTATCTTCAAGTTCAGTGCGGACGATATGCCTATCATGATCATGGCAGCTACTGCCGATCAGAGCTATCAGGCACTCGACAAGATTCTGGATGAAAAGGTGGCTACACCTCTTGCCCGTGTATCGGGAGTGGGTACAGTATCGATTGCCGGTGCTCCTCAGCGCGAGATCCAGGTATATTGTGATCCGAACAAGCTCGAGGCTTACGGACTTACAGTGGCAGGTATTTCTCAGATTATCGCTTCAGAGAACAAAAACGTACCTTCTGGTACAATCGATATCGGATCGAATGCATATGCCCTTCGTGTGGAGAAGGAATTCAACGCAGCAGAGGAAATGCTCAATGTCGTTGTGGGACACTCAGGTGGCAAGACCATCTATCTCCGTGACGTGGCAAGAGTCATCGACGGTGTCGAGGAAAGATATCAGGAGTCTTACATCAATGGCGTCCAGGGTGCCCAGATCGTGATCCAGAAGCAGGCTGACGCCAATACCGTCAATGTGATCAAGGGTGTGAAGAAGGCTATGAAGGACATCCAGGAAGGACTTCCTTCCGATATTGAGATCAGAACTGTCGTGGATGGATCGACAAACATCCTTAATACTCTGAACTCATTGAAGGAGACTATTATCGTAACCTTCCTCATCGTGATGCTCGTCGTTTATCTCTTCCTCGGAAGATGGCGTGCGACATTCATCATCGTTCTTTCTATTCCTATATCCCTCCTTGCATCATTGATGTATCTCTGGGCTACCGGAAACACTTTGAATATCGTGTCAATGTCATCACTCTCCATTGCCATCGGTATGGTCGTCGATGACGCCATTGTGGTACTGGAGAACATTTCGACACATCTTGAAAGAGGAGCCAAGCCGAAGGAGGCCGCTGTACATGCGACCCAGGAAGTGGGTATTTCCGTTATTGCTTCAACATTGACAATGCTTGCCGTGTTCCTTCCGTTGACAATGATCAAGGGTATGGCTGGTCTCATGTTCAAGCAGCTCGGATGGATCACAAGTATCATCATGATCGTATCGACAATCGGTGCATTGACCCTCATCCCTATGCTTTGTTCGCAGTTCCTGCGCTTCAAGCCTAAGCACGGAAGGCTTCACGATCTTATTTTCGGTAACTTCAACAAGCTTCTTGATCTCATCTCTGCAGGATATGCCCGTCTTATCAACTGGTGTATCGGTCACAGAACCATCGTAGTGATAATTTCTTTGGTAATCTTCGGTGCGACTGTAGGAGGTATTGCTCCTATCATGAAGACTGAGTTCTTCCCTAAGGCAGATGACGGTCGTATCACAGTTCAGCTCGAGCTTCCTGCCGGAACCGGTCAGGCTGTGACAAGAGAGCTCGGTCACGAGATCCACAAGAAGTTTGCTGCTGCCATCCCTGAAATAGTGAACTGCTCTTATGCACTCGGACAGGCAGACTCGGATAACTCTTTTGCTGCTATGCAGACCAACGGTACCCATGTGGTTTCGTACAATATCAATGTAGGAAGTATGGAGGACCGTGAGCGTTCTGTCGCACAGATCGCTGATGTGGTCCGCGGTATTCTTGCCGATTATCCTGAATTCAAGAAGGTACGCGTGACCGAAGGTGGCCAGGGCGGTATGGGTGGTGCTTCCACTGTCGATCTTGAGATCTACGGATATGACTTCGAGACCACCGACGTCGTGGCTAAAGAGGCTCAGGCTAAGATGCTCGAGTCAGGAGTCTTCGCTCAGGTGCTTCTCAGCCGTGATGAATATACTCCTGAGTACCAGGTGGATTTCGACCGTGAAAAGCTTGCTGTGAACGGCTTGAACAGTACCACTGCAGCTTCATATCTCAGTGCAGCCATGAACGGATCGACTATGTCATATTACCGTGAGGACGGTGACGAGTACGACATCCGTGTGCGCTATGCTCCAGAGTTCCGTACCAGCATCGAGGATATCGAGAATATCATCATCTATAACAATATGGGCAAGGGTGTCCGTATCAAGGACCTCGGTAAGGTAGTGGAGTCTCTTACACCTCCTTCTATTTCCAGAAAGAACCGTGAGCGTCTCATTACAGTTTCAGGAGTCGTGGCTAATGATGTGGCGCTTTCTGATGCGGTCGAGGCGACAGATGCAATTCTTGACAGCATGGTGATTCCATCTGAGCTTGCTACAAAGATCGGTGGTTCTTATGAGGATCAGAAGGATATGTTCGGCGACCTGATCATGCTCCTGATTATGATCATCATCCTCGTATATATCGTGATGGCATCTCAGTTCGAGTCATTCATGAGCCCGTTCGTGATCATGTTCTCGATTCCGTTCGCTTTCGTGGGAGTGCTCCTCGGACTCTTTGTGACAGGAACACCTCTTGGCGCAATGGGTATGATCGGTATCCTCATCCTTATGGGTATCGTGGTGAAGAACGGTATCGTGCTCATTGACTACACTATCCTTATGCGTGAGAGAGGAAAGAGCATCACCGAGGCTTCAGTGATTGCTGCAAGATCCCGTCTCCGTCCTATCCTCATGACTACTCTTACTACCGTCCTCGGTATGATTCCTATGGCAGTTGGTAAGGGTGAGGGTTCTGAGATGTGGCGATCGCTCGGTATGGTTGTGGCATGGGGACTTTCGATCTCGACACTCGTTACCCTCGTGATCATTCCTACCGTATATGCTTCGATGGCATCTTGGCAGGAGCGTCGTGCTGCCCGCAAAGCTGCAAAAGCATAAACTGTTTACGGCTGTTGAATAAAGAAAAACATAAAAAATATGAAAGGTGTTTTTATAGCATATGACCAGGCATATAATATGGAAATAGCAGATGTTCTCGAGCAGCTTGGTTGCCGTGGCTTCACAATGTGGCAGGACATTGCCGGTCGTGGAGGATATACAGGTGAGCCACATCTTGGCAACCATGCCTGGCCTACAATGAACAATGCCATCCTTACATTTGTTCCGGATGAGAAGGTGGATGCTATCCTCGAGCAGCTTCGTGCTATGGATGAGGAGACTCCAGACCTTGGCATAAGGGCATTTGCCTGGAATGTGGAAAAATCATATTAAAATCCCTGCACTCGAGCGTAAGCGAAAGTTGGGTATCATTATTGTAAATCCAGTTGCAATTCTTTATATTTGCGACTGGATTTGTTTTTATATGATCCATAATAATCATTAAAAGTAACTTATTAATACAAAGAATTATGGCACTGACTATAACTGACGCGAATTTCGCAGAGACATTGAATACTGACAAGCCTGTAGTTGTGGATTTCTGGGCTACATGGTGCGGCCCTTGCAAGGCGATTGCTCCGGTAGTGGAGGAGGTTGCAGCAGAGTACGAGGGTAAGGCTGTTGTTGGAAAGTGTAATGTAGATGACTGCGATGATACTCCGGACACTTACGGTATCAGAAGCATCCCTACTATCCTCTTCTTTAAGAACGGAGAACTCGTAGACAGACATGTGGGTGTGATCTCAAAGGCTGACCTTTCGGCTAAGATTGACGCGCTTCTCTAAAACTTTAAAATATGAAACGAATTTTGACAGTTGTGCTGGCAGCTCTTATGCTGACCGGCATTTCGGCATCTGCCCAGGCTAAATGGGGAGTGACAGCCGGATTGAATTTCAACACTTCCAAGTTCAGTGAGGTGGATGTGAAAGCAAGGACAGGCTGGAGTGTGGGTGGTACCTGCCTCGTGGACCTTCCTCTCGGGTTTTCAGTTCAGCCATCGCTCCTGTACCATCAGAAGGGTGCGAATATCACAAATGAACTGTCTCAGAGCATGGGATTCCTTGAATTGCCTGTGTCGGTGCAGTGGGGCCCGGATCTGCTGATCTTCAGACCTTTCCTTGATGTTACTCCGTATGTAGGATATGCGCTTTCCAATAAGTTTTCTGCATCTGTAGCCGGTATCGATCTCAGTGACGAGGGCTGGAAAGGCAAGGAAAGATTTGAGTATGGTCTTGGTCTTGGTGCCGGAGTGAATGTGTGGAAGCTTCAGTTCATTGCAAGATATAACTGGAACTTCGGTTCTCTTTACCATGTGGACGGATGGGATGACATCAAGCCGTATCTTAAAGATCTGAACTCCAAGAGTGAGAACTTCGGTGGCGTGACACTTAGTCTGGCATTCCTCTTTTAAATGATGAGAAATAAGATTGCAGTTTTCTGTTCGGCTAGCTTCGAAATAGATCCAAAGTACAATAAAGTCGCCCGTGAGTTTGTCCGGGCGGCTTCATTGCGTGGATACGGTATTGTGTCGGGCGGTACCATCAAGGGTACAATGGGTGAAATTTCTGATGAGCTTCATGCCTGTGGCGGTTATCATCTGGGGGTTATTCCACGTTTTATGGAACAGTATGTGTATCCGGATCTGACAGAAGTCATATGGACAGATACTATGGCTCAGAGAAAGACACTTCTTCGTGAGGGAACCTGTGCTGTTGTAGCCTTGCCTGGTGGTATCGGCACCTTGGATGAGGTGATAGAGACATTTGCTCTGGTTCATCTGAAGCAGTATTTCGGGAAGATCTTCATCCTGAATCACGAAGGCTTTTATGAGCCTTTGAGACTGCTGCTCAGACATTATGTCGATACGAAGATGATGACGGAGGAAACAATGTCAAAGATAATTTTTGCTCAGACTCCGGATGAGATTCTGGATGCTCTGGAATAAGGTAATTGTATGGATATCAAGTCAGTAAGGGAATATCTTGGGGATGATTGGAAGGCAGTCAAGGAGAAGATTGAAACTTCTCTTATGAGCGATATTGCTCTGTTGAATTCCACCAATTCTACCATTCTTTCGAATTCAGGAAAGCAGCTCAGACCTTTGCTTGCCCTGCTTATTGCCCGTGCTTGCTCCGGTCATCAGATTTCGGAGGCGACGGTTCGTTATGCTGCTGCGTCCGAGCTTCTGCATAATGCTACGCTTCTTCATGATGATGTGGCTGACAACAGTGAACAGCGCAGGGGAATGCCTACCATTATGTCGCTGATGGGGCCGTCGGTTTCTGTGCTCGTGGGAGATTACTGGCTTGTGAAGGCGATGGAGCTTATTCTTGGATCATCTGAAGGTGATCATCTGGTAATCAAGATCTTTTCCAAGACACTGAGTGATCTGGCTGAGGGAGAGATGCTTCAGCTTCAGAAAGCTCAAAGCGGAGATACCTGTGAGGATGATTACCTCAGGATAATATACAGCAAGACAGCTTCGCTTTTTGAGGCGGCTTGCGTTTCAGCGGCAATTTCTGTGAACGCTTCCCAAGAGTACCGTAAGGCTGCGAAGGATTATGCAGTGGCCTTGGGTATTGCGTTCCAGATAAAGGATGATATACTGGATTATTCAGGTACGGCGAGTGTTGGTAAGCCTCTGGGAGTGGATATCCTGGAGCAGAAGATCACTATGCCTCTTCTTGGTGCTATGATGAATGCGCCGGCTGAAGAAGTCAGAATAAGGGGCCTTGTAAAGGGTATAGTGGACCATCCGGAAAACAGGGATGATATTGTGGCCTTTGTAAAGGAAAATGCCGGACTGGAATATGCTGTACAGCAGCTTGATAAGTATGTCGCACAGGCCGTGGATGCATTGTCTGTGTTGCCATTGTCCAAAGAAAGGGAGCTTTTGGAGGGACTGGCGTATTTTACGGCTAAAAGGGTGATGTAATGAGGTTTGCGGATGTTATAGGAAATGCTCAGGTGGCGAAGGCTCTGGTGTCGATGGCTGACAGTGGCAGAGTCGCTCATGCGATGCTGATGTATGAAAATGAGGGATGTGGCGCATTGGCCCTTGCCCTTGCATATGTGCAGTATCTCAATTGCGCGCATCCGGTGGATGG
This sequence comes from Candidatus Cryptobacteroides sp., assembly GCA_045118995.1. GTDB lineage: Bacteria > Bacteroidota > Bacteroidia > Bacteroidales > UBA932 > Cryptobacteroides. The sequence goes on from JBGVCR010000020.1 coordinate 27,284, forward strand.
TGATTCCTGCGGCGAATGTCCGTCATGCCGACAGATGTCCAAGCTCATTCATCCGGACGTACATTACGTATTTCCAGTGAACAAAGGTCCGAAGACCAGCGATGATAAGCCGACTTCTGAGTCCTATATCAAGTATTGGAGGGAGCTGGCATTGGCCAATCCGTATTTTACCGAAGCTGATCTTCAGAGAGCAATCGGTATTGAGAGCAAGAACGGACTTATTGCTGTGGCGGAGGCTAAGTTCATTATCAATACTCTTTCGTTGACATCTGTTGCAGACGGATATAAGGCAGTGATTCTGTATCTGCCGGAGAAAATGAATCAGGAGACAGCCAACAGGCTGCTCAAAATGGTGGAGGAACCACCTGAAAAGACGATTTTCATATTTATAACACATAGTCCGGAGAAGGTTCTCCAGACAATTTTCTCCCGCTGTCAGAGCGTCAGGGTGATGCCTTTGTCAAAGGAGGAGGCTGCTCAGGTCAAGGCCTTGAATCCTTTTGATGACAGCGAGGAATACGACAGATTCATGGATCTGTTCGCGGATCTTATGAGAGCGGTGGCCAGCGGGGATCTTCAGGCTGCGTTGGAGTGCGGAGAGATGGCCGCTGCATTGGAGTCGAGAGAAAAACAGAAAGCATTTTGTACCTTTGCGGGTCAGTGCATAAGAAAGATATTTATGATCCAGCAGAACATGCCTCAGATAGCCGATGTGGCTGAGCAGGAGAAGGAATTCTATGAAGAAATGGCTCAGCGATGTGGCAAGGGATTCTGCGCAAGGACAATAACCAATATAGAAAAAGTGGTGTCAATGATCGACAGGAATGTGAATTCGAAGATTCTGTTCTGCGATCTTGTGAACCGTATGTATTTAGGCATTTGGTCACGTTAAGTGGCTGTGATACTTTAGCTTATGAATGAATCTAAGAAATATGACTGCTCAAGGGGATGTGTGGTAGAGCGCGCGGAGAGTGGAGAGCTTGAGTGCACTTATCGCCAGGGCTGCTGCAAGCTGGAGGTGTACGATTGGCTTGAAGGTGTGAATCAGGAGCAGTATGATGAGTTTTTTGAAGTTCGCTTCAAGAATACCCGAAAGGGAATCTATAAGAACGGATCCGGACAAAGTGTCAAGACCGGTGATCTTGTGATTGTCGAGGCTGCCAATGGCCACGATCTGGGTATCGTTACGCTGGAAGGACCGATTGTCGGACGCCAGATGAAGTGTAAGAAGATCAATCCTGAGACTTACGAATTCAAGAGGATATACCGTAAGGCTAAGCTCTTTGATATTGAAAGATGGCAGGAGGCTATTGCACGTGAGCATGAGACAATGATCCGCTCACGTCAGATTGCTGCCGAGCTTGGCCTGGAGATGAAGATCGGTGATGTGGAGTTCCAGGGTGACGGAACCAAGGCGATATTTTATTATATCGCAGACGGACGAGTGGATTTCCGTCAGCTGATCAAGGTCTTTGCCGAGGAATTCCGTATACGTATCGAGATGAAGCAGATCGGAGCTCGACAGGAGGCCGGACTTATCGGAGGACTCGGTGTATGCGGACGTGAACTCTGCTGCTCGAACTATATATCGAGTTTCCAGTCGATTACGACTTCTGCGGCCCGCTGTCAGGACCTGTCTCTGAATCCTCAGAAGCTGGCCGGTCAGTGCGGAAAACTCAAATGTTGTCTGAATTATGAGACAGCTGCCTATATGGATGCTCAGTCTCGTATTCCTAAGGTGCATAATCCTCTCGAATTCGAGGATGGTCTGGCTTATCTGATGAAGACCGATATCCTGCGTGAGATTATGTACTTCTCATATGACCCTCAGTCGCTGGCGAATCTCTATCCTCTGTATGCTGAGGATGTATGGGATATCATCAGGATGAACCGCAATGGCGAGAAGCCTGAGTCTCTTAAGAATGATACGGAACCGATTGCACCTGAGTTTGTTACAGCTGTGGGTGATGATGCCATCAATCGTTTCGACGAGGCCCGTAAGCGTAAGAAGAAGAAAAAGTCACGTGGCGGAAACGGAGGCCAGAAGAAAGCCCAGAATGAAGCGGTAGCTGACAGTAAGCCGGTGGAGCAGAAGGCGGAAGAAAATCCAGGGGAAAAGAAGCAAGGCGGTCATAAGGGAAATAAGAACGGTCGAAGGAACAACAATCGTCCTAAAAAAGATAAGCCGGCAGAATAACCGGTATTGGCATTCTGTGCGCAGTGACTTCGGAGCGTTGTCATTCTGAGCACAGCGCAGCGAAGTCGAAGAATCTATTATATGGGTAAAGATAAATTAAGAAAATTCAAAGAAAACGAGACTTTCAGATGCCTGGTCCAGCCGGCAACATCTGAGGTTCTCAATTGTGATCATCCTCTTAAGGGTAACTGGGGACGTGATTTCTTCGGAAATGACAAGCCGATTGTCCTGGAGCTTGGATGTGGAAAGGGAGATTATACTGTCGATCTGGCAGAACGTAATCCGGCATTCAATTATATAGGCATAGATATCAAGGGCGCTCGCCTTTGGAAGGGAGCGAAATATGCTACAGAACATAATCTGACCAATGTCGGATTTCTTCGTACCCGTATCGAGTTCATCGAGTCTCTTTTTGCTCCTGGCGAAGTGTCTGAAATCTGGATAACCTTTGCGGATCCTCAGATCGGTCGTGAAAAGAAACGCCTCACCGCGCCGTTGTTCATGAACCGTTACCGTAATTTCCTGAAGCCTGGAGGTATTGTGCATCTGAAGACTGACAGCCGTTATCTTCACGAGTATTCAAAGGCGATGGCTGAGCAGAACGGCTTGAAGATATTGGCCTCTGCCACAGATATTTACGGGGTGGATAAGGAACGCCTGTATGAAAGCGGATTATCTTCTTTGTGCGGTCGTGCTGCGGTAGATGCCCTTTTCGAAGTTCAGACATTCTATGAATCTCAGTATCTGATCCAGGGATTCGAGATCACTTATCTTTCATTCATCGCAGATCATGAGGGTGACTATATTTCTCCGGAGTGGGATGAGGATACCTGGAAGGATGAGGGACATCATTTCGTGATACCGTCCGGATTGTCTGTAGCTTCCAAGTTCTATCCTGTCGAGCAGTAGGATGAATCTATGCTGATGGAACCCTCCGCCAGTCAGAGGGTGGCGCGTAATACCTTAATTGATAGTGAGTTATGTGATATGCCTGCTGCTATGGGGTAGCAGGCATATTCTGTAAGTTGTTGACGGGTAGCTGGTTATACGCCACCATTAAACGTTGGTCCAGTGGATGCGGATGCCTTTGCGTTCCATTCCGCGGAACCAGGTCATCTGTCTTTTGGCGAACTGGTGGATGGCGGTCGCGAGCTGGGTACGCATCTGGTCGTATGTGAGTTCTCCTGTTATGTAAAGTGTCACGAATTTGTATTCCAGTCCGTAGTAGATGAGATCTTCAGCCATTATAGGTCTGTGGTCTGGAGCTAGTGCCGGATGCGTGCCGTCGATCAGTCCTCTGATTTCTTCTACCATTCCTTCTTCCAGTCGGGCATCCAGGCGTCGGTCGATACGGGCATTTCTTTCGTCTCGGCTTACCAATGTACCTATATAATATGTGTTCTTCGGTAGGAAGGAGGTGCGCTGTACCGGATGTTCAGCTTCGTATATCGCTATCTCAAGGGCTCTTATAAGTCGTTTGCGCGTGTCGTAGTCGGTAGTGTTATGGAGGGGCTTCAGTGAAGCGAGCTGTGCGATCAGCTCTTCGTCGGTTTTCTTTTCGAGTTCAGCTCTCAGCTCAGGGTCCGGCTGTACTTCCGGCAGGGAATAGCTGCAGGTTGCAGCCTCGATATAGAGTCCGCTGCCTCCGCAGAGAATAGGTATTCCACCTCTGTTTCTGATGTCTTTATAGGCTTTTTCGAAATCCCTCTGGTACTCGAATATATTGTATTTCGATCCGGCATCCACGATGTCCATCAGATGGTATGGAATCTCCTCATATTCAGATAGATCCTTTCCTGTGCCTATGTCCATTCCGCGATAGACCTGACGGGAGTCGGCAGATATTATTTCAGCACCGGCAAGCTGCTGTGATTCAGCAGCGAAAAGAACCCCTCCCACTCCTGCGGAGCGGGCCCCTCCCCCTGCGGCCAGGGGGGTAGCACGCTTTTCGCTAGCTGAATCACAGCAGCTTGCCTCCAGCAGGGTATTGATCTGACGGGCTAGCTGGACTGCGTAACGGGTTTTGCCTGATGCGGTCGGACCCAGGACGCAGATCAGGTCGATCTCGCCATCAAGGTATCTGTTCAGGATCTCCTGTACGTTTATTTCTTCTGCAGGGGGGAGTTCCGCCATCGGGGGAATCGGTGTGAAAGGTTTCTTTGCCATAATGATGCAAAGATAGTATATAAAATCAAATCTAAGCACAGCATCACTTAATGTTTTGTGTATCAATGTGTTGGATGTTTTAGGGTCGGTGAAAATCACGACCCGTGATTGCTTAATTGTCTGATAGTCATATAATTGGGTGATGCTTGTTTGGAATCGCTGAAAAAGCATTACATTTGCAGTCGGATTTAATTAAGGAGAGCAAGATTATGCCGAAAGCGAAAAGCAGTGTAGAGATCAAGAACAGGAGGGCGTCGTTTGATTATGAGTTCATCGAGACCTTCCAGGCGGGAATTGTGCTTACGGGTACAGAGATAAAGTCCATCAGGGCCGGCAAGGCTTCACTGGTGGATGCCTTCTGTTATTTCAATAATAACGAGTTGTATGTCAAGAATATGCACATTGCGGAATATTGGTGGGGAAGCTGGGGAAAGCACGATCCGCGTCGTGAAAGGAAGCTCCTGCTGACCAGAAAGGAATTGACCAGACTTAGCCGTTCTGTGAAGGAAAAAGGATTGACCATTGTGGGGGTGAAGCTCTATATTGCTGACAATGGTTATGCTAAGCTGCTGATCGCTCTTGCGCGCGGTAAGAAGGAATATGATAAGCGTGCATCGATCAAGGAAAAGGATCTCCGACGTGAGATGGAAAGAATGTAGGGGAGGTCTAAGTACTTGATGGCCAAAGTAAAAGTGCGTGTTCTCAGATGGGAACACGCACTTTTTATATATGGTTTCAATATTTGCAGTCGGTTAGAGTCCGAACGCTTCCTTGATCATGTCTACTGAGTCGAGGAGCTCCCAGCCGAAGAACTGGACGAGTTCAGGAACGAGCTGACCGTTCTTTCTGATCATTACTGTTGCCTTGTATGGGTCACGTCCAACGTGTCCGTAAGATGCTGTAGGCTCATAGATAGGCTTCTTGAGACCGAACTTCTCGATGATCTTTGCAGGACGGAGGTCGAAGAGCTTCTCGATCTGGAGTGCGATCTCTGCATCAGTGAGGCCGTTGGTTGCAGTTCCGTAAGTGTTTACGAAGATGCTGAGCGGACGTGCTACTCCGATGGCGTATGAAACCTGTACGAGCATCTCGCGTGCTACGCCAGCCGCTACCATATTCTTTGCAATGTAGCGTGCTGCATAAGCTGCTGATCTGTCTACCTTTGAAGGGTCCTTGCCTGAGAATGCCCCACCACCGTGAGCTCCCTTTCCGCCGTATGTGTCCACGATGATCTTGCGGCCGGTAAGACCTGTATCGCCGTGAGGACCTCCGATCACGAATTTTCCTGTAGGATTGACATGGAGGATGTGGTCACCCTTGAAGAGTGCGGCAGTCTCTGGAGCGAGGGTCTCGATGAGCATTGGAAGAAGAATATTCTGTACGTCTTCGCGGATCTTCGCCTGCATTGCCTCGTCTACGCGCTTCTGTCCGAACTGAGCACAGCCGTCAGCATAGCTCATGTTGCCAAGAGAAGCAGGTGTGAACTCATCGTGCTGGGTTGAGATCACGATCGTGTGTACGCGTACAGGCTCGTTTGTCTTGCCGTCATATTCGATGGTGAACTGTGACTTAGAGTCCGGACGGAGGTATGGCATAAGCTCGGGATTCTGTTTGCGGATCTTGGCAAGCATCAGGAGGGCCTGGTGTGAAAGTGCGAGAGGGAGAGGCATGTATTCCTCTGTGTCGCGGCATGCATATCCGAACATCATTCCCTGGTCGCCGGCTCCCTGAGCGTCTGCATCCTCTCCGACTACGCCCCTGTTGATATCTACGCTCTGCTCGTGAAGAGCCGAGAGGATTCCGCATGAGTTGCCGTCGAACATATACTCTGCCTTGTTGTAACCGATCTTGTTGATTACGCGGCGTACTGTCTTAGGGATGTCTACGTAAGCATCCTCTGAGCGAACCTCGCCTCCTACTACTACGAGGCCGGTGCTGCAGAATGTTTCGCAGGCTACCTTTGATTCTGGGTCCTGGCGGAGAAATTCGTCAAGGATGGCATCGGAAATCTGGTCCGATACTTTGTCTGGGTGTCCTTCTGACACTGATTCTGATGTAAATAAGTAATTCATATCGTAATTGTTTTTATATATCAAAAAAGCCCCACAGAAATGCGGAGCCGTCACAAAAACACAAAACATTGATATGAAAAAGGTCACCGTGGCGCGATGACCGTTACAGTCAACATTTTAGCATTTTTTATAGTGGTTGCAAGCAGCCAAATCTCTCCACATTTCTCATTTCGGGCCGCAAAGATAGTTAAAATTTCTGATATACAAATGGATAGGATGTATTTTGTGGTGTGAATCGACTTGTTTCTTTATCCGGACAGGAACAGGAACAAAAAGTGATGTCAATTGTGGCCGAAATGACGATAAAAGTTCCGTCAAAATTTCATATCATCATCAAAATGTCGTATCTTCGCGGCATAAAAACCTTATTATTTATATCTAAAGCGTTATGAAACAAACAATTAAGTGTCTTATTGCTGCTTTTGCGGCAATGCTTATGAGCGTAGCTGCCTTCGCACAGGTGACTACATCAGCTCTGGGTGGACGCGTTGTTGACGCTAACGGACAGCCAGTTATCGGCGTTGCAGTGATTGCAACCCATACTCCTTCCGGTACCGTCTATGGCGTTACTACTAATGAGGCAGGTCGTTATACCATCAACGGTATGCGTTCCGGTGGTCCTTACTCAGTAGAGTTCACTTGTCTGGGTTATCAGACTGTAACTTACACAGATCTTACCCTTCAGCTTGCTGAGACTTCTTCATTGAATGCTACTCTCAATGAGGATTCGGAAATGCTTAGCGAGGCAATGGTAATCGGTGCAGCAGCATCAAAGTTCTCAGCTGAGAAGACTGGTGCGGCTACAAACATTTCAAGCTCTCAGATCACATCGCTTCCTACAGTTAACAGAAGCATCAATGATGTGACGAGACTTTCTCCTTACGGAGGTAACGGTATGAGCTTCGCAGGTTCTGACGGACGTACCGCTAACTTCACAGTCGATGGAGCAAACTTCAACAACAACTTCGGTCTCAATGACGGTCTTCCAGGTGGTGGAAACCCTATCTCTATCGATGCAATCGAGGAGCTCCAGGTGGTTATCTCACCTTACGACGTTCGCCAGACCAACTTCATCGGTGGTGGTGTGAACGCTATCACAAAGTCAGGTACAAACACATTCAAGGGTTCTGCATATATCTATCACCGCAACGAGAACATGCGTGGTAACACTGTTGCCGGCACAGAGATCTCAGGTGCACGTGACCGTGACCGCAACACTACTTACGGTTTCACACTCGGCGGACCTATCGTCAAGAACAAGCTCTTCTTCTTCGTGAATGCAGAGTACTCGCAGACTCCTTCTGTGGCTGTACGCTGGAGAGCTTCTGAGAACGGTGTGGGTAACTCTGACAAGTATCTCGCTTATACTTCTGTAGCGGATATGGAGAGAGTAAAGGATCATGTTATGACCAAGTATGGCTATGACACAGGTTCTTACACTGACTTCCCTGCTGACGAGAGCAATGTGAAGCTCCTCGCGAGACTCGACTGGAACATCAACGATGCTCACAAGCTCGCTCTTCGTTACAACTACACTAACAACACTGGCTGGAACGGTCCTAACGCATCTTCAATGGACGGTGGTACACGTTCTGCTTATGCACGTACATCACTTTACTCTATGGCGTTTGCTAACTCGATGTACTCAATGAACAACCTCGTTCATTCAGTATCACTCGACCTCAACAGCCGCCTCGGTGACAACCTCTCTAACCAGTTCCTTGCAACATTCTCAAAGCTTGACGACGTTCGTGGAACAAACTCTTCTGAGTTCCCATTCATCGACATCCAGGACGGTACAAACACAAATACTCAGTACATGGCTCTCGGATACGAGCTCTTCACTTGGAACAATGCTGTGCACAATACTCACATCAGCATCAAGGATGACCTCGTATACTACGCTGGTAACCACAAGGTTACAATGGGTGTTAACTATGAGTACCAGATGGCTGACAATGCTTACATGAGAAATGGTACAGGTTACTACCGTTATGCAAGCGTTGATGATTTCATCAATGGTGCAGCTCCTGAGGTAGTATGTCTCACTTACGGTTATGACGGTGAGAAGAACCCTGCTGCAAGAGTTCAGTTCCACAAGGCTGGTCTCTATGCTCAGGACGAGTGGAATGCAACTGATGCATTCAAGCTTACTTACGGTCTCCGTCTCGACGGTCTCTTCTTCGATAATTCAGACCTTATGACCAACAACAAGATCCTTGCTCTCGAGTATCTTGATGAGAACGGCAAGGTTCGCAATATCGACACAGGAAAGTGGCCTACAGCTAATGTGACAGTTTCTCCACGTGTTGGTTTCAACTGGGATCTCACTGAGGACAAGAGCCTTACTCTCCGCGGAGGTACAGGTTTCTTCTCTGGTCGTCTCCCGCTCGTGTTCTTCACCAACATGCCTACAAACTCTGGTATGGTTCAGTACCAGGCTCAGATCAATGCGAAGAATGCTCAGAAGATGGGCTTCACAATGGATGAGTTCAAGGGTGGTCTCGTGACTGACGCAAACGGAAAGGCTACTACTCAGGCCCTTCTCGACAAGCTCCACGCTCTCGGTTATCCACAGACAATCTCTCCAGAGGAAGGTGCAGTTCCTTCATCAATCTCTGCAGTGGATCCTAAGTTCAAGATGCCGCAGGTTTGGAAGACTTCACTCGCTCTTGACTATCAGTTCCCGACAGCATTCCCATTCTCTATCACTGCTGAGGGTATCTTCAACAAGACTATCAACGGTGTGACTATCTCAGACTGGAGCATCATGCCAGTAAACGGATTTACAAGATTCAACGGTGCTGACGCACGTCCTGTATATCCTGCAACATTCAGAACAGGTACCAAGGCATTCGTTCTCGAGAACACAAACAAGGGATACGGATATTCAGCTAACGTAACTGTGAACATGCGTCCTGTAGAGGGTCTCAGCTTGATGGCTGCTTATACTCACACAGCTTCTAAGGAGCTAACAGGTATGCCTGGTTCAGCTGCTGAGTCTGCATTCACATACGTTCCTACTTCAGAGGGTCCTAACAACATCAAGCTTCATAACTCACAGTATGTTACTCCGGACCGTGTAGTTGCTTCAGCTACATTCAACGACAAGTCTAACAATCACTTCAGCCTTATCTATGAGGCTTGGAGAGGTGGTTACAACTACTCTTATATGACAGTTAACGATATGAACGGTGACGGTTATAACTACGACGCCCTTTATATCCCTACTGACGAGCAGGTTAAGAACAACGAGTTCCGTTTCGCTTCAGCAGACGATCGTGACCGTTTCATGGCTTACCTCCACAATGACAAGTATCTGAGCCAGCATCAGGGTCAGTACGCTGAGGCTTACAGTGTTTACTCACCATGGGTACACAGATTCGACTTCAGCTACAAGCATGACTTCAAGGTTAAGGTCGGCAATTCTGTGAACAAGCTTCAGCTCAGCCTCGATGTCAAGAATATCCTTAACCTCTTCAACTCAAGCTGGGGAGTAAGCAAGTATATGAATCTTGACCTCGTTGAGGGACGTATCCTCAAGTATGAGGGAGCAGATGCAGAGGGTTACCCTGTATTCTCAACTCCTAAGGCGGTAAATGCAAACACTCAGACTTTTGTACCTAACAAGTCAATCGGTCAGTGCTGGTATGCTTCAGTGGGAATAAAGTATATGTTTAACTAATAATTGATTACGATATATTATGAAACTTAGATATTTATTCTCAATCATACTTTCATCTGTCCTCGTCTTCGCTTCTTGCGAGGAGAAGATCACAGATTCGTGGGAGAACATCAAGCTCGACCAGACTTACCTCTCAATCGCTGAGAACGGCGGTTCTGCTACCCTTACTATCGATGCTACCGAGGACTGGGCATTCGTTACTGACGATGTTTGGCCAGAGGTTATCAAGAGAGATAAGGAGGGCAACATTACATCTTCTACTCCATCATGGCTTAAGGCTGACAAGATGTCAGGTGCAGCTGGTCAGACTAAGGTTACTTTCACAGCAGAGGGAACAGCAAGCGGTCGTGAGCTCGAGCTCAAGATCAAGGCTGGTGACAACGTTCAGTTCGTAAGAGTACGCCAGGGCTCTATGACAGTGACCAAGGCTACTGTTGCTGAAATCATTGCAGGACCAGAGGGCAAGCTTTATGAGGTTAAAGGTGTTTGTACAGCTGTTGCAAACACTCAGTACGGAAACTGGTATCTTAACGATGGTACATCTGATAAGGATCTCTATATCTATGGTACTGTTGACGGTTCAGGTAAGTACAACTGGGCAAGCTTCAATATCGAGGTAGGTGACGTTGTTACTGTACAGGGTTCTTATGTACTCTATGGCGGTAATACTCCTGAGTTTGTAGATGCAACATTCATCAAGGTAGAGAAGTCTCTCGTGAAGCTCGTTACTGAGACTCAGACCGTTCCTAAGGAAGGTGCTGAGATCGAGGTCAAGGTAGCTTACAAGGGTGCTGGTGTATTCCCTACAGTTCCTGAGGAGTACAGATCTTGGATTTCAGTTGTAGATATGCAGCAGGTTAAGGGTCAGGCTACCAAGATCGAGCCTAATCCGGCTGATACAGCTGTGGTAAGAGTTGCCGTTCAGCCAAATGACGGTGGAAACCGTACAGGTTCATTGTCATTCGTATCTTCAGGCTCTACAGTTCCTTATGAGTTCACTCAGGAAGGTGCTATCATCGAGACTACTGCTGATCAGATCAATGCAGCTGAGGATGGTGCAACACTTTACAGAATCACAGGTGTTGTGAAGTCAATCGCTAACGGTACATATGGTAACATCTACATCGCTGATTACACTGGTGAGGTTTATGTATACGGTACTTATGACGCAGAGGGTAACAGATTCGATGCATTCGCAACTCCTGTAAAGGAGGGTGACATCGTAACTGTCTGTGGTGTAAAGACTTCATACAAGGATTCTCCTCAGATGAAGAACGTTACAGTGGAGAAGCACATCCAGGTAGCTCCTGTGTCTGTTGCAGACTTCCTCGCAGCTCCGGTAGCAGGTGATGTTTACTATAGCCTCACAGGTACAATGGCTAACATCGTTATGGATAAGGCAGATCCTACTCTCCAGAATGCATATGGTAACTTCGACATCGTTGACGAGTCTGGTTCAGTATATGTATATGGTCTTCTTTCAGGCTGGGGCGGCCCTAAGCAGATGTTCCGCGAACTCAACCTTGTTGAGGGTGACAAGATCACTATCGTAGGAGTACGTGCTGATTATAAGGGTACTGCACAGGTAGGAAACGCATTCTTCGTAAAGAAGATCGAGGAGTAATTGACCTCATCGGACCGGAGTAAAATCCCGTCTGAACAACTATATCCAACGGACGATCCGAAAAGGGTCGTCCGTTTTTTTGTCCGGCTCGCCTGTTTGATGGGCGCTCCCTATGCAATCCCGGATAAATTCATTAGATTTGTGTTTGCAAAAATCAAGACTATGAAAAAATCTTTTCTATACGGTGCTGTAATGGCAGTATTGACCTTTGTCGGTGCTTGCGAAAAGCCCGTGCAGCCACAGCAGCCGGTGGATCCACAGCAGAAGCCGGATCAAGGCTTTGTCGAGGCTGTGCCTGATACTGTCAAATTTACCAATGCTGATTTTATCTATTATGGTGACATCGCAGGGGAGTCATCGTCGGATGACTGGGTGGTGAAGCTGTATACTGATATGGAAATCGATGATCTGGGCAATCCGATAGGGCCGGGTACGGTGACTCAGCTCCAGTTGAATGCAGAATTCGATGAAAGCCAGAAGGCTGATCCTTCCAAGCTCGAGGGATTATATCGCGAAATGACGAATTCCGGCAATTTCGCACCAGGAACATTCGTGAGCGGTTATATGGTGAGGCTGGACCTTCCGGGGCAGACCATCGAGATGGCGGACGGTACCTTCTATGCCGACCTGCCGGATGGTTCTGCAGACATGGATTACGATCTTATTGATGAGGGAGCTGTAAGCATCAAGTCCAACAGTGACGGTACATTTACAATAGAAGGAGTTCTTGTCGGAAAGAAGTATACAAAGAGATATTTCAAGTGGACAGGAGACATCGAGCCAAGAAATTATGTTCCGGAGGAGACTCCGAACAGCACCCTCAAGCAGGATATGACCGGATTGACCTTTGATCAGGGGCAGCTGCAGGACAAGGGCGACTATTTCTACCGTATGGACGAGACTTACCGTTGCCTTCTGATATATCTTGGGGATGAATCGGTGGATATGAGCGGATCGAGACCATCGGGAGATGGCGCGGTTTTGAGACTTGAGGTTCTTGTACCGTGGGAAACCGATATTACAAAGGACGGAATTCCTTCGGGCACATATAAGATGACCGACAGAAATCTGGATACATCGATAGACAAGGACAATATTGTACCAGGTGTGGCTATTCCGGGTCTTCCGAATGTGTTTGCTGCATGGAAGGTTGCCGGATCATGGTACTACGAGCTTGAGAACGGTGAGTGGAGCCAGACGTATGCCCGTATCGATGAGGGCGAGATCGTGATCGACAATCACGGAGACGGAAGCTATACGATTTCTTATGATCTGCTTGATTGTCAGGCTGTTCCAAAGAAGATTCAGGGCACGACGACTTTATCGGAACTTCCGGTTCCCGGCAAGCCTGGCCAGGGAAATCAGGATGTGGTCCTGGATGCCAATACCTATGCCGTGGATAAGGAGAAGTCCTCATTCGGCAGTGTCGAGGTAAGTAATCTGGGAGAATATATCTGTATTGCGGCAAGTCCTGTGGAAGGGGTTGAGAATTTTGATGCCATATTTGAGCAGGACGAATATTTCTATGTGGCCATCTCTCCGCTGCTGAACGGCAAGGAGTTCGATCTGATGGCTGAAAAAGATCTCTATACGGTGATGAGTACCTTGGACGGAGCGTTTCTGGAGAGCGTTGCTCCAGGAATGACTCAGGAGATAAAAGCGGGTAAATGTCTTTTTAAATATGAGAATGAAAAGGCTGAGGTGGAGATCAGTCTCACTCTTGCAGATGGCAGAACCTTGGCGGCAAAGATGGAGGCGGAGGAAGCGGGAATTGTTGTAAACGAGAATATTTTTGCGATCGCAGGTGACGAAAAGCCTGTCCGTACGGCTTTCTATCTTAAGGAAGATGGTCTGACGACTTTGTATCTGACACCGGCCGGTATTCAATATTTTGAGGATATACCGATAACCACATATTATGCTTATATTGTCTTGGATGACACTCAGTGCAATGGAAGGGCTCTGGATGTGAGCGATATCGTCGCTGTGGGATATGGAGATAATTTCAATGAAATATATGTGGATTCGCGTGAGGTGGCTGCAAGCGGTTCTTTAAAGGTGCTCTCGGATCCGGATAATCTCTCTCATTATCAGGTTTCTGCAGATATAACTTTCGGTGGTACGACGCTCAAACTCAGGTATGACGGAAATGCTATCGATGCCGGTACCAAGGAGGTAGTGAAGAATGAGGTCGTGTATAATGGAAAGTCATACGGAATAACAGGAGTGAACCTTGACCTTCAGCCGAATCCGGAAGGTACGTGCGGAGTGCTGGTAGCAACTGACAGAGGAGACATTATACGGATTACTCTTCCGCTCAATTTCCTTGATGGTAATGCTCATGGCTTTTCACAGAGTCCGGACCTTTATATGGAGTATGACGGACAGTTGTACAGCAAGGCAAGCGGCTATAGTGGCACTGTCACTGTGGGCAAGGATGAAAATATCATCAAGATTGAAGCAACCAATTATGACAATCTGAAAATAATCTATGAGGGACCTTATGAAACTGTCAGTTAAATATATTATAATCGCAATATTTGCATTAGCCGCTCTGCAGGCTTGTGAAAAACCTTCAACCCCGCAGGTGCCGGATACTCCCCAGCAGGAGGAACCTGTAGCAGAGCCCCCTATATGCACTTACGAATACGACGGAAAGGAGTATCCTGTGTATTCAGTAGCATTTACAGCCGACGAAACCCAGATCTTTGTCAAGATTTCTCCGTTCAAGGAGGACCAGCCGCAGACGACATATGTTGTCATCGGTGTAAATGCCTCTTTGGAAGGGGTGGAAATAGATGTGGACAAGGCATGGCATAATGATGACTATTACTTCATTTATGAAGACCCGATCATGTACTATTCCCAGTACAGACATCTTCGGTCGGGAAAGATCATGGTGAAAAGTCTGGGAGAGGGTAATTTCCAGGTCCGGGCTGATATAGTCCTTCCTGATGGCAAGACTTTCAGATTTGAGTATTATTCTTGTCATGCATGAATTAAATATGTATATTTGTAGTTCCGACGAAAAAATCAACCAAAACAATAACATTATGAAGCTTAGATCTATTTTGTGCGGCGTGCTTGCGATCGCGGCAGCCGTGGCATGTAAGCCGGATGATGTTGTCGAGACTCCGAAGCTGGATGTCGACAAGACAGCCGTTTCAGTTACCGCTGAAGCAGGCCAGGCTACATTCAACGTGACAACAAACCAGGACTGGACCGCATCTGCAGATGCAGACTGGGTGTCAGTTAATCCTAACAACGGCAAGGCATCAGACAAGGCTGTTGCAGTGAAGGTGACAGCTGAAGACAATGCTACCGAGGCAGAGAGAACAGCTACCGTTACCGTGAAGGCCGGTACTCTCTCGAAGACTGTGAAGGTTACACAGGCTGCTAAGACTACTACTCCTGAGCCACCGGTTGAAGAGCCTGAGTTCGAGGTTAAAGAGCTCTATATGCTCGGAAGTGCCTGTGATACAGGCTGGTCTCTTGACGAGATGCAGGCATTTGCAAACGATGGCGGCATCTTCACCTGGACAGGCAATCTTAACTCTGAAGGCGAGTTCCGCTTCCCGCTTCAGAAGGTATCGAACCAGTGGTGGCCATGCCTTATGATCAGTGCAGACGGCAAGAGCCTCGTATATGGTACTTCTGATGACGAGAAGGTTATCTATAATGTTCCTGAGACAGGTAACTACACTATCACTATCAATGCAAAGAATGTTGCTGCTATGACAGTGGACGTAGTTTACAATGGTGCGGTGACAGAGGGTCCTGAAGTTTCTTGGGGTCTTATGGGCTGTTTCGTTGACAATCTGTGGGCTACAGACGTTCCAATGACCAAGGAAGGCGAGTGGATCGTTGCAAAGGGCGCTCAGTTCACAGAGCTTACCTTCAAGATCCGCGGAAACGCAAGCTGGAACGATAAGCATAATATGGGTTATGCTCCAGGTACAGAGAAGGGTCTCGTGAATGCAAGACTTGCTGTGGTGACAGCCGAGTATTCAAAGGCAAATCTTGGCGGTGACTGCGTGGATATCAAGCTCAACGGTCCTGCCGGCACATATGACGTGTACTTCAGCTACGAGAACCTCGAGGTTTACGTTATGGAGCCAGGCTACAAGCCAGGCGAGAGAGAGCCTATCCAGGTGGAGCCAAAGGATGTGACTTACACAGTAGTAGGAACCCTGAACAACATCAACTGGAACAACTCGGCTCCAGAGGGTCTCATGACCAAAGAGGGTGACTATTATGTAGGTAAGAACGTCCCTCTCGTGACAGCAAAGACTCTTTATGACGGTGCCGATCAGATCGAGTTCAAGATCGTCGAGACAGGTACTTGGGACGGCTACGGTGTAGCAGCCGGTACAGCTGCCGCTTCAGCCAACGCAGAGATCGCAGTCGTTGCA
>JBGVCR010000021.1:0-4059 GCA_045118995.1 Candidatus Cryptobacteroides sp.
TGGACCAAGGAAATATTAAATTTTATATTTCCTTGGTAATCCAAACTTAAATAAAATCCGAACTTATTGCCGCAAACAGCGTAAAATCAAGCACTGTGCGGCAATTTAGTTGGGATTTCTTTTTGGTTAAAGGCCGCAATAAGATTTTAAGCTTCCGGATTCAGATTTCCACTTCTTATGAACTGTAGTGTGCTTTTCATCCTCAAGTGTTGCAAGCGCCGCGACTTTATCCTCAGTCGTTATGTCAAGATATTTCATAGTTGTTTCAAGTTGGGCGTGTCCCAGCAATCTGCTGATCTGTACTATGCTGATGCCATCTTCAAGCCAGTGAGTTGCCTTTGCATGACGAAATTGATGTGCATGAAGATCCAGCGGTACATCCGAGCATGTTTTACGAGCTTCCTTTGCACAGATTTTTATGCGCTTATCTAGCGCTGCTTCAGACATGCGTACATGGGGGCCGCCTACTCTTGAATAAAACAGATACGCATCAGGATCAGGATCATTTCCGTGTATTGCATCAATGTATAACTGTAATAATCTCACTATTTTCGGCAGAAGATATGCCGTACGAAGTTTCTCCCCCTTGCCAATCAATATTACATAAGGTTTGGACGCATCCAGATGAAGATGACGGATTCTCAGAGAGCGTATTTCATCAAGCCTGGCAGCAGTAGAATACAGCAGTGACAGGAACACCAGATCACGTTTCCCAATCAACGATGAAGGGTTTGGAACAGCAAGGACCGCAGCTACAGCTTCGCGGGACAGACCTTTGACAAGTCTGCTCTTTGGCTTCTTCCTACGCACTGTTCTGGATTCTCCAAGTAAATACAGGTATTCAATATCTAGGCCACTGAGATATTTGACAAATACTCGTATAGACGACAATCTAACGTTGCACGTATCGTTACTACACTTACGGACGTCTCTGAGCCAGATGATCCAGTCTTCAATATAGGATTTTTCAAAATGAGATCTGCTTAAAGACTTTGGTGTTACGCCCTTACTTTCAAGAAATGATAAATACAAATTGATTGCAGTTGTATAAGATTTAAGAGTGCAGTCACTTGTTGTGAGCATATTCGGTGCGTATGTATCCAGAAACTCCGAGATAGCTTTTGCGATTTTGGTGGAATCTTTATTCATTTTCATCATCTGAAACCTCCGGTAATATTAGATTCATTCCTGCAGATGTTTTCTCGAAGATAATATCCGCAAGAGCCGGGACGATAGAATAGTAATAGAGAGTTGATTCAATGTTTCTGTGCCCCATGGATTTTGAAAGATAATTAAGCTTATCGCTGAATTCAAATGCATCTATGTTCCAACTGTTAATATTGGTGGTTGCATAATGATGTCTGAGGTCATATGCCACAGCATTGCTGCCTTTACCATTCGCTTTATCCCACAGCTTTCTGAAGTTTTCAACAACCCATTGCGTGGAGTAATGTGAACCTCTGGGACTGTGAAAGAAATACTTCCGGTCTGGGATCAGTTTTTCTGCAGCTGCATCATATTCCTTAAGCAAGGCTGTCATTGACTCATGTAATGCTACGTAATGCTGATCGATACTTTTGGATTTTTCGATGCTGATCACACCGTTTTGCAAATCGACATCCACGCGCTTAAGAAGCCTGGCTTCAGTTGTCCGCATGCCGGTACTGTACAGTAATCTGAAAAATACAGGTATTGTTATTTTCTTCAGCTTAATACTGAGATAATTTCGTTGTATCTGAATACTGTCGCATGCATCAAAGAATCTGTGCAATTCATCCTGCTGAAAGGCATATGGAATATATGTGTATCCTTCTCGCTTGAGATTCTTCGGAGGTGTTATTTCGCATAGATTGCGCGCCTTTAGGTATTTAGTAAATTCTCTGACCGCCATAGTCCTGGACTCACAAGAGAAATTAGTTTCTGTAGGACGCTTTGCACACCATTGATCGATCATTTCCTGATTAAGAGGTTGTTCCGGGAATTCTCTTGCACAGAAGGAGTCAAAGTAACCAAGATTGCGTTCATATACTTTGCTCCAGACCTGCGATGCTTTTCTGTAGTTAACAAATCTGTTAAGCAAATCTGCGAATCCGGATGAAAATGTTTTCATATGTTAAACACCTCCCTATAAAATCAAGTGTTTATCCCTTGAAAAATCAAGGTTTTCTGTTGTTGTTTACCTCATGAATGAGCCTGGATCATGGGCATCTCCGTGTATCTGGTACGAGAATAGAGGTGTTTTGGGTATACGAAGCAGAACGTCTGTCATTTTCCGATCTGCATGGCCTTGTGTATACCCTTCACTCTATGGCAGCGCACCTCCCGTTTCTACCAGGATTTCCTTCCTCTCGGATGGGTCCTAACTTCCTTCGTTCCGCCTGCCCATAAACAGGGTGCCAGCCCAGCTCCTTTACAGGGTCCATGCCCTCCGGTGAATATTCCCGCCGGCTACTGGCTCATTCTTTGTTTCAATTGTTTCTGACTAACCGCACTCATACATCAGCACCTTTCGGCGGACGTTTCCTGATGCACTCACACTGTTGTCATTCCCGGCTCGTGACCGGAACCGGATCTCCGTTCTCACAGCTGCCCGGTTCTGGCCGCGAGCAGTGTTAGCTACTAATTCTAGGTCTTCTTCTCTGACTGTCTATGCTGCCAGTGCCATAGGCCTCTGGATGTCTCCGATCATCTTCGCCGGATCATATTCCCTGCCGGTCGTCAGCAGCATATAGAACAGTCTGATCAACTTGCATGCTACTGCGATCATCGACTGCATCTTTTTGAGTGGATTCTTTTCCCTTGTCGTGTAATAATGATGGATGCCTTTGAACTCAGGGCTGTGTGCAACCACTGAGACTGCAGCCTCATACAATACATACCTAAGATGCTTTCTTCCACGGTAGCTTATGTGACTCTCGCCTTTATGCTTTCCCGATTCGTTCTTTACGATCGCATAGCCTGCCAGTTTCTGCACCTGTCTGGGGTCATCGAAACGTCTGATGTCCCCGACTTCAGCGATAAAACCTACGACTGTTTTCATTCCAACGCCTTTGATCGCAAGCACATTGTCTATGTGCGGAACTTCCATGATCTTTTCCTCGATCAGCTTCATCAACTCAGTTTCACGCTCTGTGTACATCTCGTAGTCTGCCAAAAGCATCCTGATCTCGATCCTTGCTGCATCGTGTGCTGAACGGCTCCCGATGCTGTGCTCTGCCGCCTCTACCAGGGTCTTTGCCTTCTTTAACCCAACGGCTCTCATCTTTGCATCTCTCCAGATCTTGTTCACTCCTGTGATGCCGAGTTCTACGATGTCCTCAGGAAGCGGTGCCTGCTTCAGGACCATTATCCCGCTGGCTGCCCACATATCTCCGTAAACGTCTTTGTAATTCGGAAAGTATATGCTGAACCATCTCGCGATCCTGTTCTTGAGCCTTGTGACCTCACTCTGCGCCTGCATCCTGAGTCCTGAGAGGCTTCTGATCTCCGCGTATACTCCTTCCGGTATGTACGGATAGGAGAATCTGCCTTCATTCACAAGTCCTGCTATTACCTTCGGATCCTTACGGTCGTTCTTGGACGGGTTGTTGTCGTCCAGTTCCTTGGATTTCTTGACATGATGCGGATTCACATGCACCGGCCTCATGCCGTTCTCCTGCAGGAACATTCCGAGGTTGAACCAGTAATGTCCTGTCGGCTCCATTCCCGGGATCACTTTGTCCTTGCCGTATCTCGTCATCAGTGCATTGATCCAGGATATTAACGTCTTGAATCCTTCTTCATCGTTGCTGAATTCGAGTGGCCTTCTGGAATATTCGTAGTTTCGCCAGTCGAATGCTCTTGCGAAGTGCGTCTCGCTCCCGACATCGATCCCTACGATCAGAGTTTTTTCAGTAATAGCTGCGATTTTTGCGTTCTGTGTGTTAGACTTCATTGTAGATACCTCTCTGTTTGTATTGGATTTGCCAACTGTCGTGGGTCAGCAAAAACAATCTTACACTGAGGTATCTTTTCTTGCACCTGCCTTTCTAGCAACTGCCTGTTTTTATGTTACAGGAA
>JBGVCR010000022.1:0-57270 GCA_045118995.1 Candidatus Cryptobacteroides sp.
AATACATGTGGGTAAATGCGGCAGGCATAAGGCGGAAAGAGCATGTTCTTATCTGGGGAGGTCTCGCAGACGAGCCAATAGGCAAGTAGTAACAACGAACTGCGAGAAGTCAGCCGAAGCCATAGTACCCGAAAAAAAAAATCGGCACGTTCGGGGAAGGGCAGAACCTTATATAAACAAGTGCCGTGAATGATGACCCTATGACGGAAGAAATGCAGAAAACGAAAGGCTGCCTGCAGAGGGATAGGACGGAATCTGAAGAGTACGCAGGAGTGCAGACCGTAATAGGCATATCACATGAATCACTTGTGGAAGTGAACTTGAGTAGTGAGATGCTGTTGGAAACGGTAATGTCCCGTGGAAATGTGAACGCGGCATATAAGCGCGTCATGTCCAACAAGGGCAGTGGCGGTGTCGATAATATGGGACTGGATGAACTCCTCCCATATCTTAAAAGCCATGAAGAAGAACTGACGGCATCAATCCTAAATGGACGTTACAAGCCAAACCCCGTCCGCAGAGTAGAGATACCTAAGGACAATGGCAAGAAACGTCAGCTCGGTATACCGACCTTGGTTGACCGAGTAATCCAACAATCCCTATCGCAGGTATTGTCTTCAATCTATGAACCGAAGTTCAGTGCAAGCAGTTATGGCTTCCGTCCTAACCGCTCCGCACACGATGCGTTACTTCGCTCTAAGGACCTCGTCAATCAAGGATATACATATTGTGTTGACCTTGACTTGGAGAAGTTCTTTGATACCGTAAACCACAGCTTCCTACTGCGCCTGATATCCTTTACAATCAAGGACGGCAGAGTAATATCATTGATACATAAGTATCTGAAAGCGGGAGTTATGGTCAATGGCATCGTGCAGGAGAGCAATGTTGGTACGCCCCAAGGCGGTCCACTTAGCCCACTTCTCAGTAACATCGTTCTTAATGAACTCGACAAGGAGTTGGAGAAACGAGGACATCCGTTTGTACGTTATGCCGATGATTGTGTAATCTTCTGCAAGACTCCAAGAGCAGCCGAGCGCGTCAAAGAAAGCATCACGAACTTCATAGAGAAGAAACTCCACCTTAAAGTCAACCGCGAAAAGACCGTTGCGTGCAGCGCGAGGGATATAAAGTTCCTTGGTCACTCGTTCTATAAATCGAATGATGTTTGAAGGCTACGCATCCATGCGAAATCGCTTGCCAAGTTCAAAGCCAAACTGAAACTGCTCACGATGAGGAGTAACGGAATGGGCTATGAACGACGCAAGGAGGTGTTGCATAACGCAATCCGTGGCTGGGTCGGCTACTTCAAATACGCAGATGCAAGGCAATCCCTGCAAGCTATTGATAAATGGCTTCGCAGGCGCATACGTATGTGCATATGGAAAAGTTGGAAACTACCGAAGACACGCGTGCGCAATCTAATCAAATGCGGAATACCGCAATGGCGTGCATATCAATGGGGTAATGCGAGTAAGGGGTATTGGGCAGTGGCAGGTAGCTTTATGGAAGTCGCAGCGAGCAATAGAAACCTCGCGCGAGCAGGCTATCCGTCACTGTTGGGATACTACGACACGTATCATTGTAGATAAGGAACCGCCGTATGCGGACCCGCATGTACGGTGGTGTGAGAGGTCGGAAAACAAAAATAGGAGGAAAACCTACTTTTGTTTTCCTCCTACTCGATTGTCTTATTTTATGCAAAGGCTGACGATAGACTTTGCCGGCATCTTCACTGTGATCTTGCCGTCCTTTACCTTGAAATCCTTGAACTCCGCTGGAGTTACCTTTGAAGGAACATCGAAGTCATTATAGTCTGCGATATTCTTCGATGTCAGGATTTCTCCTGTTACAGAAGGCTTTCCGTCAGCCGCAATCGATACTGTGATCTCAGCTGCATTTTCCAGATCTGTATTGGTCAGAGTTACATTGATGGTCCCTTCTGCATTACGCGATGCTGTGGCATCTACTATAGGGCACTCGCGGCCATTGGCGTCGGTGAATGTCTTTGAGCTGCATGTCAGAGGAAGGAATGTGGCTTCCTGATGTACATTGTACATTCTGAATACATGGTATGTAGGTGTGAGGACCATCTTGTCTCCCTTGGTGAGTACCATTGACTGGAGCACATTGGCTATCTGAGCGATATTGGCCATTTTGAGCCTCTTTGTGTATTTGTGGAAAATATTGAGGCTCAGAGCAGCTACCATAGCATCTCGCATTGTGTTCTGCTGATACAGATGTCCCGGATTTGTGCCAGGCTCCACATCGAACCAGGTTCCCCATTCGTCCAGAAGAAGGTCCACCTTGTTTTCAGGGTCATAGCTGTCCATGATCGCGATATGACGCTTGATGACACTCTCGATTTCCACTGCCTTGCCGAGTGTATTGTAATATTCCTCGTTTGTGAACTTGGTAGCGGAACCCTTGCTGCCATCCCATCCTTTCACTGTGTAGTAATGGAGGGAAATACCGTCAGCGTGGTTCGCTATATTCTTCATAAGGACCTCTGTCCAATTGTAGTCATAATCTGTAGCACCGCTGGCCACCTTATACAGTACATTGTCACCAAAGTTGCGGCAATATGTCTGGTAACGTCTGTAAAGATGAGTGTAATAGTCCACTACCATGTTTCCACCGCAGCCCCAGCTCTCGTTTCCTACTCCGAGATACTTTACCTTCCAAGGCTCTGTACGGCCGTTCTGAGCTCTGAGTCTTGCCATCGGGCCATCAGGTGCAGTCATATATTCCACCCATTTCGCGAGTTCTTCCACAGTGCCCGAGCCGACGTTTCCGCTGATGTAAGGCTCGCAGCCGATCATTTCACAGAGGTTCAGGAACTCGTGTGTTCCGAATGAGTTGTCTTCTACTGTACCTCCCCAGTTGCTGTTTACCATGCGAGGTCTGTCTTCACGAGGACCGATACCGTCTCTCCAATGATATTCGTCTGCAAAGCATCCGCCCGGCCATCTCATGACAGGAACCTTCAAGGTCTTGAGCGCTTCCAGAACATCGGTTCTGTAACCGTCTACGTTAGGAATTTCAGATTCGGGGCCTACCCAGAGACCACCGTAGATACATGAACCGAGGTGTTCTGCAAACTGGCCGTAAATTTCTTTCGGAATAGTCTGGCCGTCAGTGATGTCGCTGTCGATATTGACATTGATCTTCATCTGGCCTGCCGCCATCACAGGGATTACTGTTGCAGCAAAGGCTGCAAAAAAGAACTTTTTCATATCTGATTGTTTTAGTGTTTCTTATTCAGACATACGGAAACCGAATGGAATCCTCTCGTCGGAATTTATCAGTTTTTCTGCATTTATTCTGTCCATGTCTACCGGGCCGGTGACAAATTCAGGAACATTGTATGACCTGTTCTGGTAGCTGTAGTAATGCAGAGGATGTTTCTGCGGAAGCATGAAAGGTTTGCTTTCCCGGCCGTTTTCATCGATGTGGGTGAAATAAAGACGTGTGTACAGGCCGTCGTCCCTTCGGCTGCTGAACATCATCCAGCGGCTGTTCGATGACCAGCTGTGGTATGACTCGGTGTCGTCGCTATTGGCCTTTGACATCGGTCGTGAGTCTCCGGTTTCAAGATCGAGGATCCAAAGGTCCGCTTCGTGATGCCAGATGCTGAAATTGCCATAGTCGGAAAGTGTGTATACGAGGAATTTTCCGTCATATGACGGCTTCGGGAAGGATACGCTCTTTCCTATGCCTTCGGCAAAGACAAGGGTGTCAATTTCAGAGCCGATGCTGCCGGTGGCCGGGTCAAAGGAAACGCTGCAGAGATTGTATCTGATCTGATCGGTTTCTGCCGGAATCGGTCTTGGAGTCGCAGCGCAGAAGTACAGTGTCTTTCCGTCTGCGGAAAAGGCAGGGAATGTCTCCCAGACATTCTTCTTCTTGATGGATGCAGCGCTGATGAGGGTGTTGGCTCTGACGTCATAGACCTGAAGGTCAGAGTCAAGGTCGAATACTTCGATCAGTTTGTCGGCAAGGACGTGAAAACCTTGTCGTGTGTTGTTTGATGAATATGCGATATGGTTTCCTTCCGGATGCCAGTACGGGTAAACGCAGAATCCCAAAGTGCTGTCTGTCTTGGTATTGTATGCCTGCATCTGTCCGTCTATATTCAGCAGGGTCGCTCCGTGCTGGCCTCTGATATGGAGGCTGTAATTTTCCGGATTTCCCCTGTTGTAGGCGTGGCAGTTCACGCAGCCGTCAAACTGGGTGTTCTCGATCAGGGCCTTTTCCTTATAGTCGGCAAGACTTCTTTCGTAGATTCCCATCTTGCTGTACACCTCGTATCCGGGTGCCAGGAGACGATAGTTGATTCCGTAATCGATCTCGTCTTCCGATACGTGGATGGTCCAGGTTTCGTCAAGTACGCTGCTTTTTACAATGATGTCTCCTCCTTTTGCTGCATCCAGGAGCCTCTTCCATTCCTTTTCCTTCCAGACCACTTCGCGTCCCTTTATGGAGATGCTCAGATCTCCGTAAGTGAATGTGGTGACTGGCACGGGACCGTCGGTTGCGGTGTAGCAGAAATTCAACGGCGCGATTCCCACCGGAACGGTTACGTTCATGTAGTCCGGCCATACAGGGCCGTCAGTATATCGGGCCTGTGTCGGATCAAACCGGTAGCAGGAGCCCAGAATCAATACTCCCGCCAGTATGTAAAGCAGTCTTTTCATCATTTGAATCGATAATAATAGTAGAACCAGTATGTGTGTCCGAATTCTCTCTCCAGGCTGGCTTCATCCCTGCCGGATTGGACAAGTGAAATGAATTTTGAGAAACTTGCCGCTGTCTGTCTTGAGACAAATTCCGGCATGCCTTCCGGTCCGTCATGAGTGAGGGCCCAGTAAAGCACTACGGCCTCCTGATAGTGCCGTGCATCATATCCGCTCTGCAGCAGCTTGTGGCATTCGAAGAATCTATTGAGGTCCTTACGCAGAAGACACCAGGCAAGAAGGTAATCGATTGCCATAGTGTTTGAATTGTTCTCGATATAGAGAAGTCCAAGCATTGAGTCCATTTCCTCCTGGCTGAACATGAAGTCATGTTCCTTGATTCTAACGGAACGCAGCCATGCATATTCAGGGACTTCATTTATCTGTCCCGGATTGTCCAGAAGTCTTTCGGTCTCTTTAGCCCATTTCCTGTAGAACAGGGTCTGTTTCAGTGCACCGACATATTTTCTTGCGACCTCGTAGTCGCCGTTTATCAGATTGGTCTTCGCCAAAGCCTGTGTGAGTCGCGCACTCTTCTGGAAATCAGGGATACCTTCCTGCGCCTCGAAGAAGAATGTCTGGGCTGTGTTGATCATTCCCAGATGATAATATACGGTTCCTGTCGGGATCGGAGAAAAATGGTCTCTCGTAAACTCCGGAAGCAGGCCTGCCGGACCGTTCTGGAAGAATGTGAACATGTCTGTGGACATATGGCTTGTCTTGGCCAGAGCGAGGTTCGTGCATTCTACGGCTATGGGTGAGTCAGGAGTATGCCTGCTGGAAGTCATGAGTATCTTGTTCCATTGTCCCATTCTTGTCATGAAATCATAGCCGAATAGCCTTTCTTTGTCCATGTCTATGAATTTCCCCGACAGAAGTGCGGCCGGCAGTATTGCCAAAGCCAGACTTGCTGCCACCATCCTGTCTTTCTTTATGACGGTTGCGAGAAGCACCATAGACGGTATGAGGAGCACCGATATCCACACCATCAGAGGGATAGCGTTATGGTAGCGGTGATAATGCACCCCGAAGAGAAGTCTGTTCAGAGGGTATGGGCTGAGTTCGCGGGCTGTCAGGATAATTGCTGCTGCCATTGTGATTGCGGACAGCGAAAGGATCAATATGCTTTTCCTGCCGTCCTTGCGGATCGAAGAGTTGATGATCACCATCACAGGCACAAGTATGCTGATGCTTCCGAAAAGCAGGTACATGACCGGCATGAGCAGAACGGTCAGGATGGTCTGAAGCCCCTTTCTGCCTGTTTGCATAAGCCCGTAAGACAATGCAAGCGATGCACAGATGGCAATGGCTGCTGTCACGAGGGCGTTTTCGTCGCAGAAAAAGAAGAACATTGTCACAGCCGGAATCAGGCTGAGCGGATATGTTGCAAAAGAGCCTTTTCCCATATTCTTCCAAGTCAGAAGCTGTATCGCTCCCAGTAAAAGGGCAAGAATCAATGCTCCTGCGGGGGCATGGTAGAAGAACTGTACCAGAAAACCGCCTGCCCAGTCCGCGAATCCGCCGGGAACGATGATGCTTTCCCGGAAATAGTCTGCGCTGAAGCGGAACATCTGCATCTGCTCCTGATAATGGACGTGATATGGATATATGAAATTAAAGAATGCAAATGCCAGCAGGACTGCTGCCGCTGACAGTGCTGAACATATGATGGTCTGTTTTCGCGTCATTAGAAATAAGGTTGTACAATCAACAAAGTTATCAAAATAAATGAATATATTTGCATAAAAACATTCTCAAAATGAGATTGACGAAGATTTTTATTTCAGTGATATTGTCCTTTCTGGCAGCTTCATGCTCAGAGGAAGCCCCCTCTTATCGCCGGATCTGGCAGGAGGCCCACCATCTGGACGATTCGTCTATGGTGAAAATGTACGGGGAACCGCGGGAAGATATGAATGATATCTTCGGGGCGATACTGGAGGCGGTCGAGGGTAATTGGGACGAGGTAGGACAGCTGACTGCCGGTTCGCGTACTTCGGAACTGTATGCCTATTATCATAATCTGGCGATGGCTATGCAGGGACATCTGGCGGACAGTCTAATGTATTATTATCAGCCATTCGAAAGGGGATTGTTCCTTCCTGTGAACGAGACTGCCGGACAGCTCAGGATAGCTGCCTCGTCGGAGGTGTGGTTCCGCCTTGGAGAAATGACGATGGCTGAGCATAGCGCCATGCTCGGTCAGATTTTTTCTGCCAACCATTTCGGTGTCCCGTATCTCAAGCGCCTTGCCGAGATAAATCTTGTCAACGGCCAGGATGAGGCCGCAAGGAAGTATCTCCGCCTTTTGTCCAAGGAACCGGGATGTGAAAATTGGGTTTCTGAAAGGATTCCGGGCAAAGAGTCAAAGTCAGTGAAAGAGCAATTGGCTTTCTTAAGGACTCTGACTCCAAAGGCTGATATCGTGCACAGCCCTTCTGACTACAGGGGGATATTGAAGAGCCTTCTCGCTTCCAACCCTGATAATGAACTTGCCAGGCAATATCTCCTTTGTCTGGACATACTTCTGAAAAATCTGGATCACTTCATCGAGGATTACGATCCGTCACGGGATGATTCCCGTCTCTATGACGAAGCTGTGCTCATATTTCTGGCTCGTCATGGCGCAATGACTCCGGATAATATCGCGCATTTCGACATTCCTTATGATGTTCTTCAGGAATTTTCTGATTATAATAATATGGTAAATATGCATCAGGGCGCTATGGGACCGATGCAGGAAAAATATGGCAAGACATACTGGTTCTTCTATCAATATGCAAAAAGGAATATTAAATAAGGTAATAGTTGCAGTCTTCCTGCTGCTTGTCTGTACCTCCTGCGGGAGGAAATATGAGGAGGTTTCCACAAATTCCGCTTTGCCGATATATCCGGATTACATGGATGTGACTGTACCGGTAAATATCGCTCCTCTTAATTTTCATTACACTTCTGATGGCATAAGGAAGGCCCGTACTGTCGTCAGATGTAAGGATGCAGTCCATACTTTTGAGGGTAAGGAGATTGTCTGGGATCTGGGGCAGTGGAAGGATATGCTGGCAAATGCGCAGGGAGATTCCATAGCGTTTTCTTCGGAAATCAGACTTAAAGGAGGCAAGAAGGAAACCCTGGAGTGGAAAGTCTATGTTTCCGAGGATAAGATAGATCCCTATCTGTCCTATCGCTTGATCGAACCGGGATACGAGGTATGGCATGAGGTGGAAATCCGCGAAAGGTGCATTGAAAACTTCGAGGAAAGAGCCATCTCTGACTGGAAGAATACCAATAATTCGTGCATGAACTGCCATATCCACAGTCAGGCTCGTGCCGATCTGTCGATGTTTTATGTCAGAGGAAAGAACGGTGGTGCCTTTCTCAATAGAAACGGAGAAGTCCGCAAGCTTTCACTCAATGACAAGAGTCTTATTTCCGGCACGGTTTACGGAGAGATCCATCCATCAGGAAGATATGGCGTGTTTTCCACCAATATCATCATTCCGGGTTTTCACACCCAGGTGAACAAAAGACTTGAAGTGTATGATACCAGGTCCGACCTGGTTATAGCAGACTTCGACAGAAATGAACTGAAGGTGCCGGAAATCCTGGCCCGTAAGGATGTCCTGGAGACATTCCCTGTATTTTCTGCAGACGGAAACAGTATATATTATTGTGCCGCAGACAGCATGACCTTGCCGCGTGATATAGAGAAGCTTCGGTATTCGCTTATGAAGGTCGGCTTCGATAAGGAAGCCGGCAGGACGGGACAGAATCCTGAAGTGATATGGGATGCCGCTGAGCACAATGGCAGCGTGTGTCATCCGAAATGTTCTCCGGACGGAAAATGGATAATGTACACAGTGGCGGATTATGGTACGTTCCCTATCTGGCACTCTGAATGCCAGCTGGAGATGATGAATCTGCATACCGGGGAAATCGTGAATATGGACGTAGTCAATTCAGATCGTTCCGATACTTATCACAGCTGGTCGTCCGACAGCCGCTGGTTCGTCTTTGCCAGCAAAAGGGGAGACGGCAAGTATGGCAGGCCTTATTTCAGCCATGTAGATGAAAACGGACGGGTGACCAAGCCCTTTGTTCTTCCTCAGGAAGATCCATGGCTGTATGAAAACAGTCTTCGTTCCTTCAATATCCCGGATCTCTCAAATGGCCCTGTAAACTTCGATGCCGAGTCTATCGGACAAATGGCCAGGGAGGTCGAGGCAGCTCGTTTTGCCGTAAAATAAGCGTATGAATGAGCAAAAAAATGAACTTTTTGCTTGCAGAATATTTTAAAAACGCTAAATTTGACACTGATTTGACCACATGTATATTGTAGAAAAACCGCATTTTCTATTACAACCTATTTATAAACTAACTATTAACCATTATGAAAAGTAAATTTTTTACTTCTCTGATGCTGATGTTTGCTTGTATCTCTATGATGGCACAGGCACCTGTCAAGGTGAAGGGTGTCGTTATGGATACTGCTGGCGCATCAGTAATCGCGGCTTCGGTCGTAGAACAGGGAAACACCAGTAATGGTGTCGTTACCGATCTGGATGGAAAATTTGAGCTCACAGTTCCTGCAGGAGCCCAGCTCGTAGTTTCTTCAATCGGTTATGCTACACAGGTAGTTGAAGTCGGCAATCAGGCTGAACTTACAATTATCCTTGAAGAGGACAGTCAGCTTCTCGAAGAGACCGTAGTCGTAGGTTACGGTACTCAGAAGAAGAAACTCGTTACCGGTTCTACCGTACAGGTGAAGGGTGACGACCTCATGAAACTCAACACCACAAATGCTCTCGGAGCTATGCAGGCTTCCACTCCAGGTATGCAGATCACTTCTGCATCAGGTCAGCCTGGTGAAGGCTTCAAGGTTTCTATCCGTGGTATGGGTACTATCGGTTCTTACCAGCCTCTTTATGTGATCGACGGTGTAGCAGGTGGTGACATCAACGCCCTTAACCCTTCAGATATCGAGAGCATCGACGTCCTCAAGGATGCTGCATCCTGCGCCATCTACGGTGCGCGTGGTGCGAACGGTGTCGTTCTCGTGACTACAAAGCAGGCTAAGGCAGGTAAGTACACTGTTACTTATGACGGTTTCTATGGTATCCAGAATGTACAGAGAATGCCTGAGATGCTCGACGCAAAGCAGTATATGGATGCACAGAGCATGCTTACTGTAAATGCAGGTGGCGCTCCTATCGACTGGGCTAACGTTCTGAATTCTGATCTTTACAACAGCATCATGGACGGCAGCTTCAAGGGTACAAACTGGCTTGACGCTATCCGCAATCAGAACGCTCCTTACCAGAATCACGCAGTGAACGTTGTCGGAGGTTCTGACAGAACCAAGATGTCAATGGGTATTTCGAACACTTCTCAGGAAGGTATCTTCGGTTATCCTGTACAGTCAAAGTACAACCGTACTACTGTCCGTATCAATTCTGACCACGTGATTCTCCGCAAGGGTAACCTCGACATCATCTCTCTCGGCCAGAACATGACTTATACATACAGCACAAAGAGCGGTATCGGTATCGGCAACCACTATTGGAATGATATTTTCAATATGCTCGTAGCCAACCCTATCCTCCCTATGTACAATGCTGCAGGTGAGTATACTGACTATGATGAGACTGAGGCAACAGGCCTTTGGGCACTCGACGCTTACGTAGCCAACCCGGTTGTAGCTATGGTGAAGAGCGGTAGAGGTAACAACCAGAGCCAGAACCACGCTCTCAACCTTTCTGCAAATCTCCGTATCCAGCCTATCAAGGATCTCGTATTCCGCAGCCAGGTGAACTACAGAATGTCTGCAAGCACATATCGTGACTACAGCATGTCTTACAAGACAAGCAACTATGCTTTCTCTGATACTGATACAGTATCTCAGAGCGCATCTGCAGGCTGGAACTGGTCTTGGGAAAATACTTTGAACTACAAGTTCAATATCGCACAGAAGAATCACTTCGATGTTCTCGCAGGTTCTACTCTCGAGCACTCAGGTTTCGGTGAAAGTGTGAATGCAGCTCGTTCAGGCGGTGCTTGGCCTAATGACTATCTCCACGCTTATGTAGGTAATATGATCGGTACTGTCGATCCTGCAAGCATCGGTGGAAGCACTTGGGGTGATTCAGGTCTTGCTTCATTCTTCGGCCGTATCAACTATGACTATGATGAGAAGTATATGCTCTCAGCTATCATCCGTGCCGATGGTTCTTCTAACTTCGCACGCGGTCATCGTTGGGGTATCTTCCCTTCAGTGGCAGCTGGTTGGGTTATGTCAAGCGAACCTTGGATGGAAGGTGCAAAGGGAACTCTCGATTACTTGAAGCTCCGCGCATCTTGGGGTCAGAACGGTAACTGTGCAGTAGATAACTTCCAGTATCTTGCAACTGTGGCTATCGGTCCTGATAACGGTGGTTATGCATTCGGACACGGTGCCCTCGAAAACTGGCAGACAGGTTCATATGCTGACAAGCTTGCAAACGCTGACATCTCTTGGGAGACTTCAGAGCAGATCGACCTCGGTTTCGATGCACGTTTCTTCAACAACAGACTCAACCTTACATTCGACTGGTATCAGAAGAATACTAAGGACTGGCTCGTAAATGCTCCGGTAATGGGTCACTTCGGAACAGGTGCTCCTTATATCAATGGTGGTGACGTACGTAACTCAGGTGTCGAGCTCTCACTCAACTGGAGCGACGCTATCGGTAAGGATTTCTCTTACTCTATCGGAGTAAACGGTTCTTATAACAAGAACATGGTTACACGTATTGCAAATGATGAAGGTATTATCCACGGTCCTGGTAACGTTGTTCAGGGTATCGATGAGATCTACCGTGCACAGGTAGGTTACCCAATCGGTTATTTCTGGGCTTACAAGACTGCCGGTGTGTTCCAGAATCAGGCGGAGATCGACCAGTGGGTGGCTGCAGGTAACCCTGTAATGTCAAGCCCTGCCCAGCCAGGTGACCTTATATTCGTGGACAACAACGGTGACGGCTCTCTCGATGTTAATGACAAGACTATGGTCGGTGATCCTAATCCTGACTATATCGTAGGTCTTAACCTCAGCTTCTATCTCTACGGCTTCGACGTAGCAATGAGCGGTTACGGTAACTTCGGACAGCAGATCTTCCGTGCTTACAGAAGATATGGAGACTCACAGTATAACAACTACACAACTGAGATCTTCAACTACTGGCATGGTGAAGGTACAACAAACAAGTACCCTCGTATCGTTCCTGGTACAAACTACAACTACATGAATAACTCAGACCTCTTCGTAGAGAATGCTGATTTCTTCAGAATCCAGACTATCAGCCTCGGATATGACTTCAACAGACTCATCAAGAACTCTCCATTCGGACAGCTCCGTCTTTATGTACAGGCTCAGAATCCATTCGTGATTACTAAGTACAAGGGCTTGGATCCAGAGGTAGGTTCTGACGGTGGTTCAGGAAACAACTGGGCAAAGGGTCTCGACATGGGATACTATCCACAGGCTCGCACAATGATTCTTGGTGTTAATCTCAAATTCTAAATTTAGTGACTGATATGAAAAAGATATTTTATTTCGCAGCAGTCGCTGTAAGTGCAATGGCACTCTCATCTTGCGAGAGCTTCCTTGATACAACAAACTACTGGTCAAAGACTACCGAGGACTTCCCTGCAAACCAGGCTGATGCCGAGCAGATCCTTACCGGTATCTATAATAACCTCAATGTATCTATCGGAAACAATGTGCACCAGAACCACTTCCTGTGGTCTATTGCAGCTTCTGATGATTGCCTCGGCGGTGGTGGAGCCAACGACCAGGCTATGCAGGCTCACGACCTTCTTATGAACTTCGGTGCCAATCTCTACGAGAACTTCTATAAGGATCGTTATACCGGTATTGCACGTGCAAACGTGGCTATCGAGACTTTCGCAAACTGCGGTCTTGACGAGGCAACACTCAATCAGTACCTCGGTGAGGCTTACTTCCTCCGCGCATGGTACTACTACGAACTTGCTTCTATGTTCGGTAACATCCCATGCCCTGTAACTTCTGCTGCTGATGCTACTCAGCCACAGATCTCTGGTGAGGCACTCTGGGGACAGATCCTCCAGGATGCCAAGACTGCTGCCGATATGATGCCTTCTACTGTAACAGACCGTGGTAATGGTCATGTCGACAAGTATTGTGCAGAGGCTCTTCTTGGTCGCGCATACCTCTTCTACTCAGGTTTCTATGGTGATGAGGAAGTGACTCTCCCTAATGGTGAGACTCTTACAAAGGCTGACGTTCAGGCTGCCATTACTGACTGCGTGAACAATTCAGGTTACTCGCTTGTTCCTGAGTATCACAACCTTTGGTCTTACACTAACAGAGTTACTGTAGAGGATGAGCTTTCACCTTGGAAGGGTAAGGGTTACGAGTATGTGAACAACGACCGCGGCGTGAACCCTGAGGCTATGTTCATCATCAAGTTCAACACCCAGCCATCTTGGAGTACAACCATCGGATATTCTAACCAGGCAGCTCTCTTCTGCGGAGTACGCGGACAGTCAAGCGACGCTGATCACTTCCCATTCGGAACAGGTTGGGGTATGTGTCCGGTTTCTCCAGCTCTCGTAGCAGACTGGAAGGCAACTGAGCCAAATGACCCACGTCTTGATGCTTCTATCATCTCTGTAGACAAGTGGAACTATAAGTATGGTGGTGACTCTAACATTCAGGAGACTGGTTATTATATGACCAAGTGTATGCCTGTTACCGCTCGTAAGGGTGATTCTAATGACTTCTGGAAATCATATGTCAACGAGATGTATCCAGGTCTTGTATGGTCATCTGGTAATGAGGACAACATGCAGCTTAACCTCATCGATGACCTCGTAATGATCCGTTTCGCAGAGGTTCTTCTTATGGATGCAGAGCTTAACGGCAACCAGGCAAGCTTCGATGCAGTACGTGCACGTGCAGGCCTTCCTTCTAAGCCTCTTACAGACGAAAATCTCCGCAACGAGCGTCGTTGGGAGCTTGCTTTCGAGGGTGTACGCTACGGTGACATGCGTCGTTATGGTGAGTCATATGCTGTGGCTGCCCTTAACAAACAGGACGGTGTAGCTTGCTACAACTCAGGAGTTCAGGGTACAAACCATGCTTCACAGTTCAATGGCGGTTATGGTGCTCGTTACTCTAAGACTAAAGGCTTTGTAGCCCTTCCATCTGCACAGATTTCACTTTCAGCTTCAGCTGGACCTGAGTATCAGTATAAGCAGAACGAAGGTTGGGGTACATCTGATTCAGAATTTGCAGGTTGGCAATAAAATTTGATTACTTATGAAAAATATAAAATTAATCGCAATGACAGCAGCAATGGGAATGGTATTCGCAGCCTGCGAGCCAACTCTCATTGACGGACCAGAGCCATTTGCTCCGGTAGAAGCAACTGTCCTCGCTAACGGCATTACATATCAGCAGTTTGCTGACGAGGCTTGTACACAGCCTGATGATGCTGGTAACTTCCTCAAATATAACAGTACAGCCGGCGTTGTGCAGGTTTTCCAGGAAGGTAATAATTCACCACTTTACACCGGAGCCGGTGGAGTTGTAAAGATTCCGGTAAAGCGCGGACAGGAGCCAAGTGCTAATCTTGTTTTCCGTCTTATCAATGGCGACGGTACTTTTACTGAAGCTGTAAAGACTGTTGCTTGTACTCCTCCTACAGAGCTTTCTCCAGAGATGCTTATTCTTGCAAGTGACTATGGTCAGAAGGTATGGAAGTGGGCTCCTGTAAATGTCTATGGTAATGCAGGTCACACTGGTACAGGTGCTAACTTCAATGCCCCTGGCGTAATCGACGGAATGTGGTGGGGTTGCGAATCAGCAGATGCCCTTATGGATCAGCTCAAACATTCAGGCGGTACTGCTTATGGTGATGAGGCTAATGGTGCATACATGGTATTCAGCGAAGACGGAGTCGTAACTTCATACAAGCCTACAGGAGAAGTTATCCGCAGCGGTAAGTTCGAAGTGAAGAACTACGACCCTTCACGCGCTAGCGGCTGGGAGCTTGGTAAACTTACTACTTCAGAACCTGCTCTTCTCTTCCCTTGGAAGGTTAACGGTGACGGTACTCCTGTTACAGAGTATGATATCATGTACTTCACTCCTCAGGCTATGACTCTTGTACATACTGGAGGTCAGGCTTCCGGTGGTTGGGGTGAGATAACTCACTGGAGCTTTATCGGTGGTTCACCAGACCCTCTTACAATGGAAGGAACTTGGACTTACAATCCTGATAATGCTTACGGAAATGCTGGTAACAGCGGTGCAGGTGCTGCATTCAATGCTCCTGGTGTTGTAGACGGCAAATGGTGGAGTGCTACTCCTGCCGATCTTTCCGGTCAGCTCGCTCATACCGGTGGTACTGCATACGGTGATGAGGCAGAAGGTGCTTATATGGTATTCGAAGGAAATACAGTCAATACTTACGCACCTGATGGAACTAAGGTACGTGGAGGTACTTGGGAGGCAATCATGAATAATTTCGCAGATGGTGCTGGCCGTGGTGCCGCAGGTTGGGAGCTTGGTAAGCTCAATACTTCTGAGCCTGCTCTCCTCTTCCCTTGGTCTATCAATGAAGGCGGTGTAGCTGTTACTTCATACGACATCATGTATTTCGACGCAAATAACATCACTCTTGTTTACACTAAGGGTGGCAGCGCCGGAGACTGGGGTGAGATTTCTCACTGGAGCTTCGTTCGCAAGTAATATTTTAAATACTTGAATATTGGGCAGTCGCTTTGATGCGACTGCCTTTTTTTATATATTTGTATCTTTTGTTCAGATGGTTTTCGAACTAAGAATCTTTTAATTAGATGAACAAGATATCGCAATATATATTTTCGACTGTTTTAGGTCTCGTCGTTTTTTTCTTCTGGATCATTCTGCATCCATATGACCTGAGTTTTCAGGAGCAGAACCAGCTCTTTCTCTTTACTTGGGATTATTTCCTTGAAAGAATTTCCGTTTGCGGTGGACTTGCAGACTATATCGCAGAATGCATCACCCAGTTCAATTATATCCCTTATCTGGGAGAAGCCTTGATGGCTTTATTATTCGTCATTTTCCAGATAGTGACCGCGGAATCCATCTGTAGGAAGGAATGGTATGTTCTGAGCTTCATTACACCAGTCATGATGCTGGTGTATATGAACGACATCTATGTGATGCTCTGCTATCTGATAGCATTGATCATTGCGGTTTCCATGTGTGCTTTATATCGCAGATATCCTGGTCTTCTCTGGGCAGTTATTGCCACGGTGCTTGGATATTGGCTCATTGGCCCTGCGATTTTCGTCTTCACTCTTTTTGCTGTTCTCAGGGAGAGAAACTGGAACTCCCTGATTCTTGTCGCAGTGGCAGTTTTGACTCTCGTTGTATCGAAATGGACTTATCTTCAGCAGTATCCTTGGAAAACCCTTGCTTTCGGAGTCAATTATTACAGGCATGCTCTTGTGGTGCCGCCTATGCAGCTTGTGATAGCAGCTGCGGCAGTGCTTGTACCTGCGTTCTCGGATCTGCTTCCAAAGCCTAAGACCTATGTAAATCTTGCCCTTGGCCTATTGATAGCTGCTGCAGGAGCCTTTGGCTGCTGGCTTGACTATGAAAAGGATGTCGTGGAGATTATCGCATACGACCAGCTGGTCAGACAGGAGGATTGGGACGGACTCCTGGAACGTGCTGAGAAATATCAGCCGGATTCCGAACTTGCAAGCGTGAGTGTGAACCTTGCTCTCTTTATGAGTGGAAGAGGAAACGAGCTTCCGAGATTCAAGCAGTTCGGTACCAGAGGTCTGATTCTTCCGAATATCAGGGATTTCATATCCAATTCTTCGTCTAGCGAGGTCTTCTGGAGACTCGGTATGATCAATGAGTCTCTTCGCTATGCCTTTGATACTCAGGAGTCTCTTATCAATAACCGTAAAAGTGGCCGCTGGATGAGCCGAATGGCAGAGTGCCAGATTCTGAACGGCCGTTATGATGTGGCGGAGAAATATCTCGATATTCTCAGCCATAGTCTTTTCTACAGGAAATGGGCTGAAGATGCAAGGCAGTATCTGAGGAATGATGCCGCGATTGCAGCTAATCCTATATATGCATATCTCAAGTCAGTACGTTATCAGGAGGATTTCCTGTATTTCTATCCTGAAATGGACAAGATGCTGGCAATATTATATCACCAGAATAAGAACAATGTCTTGGCTGCCTGGTACTATCAGGCTTGGACGGCCCTAAAGAAAAATGAAGCAGATAATGAAGACACTCATACAGGCAACGCTCACGGTAATTAGCCTCCTTCTGATTTCCTGCAGTAGGGAGACCGTGCTCCGTGAAGAATTGCCGCAGATCTTCCCGGATTATATCGGTGTGACTGTTCCGGCCGGAGTCGCACCATTGAATTTCGACCTTCCTGAAGAATATTCGAAAGTCTTTGCGAAGGTAAGCGACAAGCACGGCCGCAGCATTACAGCCAAGGGAAGTTATGCAGGTTTCAATGTAAGCAAATGGCATAAACTTACCGAGTCCAATGTCGGAGATACTCTTGCTGTGACTGTAGCGGGTTACAAGGATGGTAAGTGGGAGCAGTTCCGCACGTTCATGGTTTTTATCAGCAAGTTTCCGCTCAATGATTATGGAATGACCTACCGTAAGTTCGCTCCAGGATATGAGACCTACAGCAAGATCGGCATTTACCAGAGGAATATTCATAATTTCGACGAGAAACCTATTCTTGAAGGTACTCTTCTTCCAGGACAATGCATGGGCTGCCACACAGCAAATGCTACAAGTCCTGACCAGTTCCTATTTCACCTCAGAGGAAAGCATGGAGCGACGGTAGTTCAGCAGAATGGACAGAGAAAGTGGCTCGAGACCAAGACTGACAAGACAATAGGCCGTACAGCTTATTCATACTGGCATCCGTCCGGAGAGTATATTGCACATTCGAACAATCTAATCCATCAGCTTTTCTGGACAGGAAACAATGAGAGATATATCGAGGTCTATGATGAGGCATCCGATGTAGTTGTGCATAAGGTGAGTACGGACGAATTCCTTCTGAACCCTTTGCTCAGGACTGAGGATTTCGAGACATATCCGGTCTTTTCGAGTGATGGAAAGACTCTGTACTTCTGCTCTGCCCCAAAGGTGGAGGTCCCGGCTCAGGCAGAAGATCTCCACTATAATCTCTGCTCGATATCATTTGATAAGGATACGGAAAGCTTTGGAGATCAAGTGGATACTCTCATAAACGCATCTGCTGTGGGCAAGAGCGTGACCTTCCCTCGTCCTTCCTACGACGGCAGGTGGATATTGTATTCATATGCAGATTTCGGAAACTTCCCGATCAATCATAAGGAGGCTGACCTATGGCTGATGGACCTTAAAGACGGCAGTACTCATCCTCTGGAAAGGGCCAATTCCCCATATACCGAGAGTTTCCATAACTGGAGCTCGGATTCACATTGGATCCTCTTTGCCAGCCGCAGAGGAGACAGCCTTTATTCTTGCATCTATATAGCCCAGATCGATGAAAACGGTAATGCCTCCAAGCCTTTCCTGCTTCCGCAGAAGGATCCGGCTTTCTATCATAAGACATTGTTTACCTTCAATGTCCCTGACTTTACAAAGGAAAAAGTAGATTTCAAGATAAGGGGTGCCTTCAAAG
This sequence comes from Candidatus Cryptobacteroides sp., assembly GCA_045118995.1. Taxonomy (GTDB): domain Bacteria; phylum Bacteroidota; class Bacteroidia; order Bacteroidales; family UBA932; genus Cryptobacteroides. The sequence goes on from JBGVCR010000022.1 coordinate 18,467, forward strand.
AGGCTTTCTCAGATGAACGAATACAAGTAAAAATCAAATAATGAAAAAGACAATAATCACATTGCTTGCCGGCGCGGCATTGCTGGCATCCTGTGCAGAACAGGAAAAAGGATATGTTATCTACGGAACCGTAAGCAACCCGGATCTGGAGGGTGCTCAGGTATTTCTGGTTCCATTGGAAAATGCTGTAAAGGAAACAATTGATTCCGTATATATCAGTAACCAGATGTTCGAGTTCCGAGGTACTGAAGAAAAGATTGCGGATATCAGGATCGAAAGATTCAAACGTTTTGGTAATGAGAATCTTCTTGTCATTACCGAACCAGGCGAGACCTTTGTTACGATCGGTCAGGTAAGCAGCGGCAGGGGTACTCCGCAGAACGATTCGCTTCAGGTGTGGAAAAACCTTACCAAACAGTACAATATGCAGGTGAGCAGCTTGAGGAGCCAGGGCAGGAAAGAAGATGCTGCCGCTCTCCGCGAGTCGTATATTGCCCGCACTCGTCAGATGGCAAGGAATGTCGGTAAGGAAAGCACTCTCGGAAAATTCCTGAACTCTCGTTTCCCTGAAAACAAATAGACCTCCTCTTTATGAGAAAACTGTTCAATTCACTGACCTTCACCGTCATTGTGACCCTGGCAATCGCTTGTGCGAAGACTTCTGTGCCGGAACCATTGTATCCTGTCCCGTCAGAGAATCAGATGCGCTGGCAAGAGATGGAGTATTATGCATTCATCCATTATTCCCTCAACACTTATACAGATCAGTCGTGGGGATATGGTGACGAACCTCTGGAACTTTTCAATCCTGACAGCCTTGACTGCCGTCAGTGGGCGCGCATATGCAAGGAAGCCGGGATGAAAGGTATCATCTTCACGGCAAAGCATCATTGCGGATTCTGTATGTGGCCGTCGGAGTATACCGAGTATTCCGTGAAGAATACTCCTTGGAAAGATGGCAAGGGTGATGTGGTCGGAGAATTGGCCGATGCCTGCAGGGAATATGGACTGGAATTCGGCGTGTATCTCTCTCCATGGGACAGAAATCATCCTGAATATGGCACACCTGCATATGTGGAGTATTTCCGTAACCAGCTGAGGGAACTTCTGACGAATTATGGCCCTATCTTCGAGACATGGTTTGACGGAGCTCAGGGAGGAACAGGATATTATGGCGGAGCATATGAAAGCAGAAATATCGACGCCAAGACATATTATCAGTGGAAGGAGACCTTTGCAATGGCTCGTGAACTCCAGCCTGGTATCCTGATCTGGAATGACGGAGGCGACAGGGGAGACCTGCGCTGGGTCGGTACAGAGGCAGGCTTCGTGGGAGAGACCAACTGGAGTCAGCTCAATAAGGAAGGAAATGTCGAGTGGGGAATGCTTCATTATGGACTGGAAGGCGGTGATTCATGGGTGTCGGCCGAGGTGAACACCAGCATACGCCCAGAGTGGTTCTATCACGAGAGTGAGAACACAAAGGTAAAGACTGTTCCTAAGCTGATGGAGACATATTATCATTCTGTAGGCCGTAATGCAACCTTGCTGCTGAATGTCCCTGTAATGCCGAATGGCCTCATACATCCTCTTGATGAAGAGAGACTTAAGGCTTTTGCTCAGGCGAGGGAAGATGCATTTGCCGACAATATAGCATACAAGGCCAGGACATCAGCCGACAAGGTCCGCGGAGGGAGTCGCAGGTTCTCTGCATCTAAGGTTACGGACGGAAAGCCACAGACATATTGGACTGTGGATGATGATCAGAAGACGGGAACGATTACGATTGACCTGGGGGAGGAAATGCCTTTCAACCGCTTCCTTGTGCAGGAATATATCCGTCTGGGTCAGCGCGTGCGCAGTTTTACCATCGAATATGAGCAGGACGGTGAGTGGAAGAAGATTATGGATGCCACGACCATCGGTTACAAGCGCATTCTGTATTTCCCGACTGTATCATCGCAGTATATCCGCTTCTCAGTTACAGACAGCCGTGCCTGCCCTGTAATATCCAATATCGAGGTTTATCGCGCTCCTCAGATTCTTGATGTCCCGGCTGTATGGAGACATAAGGATGGAAAGGTATCAATACATCCTGTAGATGCCGAATCTGAAGTATATTATACACTTGACGGCAGTGTTCCGACGGCTGCTTCCCTGAAGTATGAGGCCCCTTTCGAAACGGAAGGAAGGATTGAGGTCAATGCTGTGGCATATGACCCTGTCACTGCTAAGACAAGCCCTGTAGCATCAGCTTCATTTGATCTTCCGAGAACAGATTGGAAGGTGGTCGGAGCAGAGCATGTTGTCAAGCTTTTTGATGGTGATCCTGTTTCCGCCTCTCATCAGAATGGAAACGGAAGATTTCCGGTCTCATTGACTGTCGATCTTGGCAATACATTGAATGTCAAAGGATTCAAGTATCTTCCGGACCCTTATATCTGGGGCCCCGGCATCATTACTCAATACTCGTTTGAAGTCTCGACTGACGGAAAGCATTGGCAGAATGTGTCTGAGGGCGAGTTCTCGAATATAAAGAACAATCCAGTGGAACAGACCAGGACTTTCCCGGTATCCCAGGCCCGCTACGTAAGATTGAATGCATTCGCAAATACTGAAAACAATACCAATATCGGATACGCTGAATTTAATCTCATCACCGAATGAAAAAGATATTGACCTTTCTCCTTGCGCTTGTTCCGATGGCTGTTTACGGGCAGCTTTATGTCGGGGCGAATTATCATCCGCATGATGACAAGGACCTGACCAAGATCGAGAATGATATCAGGCTCATGAAGGAAGCCGGATTTACATGTGTGCGTCTGGGACATCTTGCATGGGACAGCTATGAACCGCAGGAAGGGGTGTATGATTTCGAATGGTTTGATGTGGTGATGGACCGCTTTGCTGAAGCTGGAATAGGTGTGATACTCGACATACCTACCCGTCCGGCTCCACTGTGGCTTCATAAGAAATATCCGTCGATAGATATAGTGGATGAGAATGGTAATCATCTCTATTCCAACCATCGTTATATGGAAGATGTGGGAGACCCTCATTTTCAGGAATATGCCTACCGTCTGGTGGATGTGATGACAAGACGTTATGCCTCTCACCCGGCGCTGATGGCCTTTGGTATCGATAACGAACCTGGCGACGGTCCGATTTCTTACTCTGAGACCGTGCGTCAGCGTTTCATCCAGTGGCTTCAGAAGAAGTACGGCGATTTAGATACATTGAATGAAGCATGGGACGGACAGCGTTGGTCACGTAAGGTCAGTGACTGGGATGAGATCGGCCTGCCTCAGGCTTATGGTGCCGGTGCTCCTGAGAGAAAGCTGGATTTCAGACGCTTTGTCTCTGATGAGGTCGGAGGATTTTATGACAGATTCCTGGATATCGTTAATAAGAATGCACCTGGGGTTCTTACAAATACTAATGCCTGGTACTATAGCGGCAAGAAGTATTTCGACTATGCCCCTATAGTCTATTCGGGCAAGATGACTAGGAACGGATTCGGATTCTATCCCGGAAATTCATTGAAGACCAATTGGGGAGTGATGGACAATGTCTTCGGAATCACCCGCGTGCAGTTCGAGGCCGAGACACCTTTCTGGTGTACTGAGTTCACTACTATGACAGCTGTACCGGGATCCATCCGTAAGGCTGCATATGCTACTCTTCTTTATGGTAACCAGCTTGTATGTGGCTGGACATGGCAGAGCATGCATGGCGGTGAAGAGCAATATCTCCAGGGAATGCTTGACTGGGATGGTGTCCCTAACCGCAAATACTATGAGTATAAGCAGATTGCAGAAGAATTCAAGAAGATAGGAGCCTATTTCCCTTATAAGCTCAGGGCAGAAGTCGCACTGGCTTATTCTTTCGACTCACACATTGCATCTGCAGCTTTTCCGGAAAGCCATGAGCAGCAGATCCAGAAAGTCTTCGATCAGTTCATATACAGGAATATCGACTGCAGGATGATCGATATTGACAGAAGTCCTCTGGATTATAAGCTTCTGATCATACCTGGAATGGCAGTGATGACAAAAGAAACTGCCGATAAGATACGCCGGTATGTCGAGGAGGGCGGAGCTGTCCTGATGACTTCCAATTCGGCTGTCACAGACCAGACAGGAAAAGTCTTCGCTACAACAAGGCCTGGATACCTCAGCGATGTATTCGGTGTGCGCGTAGCATCATATGAAGAGACATCCGTGATGAATGAGATATCTGTGGATGGATCCGAGGGTAATTCGCTTACAGTCAATATCAACGGCAAGGATATGAAGGCTGAATCAGCAAGATATGATGTCGTTCGTCCTGCTACAGCTTCAGTACTTGCCAGCATAACAAGTCTTCCTGACTCTCCTGTGACTCTTACCTGCAATCAATATGGAAAGGGCAAGGCTTATTATCTCGGCCTCCCTTCCGGAGCAGGCCTCAGCAGTGAGATAATGGATATGCTGATACAGGAGCTGGACATTACTCCGGGCCCGGAGGTGCCTGAGGGAGTGATGGCCCGCGATATTGATGAAAAACATAGCCTATATCTCAATACTACGGACCGACAGCAGATAATCAGAATTTCCGGCAAGGCCAAAGGAATCCTGACCGGTGAGACTTACAAAGATGAAGTAATCCTCCCTCCTTTTGAGGCTGAGTTCATAGAGAGAAAATAAATGACCTCGATTTGCAACTGAAACATATAGCCGATATGAAAAAGATCCTAACCATTATCCTGGGCATATCATTCGCCATATGCGCTTATGCCCAACCGCCTTATCTCCAGAGCCAGACATATGATGTCGGACAGGATTTCGGCGATTATTCACATACCTATTTCTTTGCAGATTCCGTATGTGATGTGGATCCTGCAGAAGCTTCCGGTCATATAAACTGGAAGAGACACAGCTTGTTTGCCCGCCAGGCCTTCAATACCACGGTGACGGCAGTGCAGCCTCTCAAGATGCTTGATTTTCCTGAGCCGGAATATGACAATGATCCGAATCTCCCTTTCAAGATAGATTTTGTGAGCCCGAGAACAGCCAGGATCAGAATCTATACCTCGCCTGTGATTATTCCGGAGCAGCCTTCGGTAATGCTGGCCGATGGTCAGCCGGCTACAGGACAGAGCTGGGCATACAGCTTCAATGGTGCCGAACACAGGTGGACCAGTGAATGTGGTACTATTGCATTGGCAGTGAATCCGTTCCGTATTGTCCTTTATGATGCTGACGGTAACATGATGACTGATACGCGTACCCTTTCGGACAATGATTCCACACAGGTGAGAACCCTGCCTTTCCAGTTCATCAGACGTTCGTCTGACAACAGGAGAAGCATCAATCCTGTCTTTGCCCTGCATCCATACGAGAGAATCGTGGGCTGCGGAGAATCATCGACAGCATTGAACAAGGTGGGCCAGAAACTGAACCTTTTCGTGACAGACCCTCAGAGTCCGGAGACACCGGATATGTACAAGCCGGTACCGTTCTTTATGAGTAACAGGGGATATGGTATTTTCATGCATACCTCAGCTCCTGTGACCTGCGATTTCGGTCAGTCTCACGCTCAGTCGATGAAACTCTTTATGGAAGATGAGACAATGGACTTCTTCATCTTCTTCGGTCAGCCTAAGGATATTCTCGACGAATATACAGATGTGGTCGGCAAGCCTCAGATGCCTCCTGTGTGGAGCTTCGGAACCTGGATGAGCCGCATCAGCTATTTCTCTCAGGCTGAGGCATATGACATTGCAGCCAATCTCAGAAAGCATCAGATTCCGTCGGATGTGATCCACCTCGATACCGGATGGTTCACCACTGACTGGGAATGTGACTATAAATTCGATCCCGAGCGTTTCCCTGATGCGCAGAAGATGATAGATGACCTGAAGGCGGACGGATTCCATATTTCGTTGTGGCAGCTTCCATATTTCACTCCGCATAATAATTATTATAAGGAGCTGATAGAGAAAGGATTGTATGTGAAGAATGCAAAGGGTGGAATGCCTTTTGAGGATGCTGTCCTTGACTTCTCCAACCCTGAGACTGTGGCCTGGTATCAGTCGAAGCTCGAAGGTCTGCTGAAGATGGGCGTGGGAGCTATCAAGGTGGACTTTGGAGAAGGTGCTCCGCTTGACGGACTTTATGCTTCCGGCAGAACAGGTCTTTACGAGCATAATATTTACCCGTTGAGATATAACAAGGCTGTAGCTGAGATTACAGCGAAAACTACCGGAGAGAATATCATGTGGGCTCGAAGTGCATGGGCCGGTTCTCAGAGGTATCCGCTTCACTGGGGTGGTGATGCTTCGAATACCGATATCGGCATGGCTGCTACATTGCGTTGCGGACTTTCATTCGGTCTGAGCGGCTTCTCGTTCTGGAGTCATGACATAGGTGGATTTGTTCAGAGTACACCGGAGAACCTCTATCGAAGATGGCTTCCTTTCGGTTTCCTTACCTCACATACAAGAGCTCATGGAGCGCCTCCGACAGAGCCTTGGCTTTATAATGAGAGCTTTACAGATGCGTTCAGACAGAGTGCTGAGCTCAAGTACAAGCTTATGCCTTATGTGATCAGCCAGGCTGAAGATTGTATTGAGAAAGGACTTCCTATGCTTCGTGCGATGCTGGTCGAGTATCCTGATGATCCTGCAGTGTGGACCATTGATGATCAGTATCTTTTCGGCTCTGATATCCTTGTGGCGCCTCTTTTCGAGGACTCTGATTCGAGATATGTATATCTCCCGGCAGGCAAGTGGGTGGATTATCAGACGAAGAAGTCATATGCCGGCGGCTGGCATGAGATAGCGGCCGGAGATATCCCTTGTGTCATCCTTGTAAAGAAAGGAAGTGTCATTCCTCATGTCCCTGTCGCTCAGAGTACTTCAGAGATAGATTGGAGCAAGGTTTACGATGTGAAATATTAACCGTGAATCATATGAAAACACTGAAACTTAACTTCATTGCGGCGGCAATCCTGGCTGTGGCGTCGTGTGCACCATCCGGCCAGGAGATGCCCTCTACTGTGGGTAATCCTTATCTTCCTTTGTGGGAACATACTCCGGACGGTGAGCCTTATATCTTCGAGGATCCTGACAGACCGGGGGAGTACAGAGTCTATGTATATGGCTCTCACGACTCGATGATTACAGGTTATTGCGGACGTGAGCTTGTAGTATGGTCTGCATCTGTGGATAATCTTAACGAGTGGAGATACGATGGTGAGATTCTCAGAGTCCTGAACAATGCGAACGGAGAACCCTTGAGCGACAAGGGACTTTCCGATGTGCTTTATGCTCCGGATGTTACAGAGAAGATAGAGGCAGACGGAACGAAGATGTACTATCTTTTCCCTAATGATATGGAGTTCGGAAGACGTTCGCTCATCGCAAAGAGCCCTCGCCCTGACGGACCTTTCGAAGTCTGCAACTGGAGCGAGGAGAATCCTTCATGGACTTATGGCATCCTTGAGTTTGACCCGTCTGTATTTATCGATGATGATGGCAGAGTCTATGGATATTGGGGCTTTGAGTGCTCGTGTGCTGCTGAGCTTGACCCCAATACGATGTGCACTCTGAAAGAGGGGACTCAGATCATAACCGATATGATTTCCAGCAGCAAGACCGACGAGGATGTCTTCCGCTTCTTCGAGGCATCATCCATGCGCAAGATCGAGGACAAGTATGTCCTTGTCTACAGCCGAGTTACGCTTGAGGGCGAGTTCGGTCTCCCGGCGTCGAACTATACATTGGCATATGCCTATGGCGACACACCGCTCGGTCCATGGACATACGGTGGCACCATCATTGACGGTCGTGCCCGCGAAATCGATGAGAACGGCAATGTGATCGCATCTGCCCACGTGGCCGGAAATACCCACGGAGGCATCTGCAAGATCAAGGATCAGTGGTATGTCTTCTACCATCGTCAGACCGGCACGAATGAATATGCACGCCAGGCTATGGTGGCTCCGATTACCGTGAAGGTGGAGAAAGGAAAGGGTGGAAAAGTGGAGATCTCCGAGGGTGAATACAATTCGGAAGGATTCTCATTGAACGGACTAGAACCGCTCGAGGTGCATCCTGCTGCTATGGCCTGCTGGTATACCGGTCCTAAGGTCGCTCTCCACGAGTATCCGAACAATATATTCTTCGGCTCATATATCGCTTCGGATTATGGTACCGACGATAAGTTCGAGGCTCCTTATGCCCTGAGAAACAATATCAATCCTGTGGTGAACAATACTGACGGCTCGATTGTAGGCTATAAATATTTCAATTTCGATTCCACTGCCGGTCGTAAGAATCTGGAACTGATTCTTAATGCCGTGCCAGAGGGTATTGACGGAACAATCACCGTTATGGCCGACAGGCCTTGGACATCTCAGGGCGGTGTGGTTCTGGGAAGTATTGATCTTAAGGCAAATATGCCTGCCAGGGCGACAGATCTGCATATTGCCGTTCCGGAGCTTGCAAAGATGAGCGGCAAGCACGCCATTTATCTGAAATTCTCTTCGGATGTTCCGGAGAAATCCCTCTGCATATTGAATTATCTTAAATTTAAATAGACATAATTATGAAATCTAAACTAACCTTTTGGGCTGCTCTGGCCCTTATGGCTTTCAATGCCTGCACAGGAGACCTGAAGCAGGATGATAACGGTGTTACTGTGAAGGTGCAGCAGCCTGCGGAGAACGGCCCTGCGCTTGTACGCCTGGAAGTGATGGGTGACAAGCTCATCCGTGTATCAGCTACTCCTGAGAAGAAATTCGCTGATCCTCAGAGTCTGGTGGTTCTGCCATCTGCAGAAAAGACACCTTTTGAGGTGGTTCAGAACGAAGAGACAGTCACAGTGTCTACAGCGTCTGTAAAGGCCAATGTCTCTACTGTCACTGGTGAGGTGTGGTTCACCGATGCGGAAGGAAATGTAATTCTTGCTGAGCAGAAAGGTGGCGGAAAATCTTTCGAGCCTATCGAAGTGGAAGGAACTCACGGATACTCTTTCCGTCAGGTCTTCGACTCTCCGGAGGATGAAGCATTCTACGGACTCGGTCAGCATCAGGCAGACGAGTTCAATTATAAAGGAAAGAATGAGGAACTCTTCCAGTATAACACCAAGGTGTCTGTTCCTTTCATTGTTTCCAATAAAGGATATGGTGTCCTGATGGACAGCTATTCGATCATGCGCTTCGGAAATCCTGATGACTACAAGCAGCTTGGCGATGTATTCAAGCTTTATGACAAGACCGGCAAGGAAGGCTGCCTGACAGGTACATATGATCCTGCAAGAGGTGAGACCGTAGTACGTGACGAACCGAAGATTTATTTCGAGTATCTCGTGGCACCGGAAATGGCTAAGGTAGTGAATCTTCCGGAGGACTTCCAGTTCTATGGTTCACAGGTAAAGTATGAGGGCTCGATCGAGGCTCCTGCTACAGGAGACTATCAGTTCATTCTTTACTATGCAGGTTATACTACTGTGAAGATTGACGGAAACGAAGTGGTTCCTGAGCGTTGGAGAACTGCTTGGAATCCAAATTCTTACAAGTTTACAGTGAGCCTTGAGGCAGGCAAGAGAGTACCTCTTGAGATCGATTGGCAGCCAGATGGTGGCGTTTCTTATTGCGGACTCCGCGTTTATGATGTGGTGGATCCTGTCGAGCAGGCTAAGCATTCTTGGTGGAGTGAGATGAGCAAGCAGATGGACTGGTATTTCATCGCCGGTGACGATGCAGACGAGATCATCAGCGGTTACAGAACTCTTACAGGAAAGGCTCAGATCATGCCTAAATGGGCAATGGGATACTGGCAGAGCCGTGAGAGATACAAGACTTCGACCGAAATGATCGAGGCGCTCGAAGGCTTCCGCAAGAGAAATATTCCTATCGACAATATCGTAATGGACTGGAGCCATTGGGAAGAGGATGCGTGGGGCAGCCACGAGTTTGATCCTGCCCGCTTCCCTGATCCTAAGGGAATGGTTGATTCCATCCACAACATGGGTGGACGAATGATGATTTCTGTGTGGCCTAAGTTCTATGTGGATACCGAGCATTACAAGGAACTCAACGACAAGGGATGGATGTACAACAAGGCCAACGAGGACGGCATCCGTGACTGGATCGGTCAGGGTTATCTCTATGGATTCTACGATGCTTATGCTCAGGGAGCACGTGAACTTTTCTGGAAGCAGATGTATGACCATTACTATCCGCTCGGAATCGATGCGTGGTGGATGGACGCGTCCGAGCCTAATGTGCGCGACTGTACTGATATGGACTACAGAAAGGCTCTTTGCGGTCCTACAGCTCTCGGATCTTCTACAGAATATTTCAATACCTACTCGATCGTCAATGCTGATGCCATCTATAACGGCCAGAGAGGCGTAGATCCTGACAAGCGTGTATTCCTTCTTACCCGAAGCGGATTCGCTGGCCTTCAGAGATATTCTACAGCTACCTGGAGTGGTGACATCGCTACCCGTTGGGAGGATATGAAGGCTCAGATTTCTGCCGGACTTAACTTCGCTATCAGCGGTATCCCATATTGGACAATGGATATCGGAGGTTTCTGCGTGGAGAACCGTTTCGTGGCAGGTCAGGAAATCTTCAACCGCACCGGTCGTGAGAACGAGGACCAGAAGGAGTGGCGCGAGCTCAATACCCGCTGGTTCCAGTTCGGAGCATTCTGTCCGCTCTTCCGTGCACACGGTCAGTATCCTTTCCGCGAGCCTTGGGAAATCGCTCCTGAGGGACATCCGGCGTATGAGTCTATCGTATATTACACCAAGCTCCGTTATGCTCTCATGCCATATATCTACTCATTGGCAGGTATGACATGGTTCGAGGATTATACAATCATGCGTCCTCTGATCATGGACTTCCTTGGCGATAAGAAGGTGGAGAATATCGGTGACACTTATATGTTCGGTCCTGCATTCCTCGTGGCTCCTGTTTATGAGTACGGTGCACGCACACGTGAGGTTTATTTCCCTGAGACAGAGGGATGGTATGACTACTACACCAATAAGTTCATTGAAGGCGGACAGACAAAGACTGTAGATGCGCCGTATGGCCAGATGCCTCTGTATGTCCGTGCCGGTGCGATTGTTCCTTTCGGACCTGAGATCCAGTGGACTGACCAGAAGCCGGCCGACGTTATCGACCTCTATGTATATCAGGGTGCTGACGGAAACTTCACTCTTTACGAGGACGAGAATGTCAACTACAACTATGAGAAGGGTGCATATTCTATGATCGAGTTCTCTTACAATGAAAAGATGAAGCTTCTCTCTATCGAGGAGCGTCAGGGTGAGTTCCCTGGAATGCTCGAAGAAAGAGTGTTCAATATCATTCCTGTTTCGAAGGATGGTATCGGCAAGAAGCAGACTGTCAAGTATAGCGGACTTTCGATGAAGGTCGTATTGTAAATATGAAAAATATTGTAAATCTTTTGCTCTGCTGCATCCTTATGATGGGGTGCAGCAGTGTTGTATCTCCTCGCGAAGAAATTGACTTCAACGACGGGTGGAGATTCCATCTGGGTGATGTGGCTGAGGCTTCAGATCCTTCGTTTGATGACAGTGAGTGGAGAGAGTTGAATCTGCCGCATGATTGGGCAGTTGAGGGTGATTTCAGCCAGGATAATCCTTCTGGAACCGGTGGTGGTGCCCTTCCTGGCGGAATCGGCTGGTACAGAAAGAGTTTCGTTGCTTTGGAGGATGAGGCTGACAAGCTTTGGAGGCTCGATTTCGATGGAGTGTATATGAATGCTGAAGTGTTCGTGAATGGTGAGAGTCTCGGCGTGAGACCATATGGATATATTTCATTCGGATATGATATCTCTCATCTTCTTAAGTGGGGACAGGAGAATGTCGTGGCTGTGCGCGTCGATAATTCGGATCAGCCTAATTCACGCTGGTATTCAGGATGCGGAATCTACCGCGATGTGCATATGGTGAAGACCTCTAAGCTTCGTGTTGCATCGGACGGAATCTTCTTTTATCTGAAGTCTGTGGATAAGAACAGAAATGACGGAAGCTTGACTGCAGTTGCGAATATAGATGTAGATGTTCTCAATGATCATGATCAGGCAAAGAGCTTCACATATGAATTTTTGGTCATAGATGCCGATGGCAGAGTGGTCAGCTCATATCCTAAGAGTTTATCCCCGGATGTCTATGTCAATCCTAAGGATGGATGCTCAATTCAGTTTCAGTCGTTTGACATAGAGAACCCGAAGCTCTGGGATGTAGATGCTCCATATCTTTATACGCTCAGATTCGATCTGTATGAGGACTCGAAGCTTATCGACCGATATGAACAGAAAATCGGAATCAGGACTTTCGACTTTGATGCGGAAAAAGGATTTATACTCAATGACAGACCATTGAAAATCAATGGTGTATGCCTCCATCATGACTTCGGCTGCCTCGGGTCAGCATTCAATGTCAATGCTGCACGACGTCAGCTCGAAATCCTCAAGGATATGGGCTGCAATGCCCTTCGTACCTCGCACAACCCTCCTGCTCCTCAGCTGCTTGATCTCTGTGACGAGATGGGATTCATCGTTCAGGACGAGGCCTTCGATATGTGGAGAAAAAGAAAGACGACATACGATTATTCACGATATTTCAATGAGTGGCACGAGCGTGATCTGACCGATTTCATCATCCGCGATCGCAACCATCCTTCGATCTTTATGTGGAGCATCGGAAATGAGGTGCTTGAGCAGTGGTCGGATGCCGCGGCAGATACATTGAGCCTTGCCGAGGCTAATCTCATCCTCAATTTCGGTCATTCAGCCGATATGCTTGCAAAGGAGGGAGAGGCCATGAGTGTGAACTCTCTGCTCACAAAGAAACTGGCAGATATGGTACGAAAACTCGACCCGACAAGACCGGTGACTGCAGGATGCAACGAGCCTAATCCGTACAATCATCTTTTCCGCAGCGGGGCACTTGATATCATAGGTTATAACTATCATAACCAGAATGTTGCAGATGTTCCGAAGCTCTTCCCTGGAAAGCCTTTCATCATCACCGAGAGCAACTCTGCCCTTATGACCCGTGGCTACTATGTGATGCCGAGCGACAGCATGGTCATCTGCCCTGACCGATGGGATATTCCATATTATGATCCGTCTTTCTCTTGTTCGTCATATGACAATTGCCATGCTCCTTGGGGAAATACTCACGAGGAGACTCTGAAGCTGGTCCGTGACAATGACTTCGTAAGCGGACAGTATGTATGGACCGGATTCGACTACATCGGAGAGCCGACCCCATACGGCTGGCCTGCCAGAAGTTCTTATTTCGGAATCGTTGATCTGGCCGGCTTCCCTAAGGATGTGTATTATCTATATAAGTCCGAATGGACTGATGAGCCTGTTCTGCATCTTTTCCCTCATTGGAACTGGAATCCGGGTCAGGAAGTGGATCTCTGGTGCTATTACAATAATGCCGACGAGGTGGAATTGTTTGTGAATGGCGTATCCCAAGGCGTCCGAGCAAAGACTCAGGACTGTCTACATGCAATGTGGCGTGCAGTCTATGAGCCTGGCACCGTAGAGGTGGTCGCTTATAAAGATGGTAGGGAAGTGGCAAGAAGCGCCCGTCATACAGCAGGAGAACCTGCGCAGATCCGTCTCTCAATGAAGCAGTACGGAGAGGGCGCAGCTGATGATGCTCTTGCATTCGTATCTGTGGAGATCCTTGATAAAGATGGAAATCTGTGTCCTTCAGCCGAGAATCAGGTAAGCTTCGAACTGGAAGGGGACAGCGCATTCATTGCGGGAGTCGATAACGGTAACCCGATCTCAATGGAACGTTTCAAGGACAATAAGAGAAAGGCTTTCTATGGCAAGTGCCTGGTGGTTCTTCAGGCTGACAAGGCCGGAAAGACCGTTCTGAAGGCAACGTCACCGGGACTTGAGCCTGCTGAGGTCATATTCAAGACAAGATGAGAAAAATATTGACAGTCATTGCTGCCTTGGCAGTTGCATGTTCACCCGGGCAGGAGAACGACCTGAAGCTTTGGTACGACGAACCGGCAGAACATTGGGTGGAAGCCCTTCCGGTGGGTAACGGAAGGCTTGGGGCGATGGTGTTCGGCGGTACTTCATCCGAGCGTATCCAGCTCAATGAAGAGACTGTCTGGGCGGGCCAGCCTAACAGCAATGCCAACCCGGACATCGAACCTGGTGCCTTGGAAGAGATCAGACAGCTGATTTTCCAAGGAAAGTATCGTGCTGCCCAGGATATGGTGGACAGGAAGATCTTCTTTCCGACCAATCATGGAATGTCCTATCAGACCGTCGGAGATCTTCTTCTGGATTTCCCGGGACACGATGCCGCTACCGGTTACCGTCGGGAACTTGATATTGCAAATGCATTGACTTCAGTGTTTTATGAAGTGGACGGCGTGCAATATGCAAGGGAGGTATTCTCTTCATTGGCGGATGACGTGCTGGTAATGAAAATTTCAGCTTCTCGCAAAGGCGCAATTTCTTTCAATGCTTCCTTCTCCACCCCTCAGAATGCGGAAATCACTGTCGAAGATGGAGAACTGGTCTTGAGGGGGACCACATCTTCACAGGAAGGTCTGGAAGGAAAGGTACGCTTTACTGCAAAGGCGCGCATTTGTCCTACGGGTGGTATGATTGAGGTATGTGATGCTTCATTGGCCGTGAAGAATGCCGATGAAGCTTTGATATATGTCGATATTGCCACCAATTTTGTCCGTTATGACGATATCTCTGCCGATCCGGAGGGTCGTTTGGAAGAGCGTATGGAAGATCTGGGCTCCAAGAGGTACAGTGCGATGCGCAAAGCTCATATCGGGGCCTACAGGAGTTATTTCGATAGGGTCAGTCTTGATCTGGGAACATCCCCGGCAGCTGCACGCACTACCGATGTGCGTGTGAAGGAATTTGCGCAAGGTGATGATCCTCAGTTGGTTGAGCTGTACTTTCAGTTCGGACGTTACCTCCTGATATGTAGTTCTCAGCCGGGAGGACAGCCTGCCAATCTCCAAGGTATATGGAATGAGAGCCTCACGCCTCCGTGGGACAGCAAGTACACTACCAATATCAATGCGGAAATGAATTACTGGCCGGCAGAGGTGACCGGCTTGTCCGAGCTGCATGAACCTTTTATCACAATGGTTAAGGAATTGGCTCAGACGGGCGCTGTGACGGCAGATACGATGTATGGTGCCAGAGGCTGGGTTCTTCATCATAATACTGACATATGGCGTATAACAGGTCCTGTGGACTTTGCCGCATCCGGAATGTGGCCTACAGGAGGCGCTTGGGTATGCCGTCACCTTTGGGAGCACTATCTGCATACCGGAGACAAGGATTTTCTTGCTGAGGTATATCCTGTGATGAAAGGTGCTGCGGAGTTCTTTGTGGATTTTCTCATCGAGGAACCGGAGCACGGATGGCTTGTGATAAGCCCTTCCACTTCTCCTGAGAATGCTTTCCTTCGTGATCCTGGCGATGTCACCGTCTGTGCCGGTACCACAATGGACAATCAGATGGTGGCGGAACTTTTCGGAAATCTGGTCACTGCATCTGAAATTCTGGGAGTGGATGCTGATTTTGCCGATACACTCTCAGTCTTGAAGACCAAACTGCCTCCGATGCAGATCGGCCGTCATGCCCAGCTTCAGGAGTGGATGCACGATTGGGATGATCCTGATGACCATCATCGCCATGTATCTCATCTTTATGGGCTTTTCCCCGGCAATCAGATCTCGCCATGGAGAACCCCAGAGCTTTTCGCCGCAGCCCGCAATTCCCTGAACTATAGAGGTGACCCGGCTACTGGCTGGTCTATGGGCTGGAAGGTCTGCCTTTGGGCAAGACTCCAGGACGGAGACAGGGCCTATAAGCTGATAACGGACCAATTGACCCCTGCCGGAAGTACCGGTTTCTGGGGTAAGGGAGGAACCTATCCTAACCTTTTCGATGCTCATCCTCCGTTCCAGATCGACGGTAATTTCGGCTGTACTGCCGGTATCGCAGAGATGCTTGTACAGAGTCACGACGGAGCCTTGCATCTGCTTCCGGCCCTTCCGCAAAAGTGGCCGCACGGAAAGGTGACAGGCCTTGTCGCGCGAGGTGGATTCGTTGTTGATGTTGAATGGAAGAATGGGCAGGTGACAATGGCCAAGGTGACCTCCCGTCTGGGTGGAAATCTCAGGCTCAGGACCTCTGCCGCTCTGTCGTTCAGAGGTGGAGAAAAGCTTGCCCGGGCGGAAGGAGACAATCCTGATCCATACTACATCGTGCCGGCTGTGGCAGATCCTTTGATCTCTTCCGAGGCTGTTCTCGAGATGGAGCCTGTGCCGGATCATAATCTTTATGATATCGCTACGAAACCTGGCAAAACCTATGTTTTTGTCTCGGATTCATATGAAAAATAGACCCGCATGGTGTATTTGAAATATACTTTGTCAATATTGAAACAGAATTGATAGTCAAAATTCCTGTCAGAGGGATAACCGGGCGAATTAATTTTTATATTTGTAAGGATAAAATTTAAACTTTATGTATCTTTTAGGTTACGATATAGGAAGCTCGTCAGTGAAGGCGAGTCTCGTGGATGCTCAGACAGGCAAGTGCCTCAGTTCTGCATTCTATCCAAAGTCAGAAGCCGCTATTATGGCTGTAAAGCCGGGTTGGGCTGAACAGGAACCATCTTCATGGTGGGAGAATCTCAAGCTTGCTACTTCGGCAGTTTTGTCAGGTTCCGGTGTGAATCCGGCTGACATCAAGGCGATAGGTATCTCATATCAGATGCACGGTCTTGTTTGCGTGGATAAGGATCTTAATGTTATTCGTCCTTCCATCATATGGTGCGACTCCCGTGCCGTACCTTACGGTCAGAAAGCGTTCGATGAGATGGGTCACGAACTTTGCCTGAGCCATCTACTTAATTCTCCGGGTAACTTTACAGCCTCCAAGCTGGCCTGGGTGAAGGAGAACGAACCGGAGCTCTATGCGAAGATCTATAAGATAATGCTTCCTGGAGATTATATTGCGATGAAACTCAGCGGAGAAGTCTGCACTACAGTTTCAGGTCTTTCCGAGGGAATGCTCTGGGACTTTGCAGAGAATTCTCCTGCGAAGATTCTTCTGGATTATTACGGCTTCGATGAAAGCCTGATTCCTGAGGTACGTCCTACATTCTCCGAGCAGGGAAGAGTGAGCGAGGCAGCTGCTGCCGAACTGGGACTTGCAGCCGGTATCCCTATCACTTACCGTGCAGGTGACCAGCCGAACAATGCATTGTCTCTCAATGTATTCAATCCTGGCGAAATCGCTTCTACAGCCGGTACTTCGGGAGTGGTTTACGGTGTCCTCGGCGATGTGAATTATGACCCTAAGTCCCGTGTCAATACATTCGCACACGTAAATCATACTGCTGACCAGACACGATTAGGTGTTCTCCTCTGCATCAATGGTACCGGAATCCTCAATTCATGGATGAAGAGAAACGTGGCTCCGGAGGGTATCTCGTACTCGGATATGAATGACCTTGCAGCTCTTGCACCTATCGGAAGTGCCGGAGTAAGCATTCTTCCATTCGGAAACGGTGCAGAGCGTATGCTTGAAAACCAGGAGGTCGGAAGCTCGATCCACGGAGTGAATTTCAATGTACACAGCAAGGCTCACCTTCTGCGTGCAGCCCAGGAAGGTATCGTCTTCTCGTTCAAGTACGGAATCGAGATCATGGAACAGATGGGAATGAATGTCAGCAAGATCCACGCCGGTCATGCAAACATGTTCCTCAGCCCGATTTTCCGCAATACTCTTGCTGGAGTTACCGGTGCTGTCATTGACCTTTATGACACTGACGGCTCTGTAGGTGCAGCCAAGGGCGCTGGTATCGGTGCCGGAATCTACAAGGACAATAAGGAGGCATTCTCGACTCTCGAGAAGCTTGCAGTAATCGAGCCTTCTGACACAGAGGCTTACAAGGATGCATACGAAGTTTGGAAATCAAGATTATAAACTTTAATATCACTACTAAAACTATGGCAACAAAAGAATTTTTCCCTGGTATCGGTAAGATCCAGTTCGAAGGCAAGGAGAGCAGGAACCCTATGGCTTTCCGTTACTATGACGCAAACAAGGTAGTCCTCGGCAAGACAATGGCTGAGTGGCTCAAGTTCTCGATGGCTTGGTGGCACACACTCTGTGCAGAGGGTGCAGACCAGTTCGGCGGCGGAACAAAGACTTTCCCATGGAATGGTGCGGCTTGCCCTGTTCAGGCAGCTAAGGATAAGGTAGATGCAGGTTTCGAGTTCATGCAGAAGATAGGTATCGAGTACTATTGCTTCCATGATGTTGACCTCGTGGACGAGGGCGCAAATGTCGAGGAGTATGAGGCTCGTCTGAAGGAAGTTGTCGCATATCTCAAGGAGAAGCAGGCTGAGACAGGCATCAAGCTTCTTTGGGGAACAGCAAACGTATTCGGCAACAAGAGATATATGAACGGTGCTGCTACCAATCCTGATTTCGATGTAGTCGCTCGTGCTGCTGTCCAGATCAAGAACGCTATCGACGCAACAATCGAACTCGGCGGTACAAACTACGTGTTCTGGGGCGGTCGTGAGGGTTACATGAGCCTTCTCAATACTGACCAGAAGCGTGAGAAGGAGCATCTCGCAATGATGCTTACTCTCGCACGCGATTATGCTCGTGCAAAGGGCTTTACAGGAACATTCCTTATCGAGCCTAAGCCTATGGAGCCTACAAAGCATCAGTATGATGTTGATACAGAGACTGTAATCGGTTTCCTTAAGGCTCATGGTCTTGAGAATGATTTCAAGGTGAATATTGAGGTGAACCACGCTACTCTCGCAGGACACACATTCGAGCATGAGCTTGCATGTGCAGTAGACGCTGGTATGCTCGGTTCTATCGACGCTAACCGCGGTGACTACCAGAACGGCTGGGATACTGACCAGTTCCCTATCGACTCATTCGACCTTACTCAGGCAATGATGCAGATCATCCGTAACGGTGGACTCGGAAACGGAGGTACCAACTTCGATGCTAAGACCCGTCGTAACTCAACAGACCTTGAGGACATCTTCATCGCTCACATCGCAGCTATGGATGCAATGGCACGCGCTCTTGAGAGTGCAGCTGCTCTTCTCGAGGAGTCTCCTCTCTGCCAGATGGTGAAGGAGCGCTATGCAAGCTTCGACGAGGGTCTCGGAAAGAAGTTCGAGAACGGCGAGCTTACTCTCGAGGATGTATATGCATATGGTAAGGAGGTCAACGAGCCTAAGCAGACTTCAGGAAAGCAGGAGCTCTACGAGGCTATCCTCAATATGTATTGCTAATGAGTGCAAATAATGACAAAGGCAGCAAGGGCTATCTGTTATCGATAGTCCTTGTGGCCGTTATAGGAGGCTTGCTGTTCGGATACGATACAGCAGTCATTTCAGGTGCGGAGAAAGGTCTGCAGGCATTCTTTATGGGGGCCAGCGACTTTGCATATACTGACTTCCTTCACGGCATCACATCATCCAGCGCTCTTCTGGGCTGTATTATCGGTGCAGCTCTTTCAGGATTCCTGGCCTCAAAGCTCGGACGTAAGAGATCCCTCATCATGGCGGGAGTGTTCTTCTTCCTCTCTGCACTGGGATCTTATTTACCTGAATTCCTCTTCTTTCCTAAGGGAGAACCTACTTTCTCACTCCTGGTAGCATTCAACCTTTATCGAGTACTCGGTGGAATCGGCGTAGGACTTGCTTCCGCTATCTGCCCTATGTACATAGCAGAGGTTGCTCCAAGCAATATGAGAGGTACTCTCGTGTCATGGAACCAGTTCGCTATCATCTTCGGTCAGCTTGTGGTTTATTTCGTGAACTTCATTATCCTCGGTGATCATATCGCCCCAGCTATCCAGAAAGTGGCTGAGGGAATCAACCAGATCATGAATCCGGCTGAAGCTCAGTGGATGATCGAGACAGGATGGAGATATATGTTTGTAAGTGAGGCTGTTCCGGCTGGATTGTTTACTCTTCTTCTCTTCCTTGTTCCTGAGACTCCTCGTTATCTTGCCATGACCGGCAAGGACGCTCAGGCTCTGACAATCCTTGCAAAGATCAACGGTCAGTCCAAGGCTCAGGAAATCCTTGCAGACATCAAGGCGACCGTGACAGAAAAGACAGAGAAACTCTTTACATACGGCTGGCTTGTGATCTTCGTGGGCATCATGCTCAGTGTATTCCAGCAGGCTGTCGGTATCAATGCAGTACTTTACTTCGCTCCTCGTATATTCGAGTCGCTCGGTATGGGTAATCCTATGATGCAGACTGTACTTATGGGTATCGTGAACATTACCTTCACTCTCGTGGCGATCTTTACAGTGGAGAAATGGGGACGTAAGCCGCTTCTTATCTGGGGATCCCTCGGAATGGCTCTTGGTGCTGCCGGAGTAGCTGTGACAAGTGTTTCTGCTGCACTTCCTCCAGTGGTGGCAGTGATCAGCATCATGGTTTACAGTGCGTCATTCATGTTCAGCTGGGGACCGATCTGCTGGGTACTCATCTCCGAGATCTTCCCTAACACCATACGTGGTGCCGCAGTGGCTATCGCTGTCGCATTCCAGTGGATCTTCAACTTCATTGTCTCATCTACATTCCTTCCTATGTACAATATGAGCCTTGGCTCTATGGGCGAAAACTTCGGTCACGCCTTCACATACGGTCTTTACGGAGTCATCTGCATCCTTGCAGCCATTTTCGTATGGAAACTCGTTCCTGAGACAAAGGGAAAGACCCTTGAAGACATGTCAAGACTCTGGAAGAAATAATATAGCTTTGTATTCGGGTCGTCTTCAAGGTGTCGCCTAACGTTCCGAATATCAGCTGTTTACATAATATGCCTGCTGTTTCTGTACAGCAGGCATATTGCGTAAGTGGTTGATTGATAATAGATTGGTGGTCGACGCTTTGTTATTTCAGGTTCCAGCCGCAGTGACCGAGGAACCACTCGATGTCAGCGTCCTTAAGACGTGGCTGCTGCTTGAGGATTTCAGGAAGATTATTGTAGTTCTTCATGAACGCCTCTGTGAGTTCAGCTGCCTTTTCCGGTGCATAGAGGATAGCCTCATTGATATTGCCCATCATGGCGAGGTCGTCGATCGGGTCAGCTCCTGTGCGGAACTTAAGTGCCTCGATGCTTCTTGCCATACGGCGTGACAGACCGATGATGCCCTGAGCGATTGCCGGCTGAGCATCTGAGTATGTAATGACAATATTCTTTTCTGCAGAGCAGTCTGCTACAGGTACATCGATTACAAATGCGAGGTTTTCTCCAAGGTATTCATATGGAACAGTTTCTCCGTTGACTGTTACATTTACCGGAGCCTGGCTTGCGAGAACCTTTACCTTGAAGTTTCTCTCCGAAGGCATTCCGGTGTAGGAACCATTGCGTGATGCTATTGTGATGGTCTGAATGTTTCCGTTCCATCTGTTGGAAAGAGATGTTGTTGCGTATGAATCCGCATAGTCCTTGTCGTTACCAGCGTCCTCATACATCTTGAAACAGCCTTCTCCGCCAGGGAATACTGTTACATAGATGTCCTCATCATTGCTGTTGAGGTTCTCTACTTCTTTTCCGTAGAAAGGAAGAACAGAGCCGGCCTTGATATAGATTCCATACTCATCAAGTGCGAAATTGCGTTTTACCACCGCTCCACCTTCGAGAAGGACTCCGGTATGGAGTTCATACCAGCTGCCTTCCGGAAGCCATATCTCCATCTGGGCAAATCCGTCTGTCATCGGCTTGGTGACAGGAGCGATGAGCATGTCATCTCCGAACATATACTGGCTGCGGAATTTCGCGTCATATGCTTCCTCAGCTGCAGGCCAGTCATAGTACAGAGGACGGCAGAGAGCTATACCATCGTCATATCCCTTACGGGCCATCGCGTAGATGTATGGCGCCATGTCATAGCGCTGACGTACTGTCTGACGGATGACATTGGTGTATTCCTCAGCGAATACCCAAGGCTCCTTGTTGAGGGCTCCGCTCTTCGAGCTGTGAGTACGCATCACAGGGCTGAAACCGCCATACTGAAGCCATCTTGTGTACATTTCCGGGTCAATCGTATCTCCGAGATGTCCTCCGATATCATGGCTCCAATATCCGTAGAGTACATTTGATGCAGTGGATGTGAAATATGGCTGGAATTCAAGCGATTTCCATGTGATTGTAGCATCTCCTGAGAAACCGATCTGATAACGGTGGTTTCCAAGTCCTCCCCAGCGATGGTAGAGCAGAGGACGCTTGTCACCGTTGCGCTCCATGTCAGTGAAGTATGCGTAGTTGATCCACCATGTGTTGTGGAGCTTGTCAAGCTTTGTGTCGAATACATGCTGCTGCCAGTCGAGCCACCAGAAGTCTACACCTTCCTCCTGCATAGGATGCATCACCTGCTCGAACATGTTGCTCATGAATTCCTTGTCAGAATTGATCCATTCGATGCGGTCCTTTGACGAAGGGTCTTTGCCGAGGCTCTTTGCGAGGGCAGGGTAGCATTCCTCCCAATGGTCGAATCCGTCCGCAGGGTGGAGGTTAAGGGTGACTTTCAATCCCTCATCCTTGAGGTAATCCATGAATTTTCCAGGATTCGGGAATATGCTCTTGTTCCATGTCCAGCCTGTCCAGCCACCACGTCCCGGATCTGTATAGTGCCAGTCCATATCCACTACGAGTACATCCAGAGGAATATCGTATGCGTGGAATTTGTCCACCAGTGTGCGCATCTCTCTGTCCGAGTATGCCCAGTAACGGCTCCACCAGTAACCGAATGTAAAGCGTGGAGGAAGCGGCATCTTTCCTGCAAATACGGTGAAGTCCTTCAATGCAGCCTTGTAATCCTGTCCATATGCCATGAAATACCAGTCCTGGCATTCCTTGGCTTCTCTTTCCTTTACCCAAGCCCAGTCAGAGTCGTCGAAAAGGTAGCTTTCCGATTCGTCGATGAGTGTCCATCCGTCTCTTGCAAGGATTCCGTTCTCGAACTGACGGGTTTCGCCTTTCTTCATGTCGGCTACCCATGCCTGGGTCTGCAGGTCACCGTCCAGTCCGTCCAAAGTTCTGAATGTTCCCTTGAGGTTTTCCTTCTGCTCCATTCCCGGCTTCCAGGTGAAAAATCCATCTCTGGCCTTGATTGTGAGATTGGATGCATCGAACTTTCCTGTACCGGTCTTGTATTCAACGATCATCTTCGAGGTTTCGATCCTGACCTTCCTGCCGCTTTTCTTGATCTTGTAGTCAGCAGCAGGATACTCTCTTTCTGAAGCTACGAATGAAGGTAAGTCAGTGAAACGGCCTTCCGGCTGCCATTCCAGGCGGATCACTCCGTCGGTAATTACCGTGAAACGTACGCAATCTTCCTGGTATGCAATATTCCTCGGAGATTGCGCAAAAATTGATGCTGATATAAGAAGCATCAGGTAAATAAAGAAAATCTTGGTTTTTGTCATAGCGCTTTAAAGTAAATATAATCTGTAAACTTAATCAAAAATTACCCTTATGACAAATGAAATCCCGTATCAGCCGTGTGACTGGTACGGGATTATAGGTGGAAGGGAAATCCTTAGAGGTTGTTCTTCTCGATGTCCTTGAAGTATCTGTATGTATTTACCTTCAATTCTCCTACTGCAAGCTCATCTGCAACGATGATTCCGTGAGGATGTGCCTGAAGAGCAGACAGAGTGCATGCCTGAGAATATGCTCCCTCGATGGCAGCCTTGAGTGCATTGGCCTTCTTATGACCGAAAGCGAGTACGAGTACTTCCTTTGCGTCCATTACTGTACCGACGCCTACTGTAAGAGCTGTAGTAGGAACCTTGCTGAGATCTCCGTCGAAGAAACGTGAATTCACAAGGATTGTATCGTAGGTCAGACTCTTTACTCTGGTGCGTGATACCAGTGAAGAATATGGCTCGTTGAATGCAAGGTGACCGTCTTCTCCGACGCCTCCCATGAAGAGGTCGATTCCGCCGGCTGCTGCAATCTTCTCCTCGTATGCAGCACACTCTGCAGCGAGGTCTTCCGCATTTCCGTTGAGGATGTTGATATTCTCCTTCGGAACATCCACATGGTCGAAGAAGTTTCTTGCCATAAACGAGTGATAGCTTTCTGGATGCTCCTCTGGGAGTCCTACATACTCGTCCATGTTGAAGGTGATTACATTCTTGAAGGATACCTCTCCGGCCTTATACATTCTGATAAGCTCCTGGTATGTTGCCACAGGAGTACCTCCGGTAGGAAGTCCGAGTACGAAAGGCTTGTCAGTCACGGCAGCCTTTGCCTTGATGCGCGAGACGATATAACGTGCAGCCCAAACTGAGCCCTTCGCGCTGTTTTCATTGATGATTACTCTCATATTCTTAAAATTCTTTAGTTCTTTTGCTTGAGGCCCCTGGGGTTAAAATAATTTTACAAATACCTCAATTGCCTGGTACTCTGCCATTCCGAGCTCGTCGTACAGGCGTGCGGTATTCTGAGTCCTTTCTTCTGCTCTCTGCCAGAATTCGCGCGGATCCTCGCCTGGGAACGGCACGATATCCTTCTGGGAAAGATGGCGGTAGATGGCGTGACGCTTCTTGATCACTTCGTCCGGACTGAGCGGAACCGCCATGTCCACCTTTCCGAGCTCCCATTCCATCCAAGCTCCTCTGTAGAGCCATACGTGGCATTCTTTGAGCCAGGCCTCTCCCTTGAGCTGATTGATGGCTTCAAGCACAGCTTCGGTACATACACGATGTGTGCCGTGAGGGTCTGCGAGGTCACCTGCAAGATAGATCTGGTGTGGCTGAACTTTCTGGAGAAGTTCTATGATGATGTCGATGTCAGCCTGTGTGCGTTCTCCCTTCTTGATTCCGCCTGTCTCGTAGAAAGGAAGGTTCAGGAAGTGACAGTTTGTCTGGTCATTGAGACCGAACGAGCGTACTGCACTCTTGGCCTCGGCACGTCTTATGGCTCCCTTGAGGTTCAGCAGTGCTCTTGGTTCAGGCTGTCCCGGCTTCTTTGATGCAATGATTTCCTTAACTTCGTCAAATCTGTCACCGAATCCGAGTTCACGAGCCGCATCCATATGCTGGAGTACTACGTCGTCATGTACGGCAACGTTGCCAGATGTCTCGTATGCTACGTGTACATCGTGTCCTTGCTCGACCAGACGGATGAAGGTACCGCCCATCGATATCACATCATCGTCAGGATGTGGCGAGAATATAACGACTTTCTTAGGGTACGGAGCTGACGGTACCGGTCTTGTGCTGTCGTCCGCATCAGGCTTTCCGCCCGGCCATCCTGAAATGGTGTGCTGCAGGTCGTTGAATACCTTTATATTGATCTGTGCATAAGGGCCATGCTGTTCCAGAAGTTCCCCCAGACCATGTTTGAGATAGTCTCCCTGAGTAAGCTTCAGGATCGGTTTGTGCACCTGCTCGCAGAGCCATACCACTGCCTTTCTTATGAATTTAGGAGTCCATTCGCAAGGGCCTACAAGCCAAGGAGCCACGTTTCTGATAAGAAGGCTCGCAGCATTTTCGTCAATATATGATGAAATGTTTTCGTGTCTCTGAAGGAATGAAACAGGACACATAGGGTCAATAGGATCCTCAGTGAACTGCTTTACAATCTGAGCCTTGTCCTCACCCCAGCCGATAAGGTATATCTTTTTTGCAGAGAGCATGGTGGAGATACCCATTGCTATAGCCTTGTCTGGAGTCTCTGTGATGTTGGCGAAGTTCTTTGATTCTCTCTTTCTTGAAGCGTATGGCAGAAGGACAGTTCTTGTTCTGCTCTTGTCTGATGCGCCGGCCTCATTGAAACCGATCTGGCCTTGCTGTCCTGTTCCCATGACAAGAAGGTCGAGCCCTTTGGCCTTGGCGTCGAAATCGGCGCAGAAAGCAGTTACAACCTCAGTGTCCAGTATTTCGGTAAGCTTCGGTATATGTACGTTTTCAGACTTGATGTCTATGTGAGCGAGAAGCTCAGAGTACAATCTGCGGTTGCGGCTCTGATTGTCTGCCGGTGCAGGATAATACTCGTCAATGCAGAAAATCTCCACATTTCTGAATGAAACCTTTCCTTCTTTGTAAAGTCTGACCAGAGACTTGTAGAGTGGAACCGGTGATGAACCTGTACTGAGGCCGAGTCGATATATGCCGTCGCATTTGTTTATCGCCTCAGCGATTTTTTCAGCAAGTCTTTCGCTTGCAGCCGCCTCATCTTCAAAGATATGAGCGGGTATTCTTTCGTAGCTATGCTTGATTCCGATAGGAAGTCCGGCCTCGATAAGTCCTCCGTCTTTTGGCAAGGTGAATTTACTCATATTTTAAAAGGTTTTAAAAACTATGGCAAAGATATGAAATTATTTTGTTAACTAATCGAAAAAAACACGAAATTCAGCTACGCTGATTCCCATCTAAGTAGATATGCCAATTCATACGTCACGAAATCACGAAGGGGGCGCTTGGCTGGCTGTCCTGGACTTTATAAGAAGCCTATTTGCAGACCATTATGTCGAGAATCATATTGTCAGTATGCTGCATTCCTACGGAACCGATCTGTCCGAGATTGCGGATAGTCTTTTCAATGTCGTTTTCGATGATTCCGTCGTGTGCTGAGATGCATATGCCTTCACGTGCAAGAACAGCAGACTGAAGGGCGCTGGATACGCCGGAAGCCACTTTCATCGCGCAGCCGACCTTGGCTCCGTCGCAGACCATTCCGGTGATGTTTCCTATCATATTCTTGATAGCGGCGCATATCTGACCGTAGTCTCCGCCTCGCAGATATACAAGTCCGCAGGCAGATCCTGTAGATGCTATCACGCAGCCGCAAAGTGCAGAAAGCTTTCCAAGATATCCTTTGATGTGAATTGCTACAAGATGGCTCAGTACCAGTGCTCTTGCCAGCTTCTCGTCATCTGTACCATATCTGATGGAGTATGCGATCACCGGCATAGTCACTGTGATACCCTGATTTCCGCTTCCGGAGTTGCTCATTGCGGCAAGGGTGCAGCCTGCCATTCGGGCGTCTGAGGCAGCGGCGGTGAGAGACATCGCATAGCAGAGGAAGTCACCTCCGAATACTTCGCGGTTGTCATCAAGATTGATGGCATAACCTACTTTCAGACCGTATTTTCCTGAGAGACCCTCCTTTGCAAGCGCAAGGTTCAATGTGCGTGATTCAAGTATGAATGCAATATCTTCATATGCTACTGTCGACGCGAAATCTACAATTTCCTTTACTGTAAGGTGATAGTCGAGAGTTGTCTTCTGATCCGGACATTCCGCACCTGTATCCCTGCGTGATGAGGTCAATACTGTACCGTCAAGGCTGGTTTCTACGATATTGTCGTGGTCATTTTCGATGACAGCTGATGCGCAGTGCCCATTGTAGTCAACGTATGCCTTTACGTAAAGCTTGAGAGAGGTCTCAGCCAGTCCGATTGTAACTGACTTATCCTCTACAAGTTCCTTTGCGTGAGCGATAGAAGCCTCGTCCAGGTCGTTAAGAACTTCCAGGCCGTATTCCGATCGTCCGCATACAGCGCCAAGAGCGGCGGCGATGTGAAGACCGACCATTCCGGTCCCCGGAATACCTACACCCATACCGTTCTTGAGGATATTGCCGCTGACCTCTACTCTGAGGCCGTAGTCTCTGCCCATCCTCCAGGTGGCTTCAAGTGCATATTTCTCTTCAATGATCTCCATTGCCTTTGCAACGGCAAGTGCCACGGCGATCGGCTCTGTGCATCCGAGTGCCGGCTTGACTTCTTTGCGGATCAGTTCAATGATCTCTGCTTCTCTTGCGGTCATTTGCTGAAAAATTCTAAGGTTGTATTAATTATATTGTCGATATTCTTTTCCTCCTTGAGGGTCTCGATAGGGAAGCCTATGCTTACTGCCCGGTATCCTTTGCCCTCGTAGCATACGGCTGCTGAAATGTCGGTATCAGTATAACGCATGAAGGTACTGCCTGTCTTTGCTGAAACCGGAGTTATTCCGTCCGGATTCTCCACGCAGTAACATTTCTCGTTTATCTGATTATG
This sequence comes from Candidatus Cryptobacteroides sp., assembly GCA_045118995.1. Taxonomy (GTDB): domain Bacteria; phylum Bacteroidota; class Bacteroidia; order Bacteroidales; family UBA932; genus Cryptobacteroides. The sequence continues at coordinate 46,582 of JBGVCR010000022.1, forward strand.
GAAGCCGAATGCCTTTCCTTTGCGGCTGTCGAATCTTGTGCTCTTGACATATCTGACTGTTCCCAGCTTGCTTCCGTGATTCCTCACCCATTTATAACCAAGAACTTCACGTGCGAATGCTATCGATTGGTCCCTGAACGCCTTGTCGGCCTGCACGGGGTATACCTGATCCCAGATGTCTGTAGCAATATAAGCTCCGCTTGTGAGGATGTGGCCGCCTTCTGCTGCATATGCCCGGAGCACATTCTGCATGTCGGTACTGAATACTGTGAATTTCTCATCCTTATTGCTGCCTGTGACAGTGGTAACCTGTTTTCCGCAGACAAGGTCAGTGGCCCACGCCGCTTTTCTGAAAGTCGTGTCGCTGACAAATGCTTCATTGCTGCAGGAGAAGAATGCATATCCCGCTTTCATTATCGCCTTGCCATGGATATAAGGATAGTCGAATGTGTTTCCTGCCACGGTCTTTCCTGCGTAATCGTCATATGAGGCTCCGAAACCCGGATTGTCGTTAGAGACATATTCCGCATCTCGTCTGAGCTGATACATCTGTCCGATGTAAGCGATGTCCCTGATATGCGGTACTCCGCTGTCCTGATCATTGAGGAATCCAGCATACTCAGGTGTGTCGGTGAAAGCCGGACCGCTGATTCTGTCGAAGTTGTTTACAATCAAGACTTTTCTCTCTGATGTGCCTTTGGCAGGCAGACCTATGCTGAGAGTCTCAGAAGCGAATGATTCGCCTCCGGCATTGTACGCACCGATGCGGAAACTGTAGATCTTTCCAGGCTTGATATCCACTTCCGCAAGATATTTTCCATCCTTTCCACGTACTGCATTGATCTTTTTTCCGGTGTCGAATCCTCCGTCATCCACCCTTGTGTAAAGAATGAAGCCGGTGGCATCGGCTGTGGGTTCTATAGGATCGACTGTCTCTTTCCAGCTTATCACGACCTTGCCTTTGTTTCCGAATGTGACTCCCATATCACTGACCGGAAGAGGCTGCACTGCATATGGGGTTCCGTATCGGTTGCTCATGTATTTGAGCATACCTTTATATATAGCACGGCTGACAGTAAATCTGAATGCCGGATCGAGTCCGTATTTCATGTCTGCGAAGTTCTGGTGGGAAAGAAGTTCCAGAAGCATTGACGGGCTGGATGGCGTGCGTGATTCTCTGTAGGACCTGTCCCATACGCACCTTCTGCTCCATTGTGGATTTCCTGAAGCCTGTATGTCATTGACTATCTGACTCTGAACCAGGTCGGCAAACTCTCTGCTTGTCATCCTGCTTTCACCGCCGGGAAGTTTTTCCGATCCTTCGGACCTTAATGTGTAGATGGCTAGCGTACCTACGATAGAGTCATTAGGGGTTATGCCGGCATCGGAATGGAATCCTAACGAGAGATCCACGGGAATGCCTTTGCCAGGCTTCTTTGACGGGTTCATGTCGGAACCTCTGCTTATCCATTCCACCCAGTCTCCTCTGGACATGTAGTCGTCCTTATAATCGCTTTTCTGCTCGTTCGGACTGAATATATCAGATGGAACCCCTGCCCATTGCAGCCAGTATCTCGCGCCTTCTGCCGATCGCGGCATACCTGAGGTGACCGCATCTTCCTCAGAATTCCTGCGTTTCCTTGCAATATTTCCCATACCGCCTCCGAAACGGACTGCGTCTGCAGTAACAACGCTGCGCTTGTCGTGCTCATATCCGGAAGGAGTCACATTGGTGAGGCTTACATACCCATGGTCGCCTTTGCCGAACTCAAATGTGCCGAGGTAGATCCATGTTCCGCCTCCGATCTTCTGGTTGACAATGAATTCGTTCCTGCCGCCCAGGTGGTGCACGGTGTAGTGAGCATTTGTCGTGCTCTCAGGAAGTGACTTGTATGATATATAGACAGCGTATTCTCCTCTTTCCGGTATCTCGGGACGCCAGATGACAGTGGCTTCTGCCTTGTTTCCTTCCATGACGCAGCCGCATTTTCGTGCCGATCCGGTCGTGAAAGGATTTTCCAGTCCTGTATATACAGGTTTGAGGGCTGCAAACCCTGCTCCTGCATCTGTCCACTTTCCGCTCTCCTTATATGATGCATTTCCGTAAGCCTGATCGATAACATCGAAGTCAGCTATGACCTCGTTTCTTTGGACATCTCTTTCTCGTGGCAACATTACATATGCCCCGGCATTTTCAAGCATCGGAACTAGATAGGGGAGTACGAAACTCTGGGTGAACATGTCTTCCACTGTCTGGAACAGGCAAGGGCGCTGCCATATCCATCTCTCTGCTCCCTCGTCGAAGTATCTTCCGTGGCTTTGCCATACCGCTATATTCTTGCCACTCAATCCTTCTGGATAGTTATCCCGTCCGACTTCAGTCACAAGGAGCTTTCTCCCTGAAGGCTGCTTTGCCGGATCCTTCAATGCTGTGGGCTGTCCGTCAAATCCCAGTTCAGCCGTTACCAGTCTGTCCAGTGAGATGTTCTTGCTGTGCACTACTCCCAGACTATAGCTTTTGTATTTTTCAGGAAAACGCTTTTTCAACTCTTTCTTGAACCAGGCCGGCTCACCCTCTCTCCAAGGGAAATCGCCCAAGGACTCTGTGAAATAAAAGTCAAGGACATTTCCACGTTTCATTATTGACTTAATTCTGAGCTGACCTTTTACGTCTCTGTTCTTTTTGAGCATGACGTCGAGGGAATCACAGACTGGCTGGAAATCTTTTATGATGGCACTCTGCGCGAATGAAGCTGAGCAGAGTGAAAAAAATGCAGATATGGTGATTATGAATTTTCGCATAAGTCGGTTTTGTCTTTTTTGAAAATAATGTATAGGGCAGTCAGCAGTGCAGAACATTCCATGCCTAAGACATCTGCATAAAAATCTGCAATCTCGTAGCTTCTGTAGTCCGAAAGTCCCTGAAGCTGTTCTGTACCCATTGCCAGTGCTGTTCCTGTTGCAAATACGCCGATAAGAACCAGAAGATGTCTCCGTTTTCGCCCTTCTGACGGCCTGAATGCGATGTAGGCTATAGCGGGATACGGGAGGAACATGAGGAAATGTGCGACTTTATCGGCGGGAATCCCCAGTATCGTTCTGTCCAGAGCCGGAATCTGCTGTGGCTTGACAAGGCATAAGGTCAATACCACTGCAAAATAGCAGCAGAGGACAAAGGCCCATATATATCTCTTCTTGAGTTTCATCAGAGTGCCTGCATGTCATTCAGTTTCCTGTAATAGCCATCCTTGGCGATGAGCTCCTCATGCTTTCCTCTTTCGACTATCCTTCCCTCATGCATAACGCAGATTTCGTCGGCATTCCTGATGGTGGACAGGCGATGTGCGATGGCGATGGTGGTCCTGGAAGATGTAAGTCTGTCGAGAGCTTCCTGGACAATCTTCTCGGACTCGGTGTCGAGAGCCGATGTAGCCTCATCGAGAATGAGTACCGGAGGATTCTTCAGAATGGCGCGGGCAATGCTTATCCTCTGTCTCTGACCTCCGGAAAGCTTGCTTCCGCGATCACCTATGTTGGTCTGGTAGCCTTCTTCCTTTTCCATGATGAAGTCATGGGCATTGGCTATCTTTGCAGCTTCGACTACCTGCTCCATTGTCGCTCCTTCCACTCCGAAAGCTATGTTGTTGAATATGGTGTCATTGAAGAGAATGGCCTCCTGATTCACATTTCCGATAAGGCTTCTCAAATCTTTGACGCGGAAGTCCCTGATGTCTGTTCCGTCCATGGTGATCCTGCCTTGACAGACATCATAATACCTTGGGATAAGGTCCACCAATGTGGATTTTCCGGATCCGGACTGTCCGACCAGGGCTACTGTCTTGCCCTTTGGTATAGTTATGTCGATATTGTGGAGGATTTCCTTGCCTTCTTCATAGCTGAATGAAACTCCTTCGAAACGGATGCAGTCATTGAATCCTTCAAGAGCCTGAGGTGATGCCGGTTCCTTGATGTCGTTCTCGGCGTTCATTATTGTGTCCACCCTTTCCATTGAGGCCAGTCCCTTAGGGATATTGTAGCTTGCTCGCGAGAATTCCTTCAGAGGGGCCAGGACGCTGTAAAGGATAGTCATGTAGAATATGAAGGTCGGAGCATCGATCGGGGCCTTGTCGCTGAGGATCAGAGTACCTCCGAACCAAAGGACAATCATGATCATTATCGAACCCAGCAACTCACTTACCGGGTGTGCAGACGCCTGTCTCACAGCTACTTTTGCTGATGCCTTGCGGTATTCGTCTGCTGTGGCTGTGAATCTGTCCTTCATCTTGTCTTCAGCGATGAATGCCTTGATCACGCGGAGACCTCCGAGGGTCTCGTCTAGCTGGGCCATTGTTTCGCTCCATTTGCTCTGAGCCTCCAGTGACTGTCTTTTAAGCTTCTTTCCGATGGCGCTCATTCCCCATGCCATTACCGGAACTACGGTTATTGTGAACAAGGTGAGCTCCCAGCTGAGATATATCAGGGCTGAAAAATAGCAGATGATGAGGATAGGATTCTTTATGAGCATATCCAGCGAACTGATGATGGATACCTCGATTTCAGTTACGTCACCGCTCATCCTGGCAATGATGTCTCCCTTTTTCTGCCTTGAGAAAAATCCCATAGGAAGGCTCAGGAGCTTGTTGTAGACCATTGTCCTTATATCTCTTACAATGCCGGTCCTCAGAGGCACCATGACGGCGGAGGAAGCGAAGTAGCAGCTTGTCTTGAGCAGGGTCATCAGTCCGAAGATCACTCCCAGAAGCAGGAGGGTGGTCGAACCTCCCCATTTGTCAATCAGCTGGCTGACATACCAGTAGAAATTGTTCATCAATGTCTCCTTGTCCGGCATTCCGTTCCAAGGAATGAACTCATAGACATTGGTGTCCATCTTGAAGAGGATGTTCAGGATGGGGATGAGCAGGGCGAATGAGAATATGTTGAACACCGCCGAGAACAGGTTCAGAATCACAGATCCTGCCAGATATTTCTTATATGGAGCGGCAAACCGCTTGAGGACTTTCCAGAATGCTTTCATTTTCAGCTGTTTTGTAATCTCGCGCATTATGCATGTGCGCGCAAATCACAAATATAGCAATAATATCTGAATTTAAAGCATTTTCTCCAGCCAGTGATAGATGAGATAGATTCTTTTCTGCAAGACTTCGATGTTGAGGTTCGCTACCGTGTCGCGGGATTTGTTGGTGTTCATCGTGATGCCGGATGTGAACATGAATGCAGGTATCCTGTGCTCGGCAAATACATTCTGGTCTGAAAGTCTGTAGAACAGTTTCGTGAAGTTGTCGCTTCCGTAATATGTGAATCCAAGGTCGAGACCGATGTCATATGAGTCGTTGCAGACCTTCAGCATGTCATTGTATGATCTCTTGATGTTAGGATTGCCGAGCATTATCATGTAATCCTCCCTGCCCTTGTTCAGAGGCGCCAGACCGCTTCCGATCTGGTCGATATTGACCATGAAGACAATCTTGTTCCTTGTTATCGGATTTCCGCTGACCGGGTCGGTCAATTCTCCAGCTGCGATAGCCTCCCAAAGTCTTTTCGATCCCTCCATGTTCATTTCCTTGGCGTCGAAAGCCGCGAAAATTATGTTGCAGTTGTATGAACGGCCTATCGACCGGGTAATGGAAAGCATCTCTGCCACTGATGTCATGGCAACGACTCCTGATGCATTGGCGTCAGCGCCGGGGTAAAGCCTTTTACCTGCCATGCCAAGGTGGTCGTAATGGGCTCCTACGATGATGTATCTGTCAGGGTGAACCTTGGCCGATCCGGGCAGAAGCCCGATGATATTATGGCCGATGGTGCCGTTTTCGGTTGTCAGGGATTGTCCCCATCCTTCTCCGAGCTTAAGCAGTCCGGCAGCCTTGAATTTTTCTGAAATCCAGAATGCGGCCTCTACGCTTCCTCTGGTGCCTGTGGCCCTTCCCTGACAGATAGAGTCGGCCAGGAAGGCTGTTTCGCGCTCTATCCTCTCCTGTGTGACAAGGTTTCTTGCCGGTTTGTGCATCGTCAGCCTGCTGTTCTGCGCCTTTGTTTCAAGACCCGAAAGAAGAAGGATTGCCGATAAAATGACTGCTGATATGTATTTTTTGATGTTTTTTGTCTGCATCCGTGCAATAAATGACTATATTTGTAAATTGCCCGCCAAAATTAGGAAAAAACAATAACAACGGAAAATTTTTTGTCCATATGCATAAAGTGTTAAAGTGTCTTGCCGTAATATTCATCCTCCTGCTTGCCGGAGGACGTGAGGCTTCCGCCCAATACGACAAAGATGTATTCTTTATGCGTGGAAGGCAGGCGCTTGCAGACGGGAAGTATGCCCTGGCCATAGAAAATTTCAATGTGCTCTCCCGTCTGGATACGACAGATTACTATACATATTTCTTCAGAGGAATCGCGAAATACAATCTCGGTGACCTCCGCGGAGCCAAGCGCGATTTCGACCGCTCGGTAAGGCTGAACCCGGTCTTCACTTCAGGATGGCATTACAGAGGCATCACGGAAAGCCGTTTCGGAAACTATGAACAGGCCTTGGCGGATCTTCAGCAGGCCATCGATCTGCGCCCCGGCTATGTAGGCCTGTATTTCAGCCGTGGAGTAACATACTTCCTGGCCCAGCAGTTCGACAACGCCATAGGAGATTTCGACAAATATATCAGACAGGAGCCTAAGGATCCGTCGGCATATCTGAACAGAGGAGCCAGCTGGCTTTTCCTTGGAGATACTCTGAAGGCTGTCCAGGATTATAACAAGGCGATCAAACTGGACCGTTTCGACCCTGAGGGATATGTCCGCAGAGGACGTCTGTATGCCGCTCAGAAAAGGTATGACCTAGCCATGACTGATATGGACAGGGCCATCGAACTGGATACGGCCAATACGTTCGCATACTTCAACAGAGCCATAATGCTTTATGAGCAGGAACGCTACAAGGAGGCGATGAATGACTTGAACAGAGTGCTTCTGGACGAACCCGGCAATGCTCTTACTCTTTATAACCGAGGCCTTATCAATGCTCAGCTCGGAGCATATGAGGATGCCCTGGATGATATGGACAGAGTACTGAATATCAATCCGGACAATGTCCTTGCCATTTTCAACAGAGCATCTATCTTCATTGAGCTTGGACAATATCAGAATGCCCTGGAGGACTATGACAGGGCTATCGAACTGTATCCCGATTTTGCAAAGGCTTATATGAACCGCTCTTATGTGAAGAATCTTCTGGGACGCAACAGAGAAGCCAAGAAGGACTACGATATAGCCCAGAGGAAGGTGGCGGAGTATAGGGCGAAGAATGTGACCGATGCAGGATCTTTCGCGGATACGACCAAGAAATACAGCTCTCTCATCTCGCTTGATGCCGAGTTCGCCAAGAAGGACTTCAATGATGAGCTTCTCCAGCATCGTGATATCGACATCCGCCTGAGGTCGTTGTATAAATTTGTTCTCACAGGAGAAAAGGACAATACTGTCTATGCTCTGAACCGTGGTTACGAAAATCCTCTCATTGCACGTTTCGAGGCCGCTCTTCCGGTCGGAGTGAAGGTGCTCAATGCGCATGAACAGCTTACAGCGTCGGAGCTTGCTTCGGTGGAGACTGTGGCGTGGGAAGGAAACCCTTCGGCAGAAATGCTTTTCCTCAGGGCATTGTATGACTATGATGGCAAGCAGTTCAATTCTTCGCTGAATTATTATGGTGAGGCCATTGAGAAGACCGAAGACGAGGCTGCCGGATTCAATGCATTGTACTCGGCATTCTATCACATGAACCGTGGCGTGCTCAGGGCTGAGATGATCGATTTCATATCGTCTATCGAGAGCAATGTGCAGGTCCTTTCAATGGATGATTCCGGAAACACAAGGGCCAGAGTGAAGGATCAGGTGATACGCCAATACGATTACACCGATGCCATCGAGGACATGAAGAGGGCTGCGGAGATAGTTCCGGATCTTCCGTATGTCTATTATAATCTGGGCAATCTTTATTGCCTGTCGTCGGAACATGTAAATTCAATTGAAAACTATACCAAAGCCATAGAACTGTATCCATATATGGGAGATGCGTATTTTAACAGGGGATTGGTTCTTATCTATTTGAAGGATAAGGAGAAAGGCTGTATCGACCTGTCGCGTGCCGGTGAGCTGGGAATACAGGATGCCTATGGCGTGATCAAGAAATATTGTGAGGAGGAAAATGAATAGGAAAGCATTGATTTTCGATATGGGAGGAGTACTTGTGGACCTGGATATAGAGGACTGCAAGAGAGCCTTCAAGGAGTATCTGGGATATGACAAGATTGATGAAATCATAGATCCATGTCACCAGAAAGGAATATATGGAGACCTGGAAGAGGGCAAGCTTACAGCCGAGGAGTTCCGACAGATCGTACTGTCCGAATCCCGCCCCGGTTCTCCGGCAGAAGATGTGGACAAGGCAATGTGGCATATATTGACCGGTATCGAGCCTTATAAGATCGCATTTTTGAGGAGGCTGGCCGCGGACTACGATCTGTATATGCTGAGCAACAATAACGCTATATGTCTTCCGCGTTCAAAGCAGCTCTTCGCTCAGGCAGGAGCTACGCTTGAGGAACTTTTCAAGAAATGTTATTTTTCATTCGAAATGAAGGCACTCAAGCCTTCGGAGGCTTTCTACAAGGCTGTGATGGAGGATATCGGAGGAAATCCCGATGATATGCTCTTTATCGATGACTCGCAGAAGAACGTGGAAGGATCGATCAAGGCCGGACTTCCTGCTGTATATTATGAACCGGGAACCGACCTTGAGGCCTTGCTCGATAAAGTATTGGAGGGTTGGAACTGATGGTGAAATTCATGAGTCTTTCAAGCGGAAGCTGTGGCAACTGCTATTATCTTGGAACTGAGAATGGTGGCATTCTGATCGATGCAGGCGTGAGTCTTCGTCGTCTCAAGAAGGCGCTCCAGGAATATAATCTTACGACGGATTCCTTTTCGGCTGTGCTGGTGACGCATGACCATCTGGATCATATACGTCATCTGGGGTCTTTCTGCAAGCGTCTGAGCAAGCCGGTATACACGGCTGAGGCCATCCATAACGCACTTGCCCGTCATACCTTTACGGCTCCTACAATCGGGCCGTGCAGGAAAATCCTGAGTGAAGGGGAGTGGAATGAAGTTGCGGGTATGAAGGTCCGTTATTTCATCGTTCCGCACGATGCGACCCAGACAGTGGGTTATGCTATTGTGGTGGATAATCGCATGTTCGTGATAATGACCGATATAGGTCGTATGACTGATGAGGCGGTGGAATTCGCCCGTCAGGCTGATACAGTAGTAGTGGAGTCGAATTACGATATGGATATGCTGATGAGCGGACCATATACGTATGAACTTAAGATGCGCATTGTCCAGGGCTGCGGCCATCTGAGCAATGACGAATGTGCAAGTGCTATCAAGAGATTCTGGCATCCGGGTCTGAGGAATATATTTCTGTGCCACCTGAGCGAGAATAACAATACGCACGATCTTGCTTACAGGAGCGCGGCTGAAGCTCTTCGTGAGATGGGGGTGGAGAAGGGAACAATATCCCTCCGTTGCCTTCCAAGACAATATCCTTCGCAAATGTTTGAATTATAGCAGTATATGAAACCAAACCATAACCAGAACCTTTCTCCGGAGCTGAAGGAGAAGCTTTCAAAGATCCGCCATCTGGCCCTCGATATGGATGGAACGATTTATATGGGTACCACCCTTTTCCCGTTCACCATCGATTTTCTTGCTGAAATGAAGGCAAACGGGATCGGATACTCCTTCCTTACCAACAATCCGTCAAAGTCTGTAGCTGACTATCTGAAGAAACTTGAAGGACTTGGAATCGAGGCAGACGAAGATAACATGTACACTACATCTTTGGCTGCAATCGATTACATCAAGGCGCATTATCCTTCTGCAAAGCGTCTTTTCCTTCTGGGAACTCCAAGCATGATCTCCCAGTTTGAGAAAGCCGGCTTCGAAAGCTGTGCGGATGATCCTGACGATGTGCCTGACGTGCTTGTTGCGGCATTCGATATGACATTGGAATATTCAAGGCTTTGCCGCGCTTCATGGTGGGCTTCGCAGGGTATTCCATATATTGCCACCAATCCGGACCGTGTCTGCCCGACAGATCAGAGAACCGTACTTGTGGACTGCGGTTCCATCTGCAAGTGTATCGAGCATGCCACCGGCCGCAAGCCTGATATCACCCTCGGAAAACCGGATCCGAATATGCTCAAAGGCATATTGGAACGTCATGGACTGAAGCCTGAGGAGATAGCTATGGTGGGTGACAGAATCTATACTGATACAGCTATGGCCCATAATGCCGGCGCATTCGGAGTGCTGGTACTTTCGGGAGAAACCACTTTGGAAACTGCTGAGGCAGTGGCAGAGGATGCCCGTACCAATCCGGCGCCGGAATTCTTCCCGCCTGACCTTATCTGCCGCGACATAAAGGAGCTTGGTGAGCTTCTGCTTGCATCGAGAAACTAACTTACATACTAAATAGTTCCTATGTTTGAAATCCAAATAAAGTTATAGTGAGCTTTTCAAGCTCATGAGGAGCGCTCAACGGGGCCGTCGGCCCCGGCCGCTTAGGCTAACCCCGAGAAGTTTTTCATGAGTTTGTTTCAAGACAAGAGA
>JBGVCR010000023.1:0-54323 GCA_045118995.1 Candidatus Cryptobacteroides sp.
TCCTTGGGATAATGCTGGATTGACACGATGTCAAAGTTATCTACGATGACACTTGGAAATATTGTCTCTAATAATGTCTTTGTTACCATAACGCAAAGGTAACAAGACTAAACTTACCAACCTACTTTTTCAGTTGATCCGTTGAGAAATCGGAGATTCCCTTCGCCCGTACGAAAAAAGCCCAACCGTAAGGTTGAGCTTTTTGATGTGCGGGCGAAGGGAATCGAACCCATACGCCTCTCGGCACCAGATCCTAAGTCTGGCTTGTCTACCAATTTCAACACGCCCGCGAAAAGGTATTTAAATGAAAAAGCAGATTTTCATCTGCTTTTTCTTGGTAGCGGGAGTGGGATTCGAACCGCACGACCTTCGGGTTATGAGCCCGACGAGCTACCAACTGCTCTATCCCGCGATATTGGACTGCAAATATACGGACAATTTTTGAAAGTGCAAATTTTTATTGCAAAAATTCAAGAATTTCCGACATATTTTCTTTTGAGAACGATTTCTGCTCACCTGAAGACAGATTCTTGATATTGATAATGCCCTCGGCCACCTCATTTCCGCCAACGATTGAGAGGAACGGTATGGCCTTCTTGTCGGCATAATCAAACTGTTTCTTGAGCTTAGTCTGCTCCGGATAGATCTCGCAAGCAATACCGGCTTCACGAAGCGACTTCACCACCGGGATAAGATATTTGAGCTCTTCCACTCCCATATTGGCAAAAAGAAGTCTTGTGGTGGAGGTAACTTCCGATGGGAACTTGTCGAGTCCCTTGAGGACATCGTAGATACGGTCTGCGCCGAATGAAATACCCACTCCTGACATATTCGGAAGGCCGAAGATGCCTGTAAGATTGTCGTAACGGCCACCGCCGCAGATACTGCCTATAGCAAAGTCTTTTGCCTTCACTTCGAAGATGGCACCTGTATAATAATTGAGTCCTCGTGCAAGAGAGAGGTCGATTTCCACCTCGTGACGGATGCCTGCTGCATCGATGAATCCGAAGAGTTCCTCGAGTTCGTCAAGACCCTTGAGACCAGTCTCCGATACAAGTCCTGAAGCGGATTTTCCGTTCATAAGGTCACGCATAACGGCAAGTTTCTCTGCAGTAGTTCCGGAAAGTGTCAGAACAGGACGGATCACCTCGATTGCCTCCGGAGTAAGACCCTTTTCTGCCATCTCAGCCTCCACTGCCTCCAGACCGATCTTGTCAATCTTATCTATAGCCACAGTGATGTCCACCACTTTGTCAGGGAAGCCACAGATCTCAGCCATGCCGGTGAGAACCTTGCGGTTATTGATCTTTATGCATACATTGACATCAAAGAGAGTGAACACTCTGTCAACTATCTGGACAAGTTCAAGTTCGTTAAGCTGTGAAGTAGATCCGATCACATCCACATCACACTGATAGAACTCTCTGTAGCGGCCCTTCTGCGGACGGTCAGCACGCCATACCGGCTGGATCTGGAACCTCTTGAAAGGGAATGTGATATCATTCTGGTGCTGGACTACAAAACGGGCAAATGGCACTGTAAGGTCATAACGCAGACCCTTCTCGCATACCTTGAGGGAGAGAGCCTTGCTGTTATATCCGTCCTCTGTACCCTCAACACGATATTCATCATAATTGATCTTTGAGAATGCGTCACCTGAATTGAGAATCCTGAACAAAAGTTTGTCACCTTCCTCTCCGTATTTTCCCAGAAGAGTGCTGAGGTTCTCCATTGATGGAGTCTCGATAGGTGCATAACCGTATGTCTTGAACACCGAACGGATGGTGTCAAATATATAGTTACGGCCCGCCATTTCAGCTGGTCCGAAATCTCTCGTGCCCTTTGGTATAGATGGTTTCTGTGCCATTGTATATTTCGTTTTCTGTTACAATCTGCAAATATAATAAAAAGATATCTCTGCTACGCCCGAGATGATGATATTACTGCTCCGGAGCAAACATCGGGTCCCATGCAGGAAGCTGGACAGGAGTCTGGTTCAGCATTTCGAGCACGTCAGCCGGAACATATTTCTTCTCTACCACCAGACGGAACATATACTCATCGAACCACTCGTCCGTCATGATCAGACATCCCTGGTATCCGGAAGCAGGACCCCAGCTGTTCTCCACCATCCACTTGACAGGCTTGCCGGTCTGCTGACAGACATCCACGGCGATAAGGGTCATAGCGTGGGACGAACCGCTTGCGTGAGTCTGCACTCTCTGCTTCTTGTCCATACCGAAGTCCACACCCATAAGCGACTCGTAATCAAAGTTAGCCAGATCGAGAACGCCCTTCTTACGATCATAGAACTTACCCACGTCACATGAAAAATACATTGCTGTATTATCCTTGATGGAAGCTATGGCCATCTCCTTGATACGCTCGACCGGAAGATTGATATACAGCCAGTTATGTCCGTCATAGACGTGTCTGTCATAATCGATCTCATATACCTTTCCATACTCGCGGCAAGGGTCGTTCATCATCATCACATAGTTGTTCTCAAGGTCCTCTCCGATATATTCATCATAGAAAGACTTAGGAGTATAGGTACGACGGTCCACGATATTACCCTGACGGTCACATCTTGTCCACTCGAACTCCTTCACAGGCTCACCAAGGCAGAGGACAAGCATTCTGTAAATTTCCGCAAGCTGTCCCTCCTTCATCTGCTGCAGTTCGGCATATAGTGCATCCATCCTCTTTTCCACTTCCTTTTTAGGACGCTTTCCGATCTCTCTGAAACCTTCCTCATAAGCCTGACGAAGTGCAAGGCCATCCTCGCGAAGTTTCAGGGAAAGAAGATTGGCCATCTGCGAAGTATTATTGGCCTGATATGTCTCCGGCATCGCCTCAGAAGGCACTACTCCGTATTTTGTGATAAGGTTTGACACTCCGGTGAACTGTCCTCCGTCGCTCAATGGATGAGAAAAAAGCCAATCGACCTTTCTGTCCTCGAACGGAAGCTCCCTCGTGTCGATCACGCCCTGGAGGAAAAGATTGGCCTTCTCGAGCTGATCATAGAAGAAGAGATAGCTCTGAGAGAATTCCATCGCCGGAAGCTGATATTTCTCTATCATCTTGGCTCTGAGAACATTAAGGCCTGTAAAAAGCCAGCATCTGCCAGAAGACTGCTGGTCTGTGATTCCCTTGGTCTTGACCCTGTCCGAGAAATGAGTGTCAATCATTGCCGCATTCTCTGAATTTATGGCCAATGTACCGATAGGAGTACCCGCAAGGGCGTTTTTTATTGCCCTATCTGCAGCATTGCCTCGATAACTTCCACTGATACGTGCAAGCATTTCAGGTGAAATCCCTCCTTCAGGAGAGCCTGCCGGTGTCTGAGCAGACGCGATGCCGCCAAGACAAAGAGCGGCCAAAGCCGCTGTGATGATGATTCTCTTCATATATGATCAGTATTTATACAACCAGCCGCCCAAACGGGCACAAAGTACAAATATATAAAAAACTGCTCTCATTTCCGTAAAATGAAAGCAGTTTTAACTCAAAACAGTTTTAATCGAATCATCAGAAGTATCCGTACCGGGCTGGTGTCACTTCTCCGTTCGTATTGACATCCACTTCAATATCCCTGCCACCCATCACCAGGTCAAACCTGTAGAAATTATCACCTGCCTGAGTCTCGAAATACTCAGCATCATAATCTTCAAACTGAGCCTGTGCATATTCCGACTCCTGAAGATAGTTCTTTATATCCTGAGGGACATCCGCAAGAAGAACATCTGTAATGGTCTGTACCCAATTGCCGTTCCTGTCATAAAAAGCCTTGTGGTCTGTTCCATCAGGGCGTTTGCCGGTTTCGAACGAAACCACCCAGTTCCCGTCACCATATCTCTCCCACTCCACATCCCATGCATTCGGATACATCTTTGCAAATTCAGCTCTCACGTCCTTCGACGGCTTTCCATCCTCATACTTTTCGCATGATGCCGCAACGATCACAGCCGCAGCAATTGTCAATATTGTAAAAATCCTTTTCATAAGCTTAGTCATCAATCTCGATTACATTAAAATTTCTGTTGAACTTGAGCTCCAGACGGTTAGAGAGCTTCACCTCATAAGATCTCTTTCCGATTTCGTACTCCACAAAGATGGCATCAGGATAGTGCATCTTCACATAATCTCTGATCTGGAAAGGTATGAGTTCCACAGGGATACCGGCTCTTGACTCTATCTTCTCCAATGCTCCGCTATGCTCAAACTGTATCTTTACACCATTGGCAAGCATCACATTATAGTCAGGAAGAATGAAGTCATCGTCCTTTGTAGCATATGAGATCTTCTCATCAGGATAATTAGTATTGATGAAAGTCTGAGCTGGAACAGGAAGCTGGCTGAAAGTCACTGGTCTGTCATCTGCCTTGACGATCTGAAGTGATGCCAGTACAATGGCTGCGACTGCAAAAATCTTTTTCATAATCATATCTTTTAAAATTACACTTACATCTGTATCGGATGTTTTCACAGTGCAAAATTCAGACACAATTCTGAAAAGAAACTGAAATAGATTTTATTTTTTCAAAATTACGGAAAAAATATGCTGATTTTCCTGAAAATCATATGTCAATGACAGACCACTGCGCTCACATACAGAATAAGCAAGAGCAAGTCCCAGGCCGGTAGAGCCTTCACGACGGCCTCCCGGAAGATAAAAACGATGAAAAACACGCTTCTTGTCCAATGGAGCATCACCCTGATTTCTCACATTGAAACCATCTGCAGATACAGAAATCGCGATTTCAGCCCCGGGAGCTGAATGTACAAACGCATTCTTGACAAGATTACCGACAAGTACAGAAGCCATCTGCTCATTGATCATGCAGACAAAATTCCCCTGAACTTCCATTGAAGATTTGATCGACTTATGAGAATAAATTTCTCCATTCATTTCAATGCTCTCTCTCAACAAAGAGGTTACATCCACCTCATCTGTCGGGGGAAACTGGTCGTTCTCGATTCGACTCAAAAGGAGCAAAGTCTTGTTAAGACGTATCAGGTGCTGGAGACTGCGATGAAGCTTGACCATTTCCCCAGCGATGTCTTCATTGATATCAGGTCTGTCCAGCAGCATCTCCAGCCGATTGCTGCAAACCGCAAGAGGAGTCTGGAGTTCGTGCGAAGCATTGCCTATGAATATCTTCCTTTCTTCGTACTCATTTTCGAAACGCTCCACTGCCTTGCGTATAGTCTCTGCCAATTTTCTGAACTCCACCACATCAGTATCAGCCGGAATCGCACCATATGGATGACCCGGAACATAAGCATCAATCCATTTCATAAGTGCCTTGAATGGCTTGAGGTTGTAATCAATGACAATGATTCCGATAATCAGCAAGGTGACGAGAAGGACTAAAAACAATATTCCTGTCCACCACAGAACGTGCTCTACAAGAGTTTCCTGTTCGAAAACAGGCAGAGAGACAGTTATCTCATAATAATTTCCGTCTTTGTCCCCAAATACCTGACGGCGTATTCTGGAGCTGGCAAAATCTTCCTGACTTCTGATATAGGCCTCTGCCTCGCCATAGTAGGGAGAAGGATTTTCTGCAGCATACTCCGGCGTAACCTCCTTTATATAATATGTATTATATGCGCCGTTGAATCTGTCAGGCAGCTCCTGACCGGAAAGCTTACGAGAGACGATCTGATCGGAGTAATCCTTGAGAATCATATCGGTATCCCTATGAATCCTTTCAGACATTGTACGATATGACAGCCATCCCCAAAGGCCGAGGGTCAGGACCAAGGGGATGGAAAGGCTCAGCATTATCTTATATATCAGCTTCATAATCAAGGAATCAGAAGTTTATAGCCGAAGCCATATATTGACTTTATCTCAATATCCGCCCCCGCTTCCGATAGCTTACGTCGCAGATTCTTCATCTGGGCATATACGAACTGGAAATCGTCACTTTGGTCAATGTGGTCACCCCAGACCGCCTCTGCAAGTACTGCCTTATCGACAGTATGTCCCGGACGCATTAGGAAATATTTCAGTATATCGAATTCCTTCTTCAGAAGGGAAACTTCCTTTCCTGCCACAGTCAACCTCTGGGATACATCCTCCAGAACCACATTGCCGGCCTTATATGTCAGTTCCCCGTCATTGCGGCTGCGACGCGCCACACTGCGGATACGGGCAGACAGTTCAGCCAGATGGAAAGGCTTGGCAAGATAGTCGTCAGCTCCGAGCTCCAGTCCCCGCACCTTGTCATCTATCGAATCACGGGCAGATATTATAATGACATTCAGTTTGTTGCAATATTTCTTGACATGTTCCAGAATATCCAGGCCGTTTCCTCCGGGAAGATTCAGATCCAGAAGCACACAATCATAATTATAGGCTCCGAGCTTATCCATAGCCTCATTATAGTCCATGGCATTTTCCACTACATATCCCTCTTTCTTCAAGGTCGCAGTCATCAATTCCTGCAGAGAGGCCTCGTCTTCGATGATCAGAAGTTTCATAGTCAATCGCTTTAGTTTCCAAATATAGCAATATCTTCAGATATTTTCAACGAAAATATTAGAGACAAAACGAAACTTTTTATACCTTTGGGGTTCAATTCATCACGATATGAACAAAAGACTATTTCTGATAGACGGACACGCCCTGGTTTTCAAGATGTATTACGCCTTTCTGCGTCATCCGATGATCAATTCCAAAGGAGCCGACATGTCCATCCTGTTCGGATTCACCAAATATATCCTCGAACTTATCGAAAAGGAAAAACCTACTCATCTTGCCATAGCATTCGATCCTCCGGGAGGCACTTTCAGACACGAGATGTATCCAGAGTACAAGGGTACCCGTCAGGAGACTCCCCAGCTGGTGATTGATGCCCTGGAGCCGCTTTGCGAGATCTGTCAAGCCATGCGTTTCCCAGTCCTGATGGTAAAAGGATACGAGGCTGACGATGTGATAGGATCAATGGCCAAACGTGCTGAAAAAGAAGGGTTTGAAGTATATATGGTTACCCCTGACAAGGATTACGGCCAGCTTATCAGCGAACATATCATCCAATTCAAACCCGGCAAATCGGGAAGTGACAACGAGCTGATCGACACTCAGAAAGTCTGTGAAAAATACAAGATTTCCAGACCGGAGCAGGTCATCGAAATCCTGACACTCTGCGGAGACTCAGCCGACAATATCCCGGGAGTAAAGGGTGTAGGAGAAGTCGGAGCCGGAAAACTTATCGGCAAATATGACAATGTAAAGAACATTTACAATCATCTGGACGAGCTTACCCCGAAACAGAGGGAAGCTTTCGTCGAGGCCGAAGGCCATATAGAGATGAGTCACGAACTGGTGACCATAAAGACCGACATCGTACTCGATGTAAGGAGCGAAGACATGGCTATCGATTACGCCTATGACACCAGGGTCGCAGACCTCTTCGAGAAATACGAATTCGGCTCGCTGAAGAAATACATCGGTGATGTAAAGCCTACATCATCCCAGCCCAAAAACAAACTGACATTCCGCGAAGCAGATGCTGCCCAGGTATGCAAGGGGGCTGCCGCCAGCGGGAAAGTTGCGATAATAGTGGAAGGCGAACAGCCGGGAATATTCACCGGAATCAAGAAAGTAACCGCAGCCACATTCGACGGAAAGGAATTCATAACATCCTCTGCCGAAGCCTCGGATTTTGCAGTGATGCTTGCAGACGCCAATATCGCCAAATATGGCTACGATCTCAAGCTTCAACGCAACATACTATCATACAACGATATACACCTTTCCGGAAAGATAATGGATATAGAACTTATGCACTATCTGGTGAATCCGGAAAAGGGACATAAGATCGATCTTCTTTCAAAGACATATCTGGGAATCGATCTGGAAGAATGCCTTCCTGAGAAAAAAGAAGAGACAAGTTTCTCTCTTTTTGACGAGATACCAGAAGACGAAGCCGAGGCAGACCGTTCAGCAGAAGCTGTGGCCACTCTAATGCTGGGAGATAAGATCAGTGCAGAACTTCAGGAACTCGAACTGGCAGACCTATATTATAAAATGGAAGAGCCATTGGTTCCGGTACTCTCACGCATGGAGATGGAAGGAGTGAAGATAGACCTTGCACAGCTGCGCAAATATTCTTCGGCTCTTGCAACTGAAATGAACGAGATCCAGGAAAGAGTGCGGGAGATGGCTCAGGAGCCGGGGCTGAATATCATGTCCCCGAAACAGATCGGCATATTGCTTTTCGAAAAAATGAATCTGGACCCGAAGATCAAACCGAAGTCCGGAGTCAGATATAGTTACCCTACTGACGAAGAAACCCTCAGTTCTCTTTCGGAAAAGCATCCGATCATCAATGAAATCCTTGAATACAGAGGAGTCAAGAAGCTGCTCTCGACATATATCGAGCCTCTTCTGTCATACATCTCCCCTGCCACAGGAAAGATACATACCACTTTCAATCAGGCTCTTACAGCCACAGGAAGGCTCAGCTCATCAAAGCCAAACCTCCAGAACATCCCTGTCCGCACTGAACGGGGCAAGGAGATCCGCAAGGCATTCATACCAAGCCGTCCGGACGGGGTGATTGTATCCGCCGATTATTCGCAGATAGAGCTGAGAATCATGGCACATCTGAGCTGTGACCAGCACCTGATCGCAGCATTCAGAGCGGGAGAAGACGTACACGCAATGACTGCGGCAAAGATATTCGGCATTGATATAAAGGATGTTACGGCTGACCAGAGGCGAATCGCGAAGACAGCCAATTTCGGTATAATGTATGGAATCTCTGCGTTCGGACTTTCACAGAGGCTGCATATCGGAAGAGCTGAGGCTAAGAAAATCATCGAAGATTATTTCGCCAATTTCCCTGCGATCTCGTCATATATCGAAGACACATTGACCGCAGCAAGAGAAACCGGTTATGTAGAAACCATCTTCGGAAGAAGAAGATATCTCCCTGATATCAATTCAAAGAACGGCACAGTGAGGTCATTGGCAGAGAGAACAGCCATAAACGCTCCTATTCAGGGAACTTCTGCAGACATCATCAAACTGGCGATGATCAATGTCGACAGAAGGATAAAGGCTGAAGGCCTGCAAAGCCGTATGATACTCCAGATCCATGACGAACTTCTCTTCGACTCCATCCCTTCCGAAGTGGATGAATTGAAGAAGATCGTATTGGAAGAAATGGAGAATGTGACAAAACTATCCGTACCATTAACAGTAGAGTGCAATTATGGAGACAACTGGCTCGAAGCTCACTAATCTGTCTGACATTGATCTTGTAAGACTGGCCGCCGAACAGAATCAGGTGGCATATATCGTGCTTTACACCCGTTATCACGTCGGTGTAAAAAGTCATATCTCGCGCTATGTGATTCAGAAAGAAGACATTGAGGATATCTGTCTGGAAAGTTTCCAGAAGGCTTTCAGCCAGATCGGTTCCTACAATCCGGAATACAAATTCTCGACCTGGCTTTACCGCATCGCACGAAACACCGCATTCGACCACCTGAGCAGACACGACAGGGAAAAGAACAATATGCCGACGACCTCGCTCAATGACGACATCACGGAGCTGAAGGAACTGCCTGCTACAATGCACAATCCTGAAGAAGACATCATCAATCAGCAGGAGTATGACAAGTGGCTGACAAATATCGAGAAGCTCAAGGAGGACTACAAGGTCGTGGCGAAGATGAATCTGATCGACAATTTTGGCTACAAGGAGATCGCAGACGCTCTGGATATGCCGATCAATACCGTCAAGACAAAGATTCGTCGTGCCAAAGCCCAGCTTCTTAAAATGATGGAATACTCAGATGAACTATTATAACTGTCATCCCGAGCTTGTTTAACTGTCATCCTGAGCTTGTTAAACTGTCATCCCGAGCTTGTCGAGGGATCTAATACCGATAAAAAATGACATTCGAAGAATTCAAAGCCATAATAACAGAAAAATTCCCCGAGGTAACCCCAGCCCAGATGGAACAGTTCCAGAAAATGGATGCTCTTTACCGTGACTGGAACTCTAAGATCAATGTAGTATCACGTAAAGATATTGACGAGCTGTACAGACACCATGTCCTTCACTCCCTCGGAATCGCAGCATATCTCAAATCCCAGATGCCGGACATATATGACCGTATGCGAGGCGATGGTCCCTATGCACTGTCAGAACCGCTGAAGATTCTTGACCTGGGAACCGGCGGAGGCTTCCCCGGCATTCCCCTCGCAGTGATATTCCCGCACGCGGACTTCACACTCTGCGACTCGATCGGAAAAAAGATAATTGTAGCTACTGAGGTAAGCAAAGGTCTGGAACTGGGCAATGTAAAGACTGTCAATGCCCGCGCGGAGTCTCTCCCGGAGACTTTCGACTTCATCGTTTCCAGAGCAGTGACCTCACTTGAGAACTTCATGCCTTGGGTAAAGGGCAAATACAGCGAAGGAATCCTGTACCTTAAAGGAGGAGACCTGGCTGAAGAGATATCAAATGCGATGGCAAAATACAGGATGAGGAAGGGTTCTGTGCATATCTGGCCTATCTCAGGATGGACTTCCGATCCGTTTTTCGAGACAAAGCAGGTGATTTTCATAGAAAAATAGCAATATGATCACTGACAAAGTGAAGAATCTTTTAAAAAATTTTGCAATTCAATTGAAAAACACTACCTTTGCACTCCCAATTTTATAAGGAAAAATATAAAAATATCTAGATATGAAAAGAACATTCCAACCATCAGAGCGCAAGCGTCGCAACAAGCACGGCTTCCGCGAGCGTATGTCCACTCCAAACGGACGTCGCGTATTGGCAGCTCGCCGTCGTCGCGGCCGCAAGAAACTGACTGTATCATCTGAGGACAGATGGTAAGAAGATAACCCGACCGCGAGGCCGGGTTTTTTATTTATATCTGATATGGAACAGGACGAAAGATATATGAGAGAGGCCCTCAGAGAGGCCGGATATGCAGCATCCGAGGATGAGGTACCGATAGGAGCTGTGGTGACATGCCGTGGAAGAATAATCGGCAAAGGTCATAATATGACTGAGCGCCTGAATGATCCCACCGCACACGCCGAAATGATTGCCATTACGGCCGCGACTGAAGCGATGGGAGGCAAATACCTGAACGACTGCACATTGTACGTAACCGTCGAGCCTTGCCCGATGTGTGCGGGCGCATTGGCATGGGCCCAGATCGGAAGAGTGGTATTCGGCGCGTCTGACCCCAAAAGAGGATTCTCTTTATTCTCCCCTTCCCTGATGCATCCCAAGACGGAAGTGGTTTCAGGCGTGCTTGCAGATGAATGTTCGAATCTTGTAACAGAATTCTTCCGCAATAAAAGGAAATAAGGATGGAATGGCTTGAAGGACTGGGGCTTTTCGGACTTTTCATAGGGACATTTCTGGCCGCGACCATATTTCCCTTCAGCTCAGATGCGCTGTATCTGGCAATATTGGCTGCTACCCAGAGTCCTGTAAGCTGTCTTCTTGTCGGCACTCTCGGTAACTGGCTGGGGAGTGTACTCACTTACTGGATCGGATGGATAGGCAAATGGGAATGGATCGAAAAATGGTTCAAAGTCAAGCCAGAAACACTTCAGAAGCAGAAAGAAAGAATAGACAGGTATGGAGTATGGCTGGCCCTGACAGCCTGGATTCCAATCATAGGAGATGTGATCGCCATTGCCCTGGGATTCTACAAAACCCGCCCCGGCTGGACGATGATTCTTCTTCTGGTCGGTAAGTTCGCAAGGTTCCTGGTATGGAATCTGATCTACGGACTGTTTTAAAGTATTTGCAGAAAAGCAAAATTAGTGGTATCTTTGCCGACGGAATTGGGATATGGTGTAACGGTAGCACTACAGATTTTGGTTCTGTCTGTTCAGGTTCGAATCCTGATATCCCAACCTAAACAATAAGCCGGTCAAATGACCGGCTTTGTTTATTTACTCTCATACCATCTTTTCATCACGAAGAAGGCCTTCTTCTTTCCTCCCTGATCAGAGATGAGACCCTTCCTGTTGAAATCATCCTGGATTCCGACAAGCTGACGTCGAGGTGAACGGAAATCCTTCAATATCCAAGGAGTGGTTCCCGCAAGTCCCTCTATACGGTCAAGCATATCGACACTTCTCTGATAAAGGTCTTCCTGATATTCTTCAGTAAACCTTTCTGATACATCACCATGTCTTCCATAAACGGCACCACCGCCGAACTCGGAAATGAATACCGGCTTCTTCACATCGAACACCCAGTTCATCCGGTCGCATTTTTCTGAGCTGCCATCATACCATCCGACATACTGATTGAAACTGATCAGATCGACATAATCGACAAGTTCATCCTTGACGGTAACTGTCACAGCATCGATATTATCTTTCTCCATCGCAGCACTTACCAGTCGCGTAGGATCCATTTCACGGGTCTTGGCAATGAGTTTCTTCAGGAATTCCAGACGCGCCGCCCCATGCGGAGTTTCATTGGCTACTGACCAGATTATTACATTGGCCCTGTTGCGGTCACGGGTTATCATATCAGCCAGCTGAGCCTCTGCATTGGCATAAGTCTCTGGATTTTCAAACTGAATGGTCCAATAAACCGGAATCTCCGACCAGACCATAAGTCCCATCTCCTCTGCCACTCTCACCATATGTTCATTATGGGGATAATGGGCCAATCTGACGAAATTGCATCCCATTTCCTTAGCCCATCCCAGCAATGTACGTGCATGCTCTTCTGAATATGCTCTTCCACTTGCAGAATACGGCATTTCCTCGTGAATCGACACTCCTTTGCAGAACACAGGTTCTCCGTTCAACAGGATCTTAGTCCCTTCCGTAGCTATTGTTCTGAAACCGATTCTGTCAGTCACTGCATCAGTCTCGCAGGTCAACGACACCTGATATAGCTTCGGATTCTCCGGGCACCAGTATTCAGGCTTTGCCTTGACCTCAAAGCGGGCAAAACCTTCGGCATCAGTATGTGCTGTGACCTTCGCCTTAAGTTCCGGAATCTCAACTGTGACTTCTTGCAGAGCCTGCTCTCCATCCAGCTGCACCCATCCCTCGATCTTTCTCGGATCATCATGATTTAATTGAAGGCTATAATCACGGATGAAGGTCATAGGAGTCTCCACAATCATCACGCTGCGCGTAATGCCTCCATAATTCCACCAGTCCGAGTTCAATGTCGGCACCCCGTCAGCATGCCTCTTATTGTCCACCTTGACTATCAACGAGTTGTCCTTTTCCTTAAGCATACCGGTCACCTCCACATTGAAAGGGGTATATCCCCCGACATGCCTGGCAATCTTCTTTCCGTTGAGTCCGACAATCGCCTCATAATTCGCCGCACCGAAATATACGAAAGTACGTCTGTCTGGTTTCGGCTGCCAGTCGAATATATTTCTGTACCAGACCGTGCCCTCATAATAGTAGAGCTTATCCCTCTGAGTATTCCAGTCACCCGGCACCATCAAGGTGTAGTCCGTATTGAAATTGTACTCATAGAGGACTCTGCGGTCGGCATCGAAGTTTCTGTCTGCGAAATACGAGCCTGCATCCGAGTGAGGCTGCATCCTGTAATTGTAATATCCGTTTTCATACGGATCGACAATGGTTTTCCAAAGACCGTCCAAGGAAACTGTCTGTCTTCCGAAAACATTCACTATCTGAGGAGCCGGAGAATTTTCACCGGCATATGCTGCGGAAGACAGCAATATTGCGGAAATGATTGCGATGATTCTTTTCATACCAGTTCAGCATATTATGTAAAAAGGTATCCGTGGATTAATCCGCGGATACCTGTCAATGTATCAGAGTATATTAAAGACCGAGCTTCTTGAAGAAGTCGTTACCCTTGTCGTCCACGAGGATGAATGCAGGGAAGTCCTCTACCTTGATCTTCCAGATAGCTTCCATTCCAAGCTCTGGGTACTCTACGCACTCGATGCTCTTGATATTGTTCTGAGCGAGGATCGCTGCAGGGCCACCGATAGAGCCGAGGTAGAATCCGCCGTACTTCTGGCAGGCGTCAGTAACGCACTGAGCGCGGTTACCCTTAGCGAGCATGATCATGCTGCCGCCGTGGCTCTGGAAGAGGTCAACGTATGAGTCCATACGGCCTGCAGTAGTAGGTCCCATAGAACCACATGCCATTCCTGCAGGGGTCTTCGCAGGACCAGCGTAGTAAATAGGATGATCCTTGAGGTACTGAGGCATCTCTTCTCCCCTGTTGAGGCGCTCCTTGATCTTTGCGTGAGCGATGTCACGACCTACGATGATGGTACCGTTGAGGCTGAGACGAGTTGATACAGGATACTTTGTGAGCTCCTTGAGAATCTCTGACATCGGCTGGTCGAGATTGATCTTTACAGCCTCGCCTTCTCCTGCCTGACGGAGTTCCTCAGGGATGAGACGTGACGGATTGTCATCGAGCTTCTCGATCCAGATACCGTCCTTATTGATCTTGGTCTTGATGTTACGGTCTGCAGAGCAGCTTACTCCGAGTCCTACAGGGCAGCTAGCGCCGTGACGTGGGAGACGGATGATACGTACATCATGAGCAAAGTACTTACCGCCGAACTGTGCACCAAGTCCGATCTTGTGTGCCTCTTCGAGAACAAGTTTCTCAAGTTCTACATCACGGAATGCGCGTCCGGTCTCGTCACCTGTTGTAGGAAGGTTGTCATAGTACTTGCATGAAGCGAGCTTCACTGTAAGGAGGTTTCTTTCAGCTGAAGTACCACCGATCACAAAAGCAACGTGATATGGAGGACATGCAGCTGTTCCGAGAGTCTTCATCTTCGCTACGAGGAACGGAACGAGAGTCTGAGGATTAAGGATAGCCTTTGTCTCCTGATAGAGGTAAGTCTTGTTTGCTGATCCACCGCCCTTTGTAACGCAAAGGAAGTGATACTCAGCACCGTGAGTAGCCTCTATATCGATCTGTGCAGGGAGGTTGCACTTTGTGTTCACCTCGTCGTACATATTGAGAGGAGCATTCTGCGAGTAACGGAGGTTCTCCTCTGTATAAGTCTTGTATACTCCGAGTGAAAGAGCCTCTTCATCGTCGCAGCCTGTCCATACCTGCTGGCCTTTCTCACCGTGGATGATAGCTGTACCTGTATCCTGGCAGAAAGGAAGCTTACCCTTGCATGCAACTTCTGCATTGCGTAGGAATGTAAGAGCCACATACTTGTCGTTCTCCGAAGCCTCAGGATCATGGAGAATCTTAGCCACCATCTCATTATGCTCAGGACGGAGCATGAATGAAACATCGCGGAAAGCAGTGTTAGACATTACAGTAAGAGCCTCCTTTTCAATCTTAAGGATCTCATGTCCCTCGAATTCGCCAGTACTTACATACTTCTCCGAACCAGGAATCTTGTAGTATTCAGTCTTGTCCTCGCCAAGCTGAAACATTGGTGCATACTTAAATTCAGCCATTTTGTATAATGTTAGTTTAAATTTTCATTCAAATCATGCAAATATAACAAATATCCCGGACCTCGGCCAAGAAAACCGCCGTTTTTATGGACAGAAACAAAAAACCACCGCCGAAGCAGTGGTTAAAAGTCTTATGGAGGGTTATTCCTTCCACCATTCCTTACTGTAATGGAAGATCTTGCTCTTTCCTTCAGGACGACAACCTTTTTTATAAAAAGGAATCTGGTAGCCGAGACCGAACTCGATGAATTCAGCAATATGGAGATGGCACTTCATGGTAGTCTGGACATACAGATTATCCCATACGCGGCATTTCGCACCGAGTCTGAAATAGTGAGGAGCCTCTTCACCGCCCGCTCCGTGCGGAGTCTTATATGCCAAAGGACGCTTAGGAACGACCGTTCCATGATTATCCTTATGGTAATCATAGTACAGATTGCGGGCCGGATTATAGAAATAGACACCCCAGTCAAGTATAGCAGTAACTCTTCCGAATTTGAATTCATTATTCAAGGCCAATCCTGCGCGCGTCTTCTGGGCAAAAGAATAATCCACTCCTCTTTCGCTGCCACATGTGGTACACAAGACATTTTCCTCGTTCTTCTCTATCTCGCCATTCTCATTCAGGTCAATATCATAATAACCGCCACAATACAGATTACGTCCTGTATTCTTGGTAATGCCACCATTATAGAACACATCCAGTCCGAGGCCGAAAGCGTACCAATTGTTCACATGATAGACAGCACCTGCATGGAGACTTGAGATGAGGAATCTGTTCGGATCTTCAATAGCAGCCTTCTGAGCTCCTGCCGCTCCTGTGATATTGACAGCCCATCCATAGGGAAGGTCAGGGAATGTTACAGGAGTCTTCTTCACTTCAGAATTGAATGTAGCTGTGACTCCCAAAGAACCGTAGATGGCATTTACTCCGATGTTCGGCATACATGTACGGCCGTTGCTCATATGGAAAAATCCGAATTCTCCTCCGAGCGCCAGATAACGGGTTATCGGGACATTGAGATTGATTCCCGCATTAAGATATGCATTGATAGTACAGCCGAAAATCGTATTTACCGTAGGTTCATAATAATTATCCGGATTCTGGTCCGCCTGGGTATACCAGTGTTCAGTCACAGCAGCAGGACCACCAGCCACCTTGAATCTCATCTGAAAATATTCTGTATCAATGGCATTCAATAATATATATGGGTACAATGCAATAGAATGACCGAGCATCTTATGTCCGAAATCAAGCCATGAAAGTCCCACACCGACTGTCGCATTTCCAAGGTACTGCTGCCATGGACGCTGCTGTGTGGAAGGAAGCTCAAAACCAAGATTCAGACCGGCAGGATATGCTCCTCCGAACTTCTCCCAGTGCACTCCACCGTCAAGATATGCTCCTCTGAAAGGATAGGCTTTGATAGAAAAAGGGAACTTGATGGTATCTGCCTTTTCAGCCACTTCATTCTGAGCCAGAGCAGAACCAATAGATGACAATAATATCAGAAAGACTACTAAAATTCGTTTCATTTAAGTTAAATTTTACTACACCGACCTATAGATGCAGAAATTCCCGCAAATGTTGCAGACACTTGCAGGAATTAACATTATTGTAACAATCAGTTGTTTTCCATCAGAAAAACCTTCATAAAGTCATTCAGATCGCCATCCAAAACACCTTGAGTATCGGAGGTTTCATAACCGGTTCGAAGATCCTTCACCATTTTGTATGGATGCAGAACGTAACTTCTGATCTGCGAGCCCCACTCGATCTTTTTCTTCTGTCCTTCCAGTTCAGCCTGTTTTTCCTGACGTTTCTTAAGTTCAATATCATAAAGACGCGATTTCAGGATTCTGAGAGCATTCTGTCGGTTGTCAAGCTGTGAACGCGTTTCAGTATTCTCGACCACGATTCCCGAAGGAATATGTCTTACACGGACTCCTGTCTCGACCTTATTCACATTCTGTCCGCCGGCACCGCTCGAACGATAGGTATCCCACTCGAGATCCCCCGCATTGATTTCAATTTCAATGGAATCGTCCACCAAAGGGTATACAAAGACAGAAGAGAACGTGGTCTGTCGCTTTCCCTGTGCATTGAAAGGAGAGATTCGCACGAGGCGGTGCACTCCGCTCTCTGCCTTGAGATACCCGAATGCATAATCTCCCTCAACCTGCATTGTCACAGACTTGATTCCGGCATCCTCTCCCTCCAGTTCGTCAGTGATCGTCACCTTATATCCGTTCCGCTCCGCCCATCGTATATACATACGCATAAGCATCGCCGACCAGTCATTGGCCTCCGTTCCGCCAGCACCAGAGTTTATGGTAAGCACAGCTCCCAGATTATCACCTTCCTCTCCGAGCATATTGCGAAGTTCAAGAGCCTCCAGATCCGCAAGGACCGCCGTATAGGCCACGTCAATTTCTTCATCCTCGAACTCCAGCAGCACATTCAGATCCTCGATCCCTGAAACAATCTTGTCAAATTCCGTCACCCAGAACTTGATTCCCGCACTTTCCTTCAGGAATTTTTCCGCTGCCTTAGGGTCATCCCAAAAGTCCGCAGCCAGAGTCTTCTGTTCTCTGTCGGCCACCTCGGCACGTTTATCCTCCACACTGATGCATCTTCCCAGCGTGTCCACACGCTGCTGCAAATCCTTTATCTGTTCTAAACTTATCATCTCAATAAAATATCTTGCAAAGATAACTGAAATTAATGCCTTACACAAGGTCAATCCCAGCATTATGGCACTTCTCACGCATGTCTTCCGGCCATATACTGCTCTGGATTTCACCGATATGCGCCTTCCTCAACAAAAACATGCAAAGTCGGGACTGACCTATACCACCGCCGATTGTATATGGAAGCTTCCCTTCCAGAAGCATTTTATGATAGAGCAGCTCCATCTTGAACTGTTCACCTTTAAGATATAGCTGACGTTTCAGTGCCTGAGCATCTACACGGATACCCATGCTTGATACTTCAAATGCACTCTCCAAGACTGGATTCCATAGTAGGAGATCACCGTTAAGTCCGTGATAGCCATCATCATTCAATGTAGTCCAGTCATCATAGTCAGCTGCCCTTCCATCGTGAGGATTGCCGTCTGTCAGAGCTCCTCCAATACCGATTACAAACACGGCCTTATGCTTTCGGGTCACAGCATCCTCTCTTTCTTTCGGTGCAAGTCCCGGATACATCTGAAGGAGCTCTTCGGCATGAACAAAATATATATCATCAGGAAGCATAGGCTCTATCTGAGGAAACTCGACATATAACTTATTCTCTGTCACCTTGATAGCTTCATAGATTCTACGCACCACCTTCTTCAGGAAACTGAGGCTGCGCTGCTCCGGAGCAATAACCTTCTCCCAGTCCCACTGATCCACATATATCGAATGAATATTGTCCAGATCTTCCTCCGGTCTCAACGCATTCATATCGGTATATATTCCTCGTCCTGCAGGAACATTCATCTGCGCAAGCTTGATTCTTTTCCACTTGGCAAGGGAATGGACGATTTCCGCCTGAGCACCACCAACACCCTTCACAGGAAAAGCCACAGGATTTTCCACTCCGCTGAGATCGTCATTCAATCCCATTCCGCTCATCACTACCATAGGAGCCGTAACCCTGAGAAGGGCCAGCTGAGCAGAGAGATTATCCTGGAACATATCCTTAACGGCCTTGATTGCCTTTTCTGTATTTTCGACACTACCCAAGACATTACGGTAGCCCTTAGGGATCACAAGCGACATAAGCATATAATTTAACAAGACGCAAAATTAACAAAAAAGAGTATATTTGTACTCATATAAACTTTATCAGCTATGACTAGCCCTGTATATTCAGCATCAGAATCACGCTACGAAAGCGGAATGAAGTACCGCAGATGCGGCAAAAGCGGAATCATGCTTCCGGAAATCTCCCTTGGCCTATGGCAGAATTTCGGAGACACAGCACCTCTGGCACGAAGCCGCGAAATACTTCTGCATGCCTTTGACAACGGCATATGCCATTTCGATCTGGCCAATAATTACGGACCATCCTATGGAAGCGCCGAGTCCACTTTCGGCCAGATCATGCAGAGCGATCTTCGTCCATACAGGGATGAGATGTTCATTTCCACAAAGGCCGGCTATGACATGTGGCCAGGGCCATATGGAGACAAGGGTTCACGCAAGTATCTGATAAGCAGCCTCGACCAAAGCCTGAAGAGGATGAAGATTGACTATGTGGACATATTCTATTCACACCGATATGATCCGGGCACTCCTCTTGAGGAGACAATGCAGGCATTGGTGGATATTGTCCGCAGCGGCAAAGCGCTTTATGCGGGCATTTCCAATTATCCTCACGAAGCGGCAGAATTCGCATATCGATATTTGAAAGAGCACAACACGCCTTGCCTGCTCCACCAGCTGAAATACAATATGCTCCATAGAGAACCTGAGGATGAGGGCCTGCTTGCTCAGGCTCAGGATAACGGATCAGGATTCATCGTATTCTCCCCACTCGCCCAGGGACTTCTCACAGACAGATATCTCAATGGTATCCCAGCAGACTCCAGAGCTGCAAGAAACTTCTCACTGAAAAAGGACAGCCTTACTCCTGAGATGATGCAGACACTGGAACAGCTGAATGAGATAGCAAAAGGAAGAGGACAGAGTCTGGCCCAGATGGCATTGGCCTGGGTATTGAATGACGATCGTGTAACCTCTGTCATCGTAGGGGCCAGCAGTGTGGAACAGCTGAAGTCCAACATACAGAGCATCAGGAATACAGGATTCTCCGAAGAGGAGATCAGATTGATCGATAAACTTACAAGATAATGATAGGAATATTTGACTCGGGAGTAGGCGGACTTTCCGTCTTCAGGGAGGTCCGCAAACTGCTTCCCGAGGAAAGTTACATTTATTATTCTGACAATGCCCATTGTCCTTACGGTGAGAAATCCGTGGAATACATCATCGGAAGGGCAAGGGAAATCACCAGCTTCCTCATCGGCAAGGGAGCTGAAATTATTGTTGTAGCCTGCAATACGGCCACAGCAGCAGCCATCTCCACCCTAAGGGCAGAATTTCCGATAAAGTTCATAGGAATGGAACCTGCAGTAAAACCTGCAGTAAAGAGTACGAAGACCGGAGTCGTTGGGGTTCTTGCCACTGCAGGTACACTCAAGGCTGACAAGTATCTGCATACCAGAGAAAAATTCTCGGAAGGAGTAAAGATAGTGGAACATATCGGTCATGGATTCGTCGAACTGGTAGAAAAAGGATGTCTTACAGGAGACGAAGCTGAAAATATTGTCAAAGATAGCCTGAAACCGCTTCTGGACGAGGGCGCAGACAGAATAGTCCTCGGATGCACGCACTATCCTTTCCTTTGTGAGACAATCACAAAGACTGCCAATGATCTTTATCCTGACAGAGAGATTCAAATCATCGATCCGGCACCGGCAGTCGCCCGCCATCTAAAGGACATAATGAAAACTGAAGCCCTCATCCATAATGAAGGCTTCAGCATTGAACTAAACTCATCCGGAGATGACAGTATCCTGAAAGAGACTTTCGACAGGATCAGCTAAGCGTAGAGCTGTCCGAGCACCTCGAAGTATGGTTTTCCTTCGCTGATTGTCACCCTGTAGACTGTATCATCTACCTTATAATATTCTTCTCCGTTCAGAGTAACCATCTCATAATCCTCAGGCAGATTCTCTACCAAGGCACCGGCTGGAGGAAGTATCACCTTGTACTCGCCATCAGAATCCATTGAGTAGAAAACTCCATCCTGGTAATAATAAGGACTTCCTGCTGCAGCGTAACTCTGAACAAGTCCAAGCTCGTTTGCCAGTCCGTATGCCTGCGCAGCAAGCTGCTGATTCATTGCAATTGCCTGGTTCTGAGCTGCTATTGTCGCATTGTTCTGGGCAATTATTGCATTCTGCTGAGCGATATAAGCATTATTCTCGGTTATCTTGCTGTAAGTGTTCGCTACTGTGTAGTAATACGAGAGCCTTACCGCCGCCCAAGTCATGTCAGCAATGAGATTGGCTGCGAGAATTGTTCCGCGAGGAGGTCTGCAGACCACATAATATCCTCCGAACGGGCGATACCATATATCATTGTAACAATAATATGTAACACCGTGATAAAAGTATCTTCTCACATGCGAAGGGAGGATTCTCACTCTGTGACCATAGCAATGATTGTGTCCTGTCCAGAAGTGTGAAGGTCTGTCATATACGATGAAATCCCTGTCGTGATGATGAACTCTTGGAGGCTCAGGTCTGCGGTCATGGCGATGCTGAACCGGCTTGCCTGGTTTTTCCGCATGTCCTGCATCTGGTCGGACAGAAGGTCTGCCGGCAGACGCAGTACTCGAAGGACGGCTCGGACGTGCAGCTGGTCTGGATACCGAAACAGGCTTGTCACGGTCAGGACTCTTGTAAGCCCCGTTGTTACCTGGCTTTGCCGGTTTGACTGCATTTCCCGAAGGTCTTGTCGTTACAGGTCGCGTCTGAGTCGCCGGACGGGATACTGTCGTACTCGGTTTCTTTTCTCCTGATGTATTGACCGATGGACGAGCTGCTGGCTGTTTTCTGTCTGACGGTGCTGCAGGGCGTACAGCTCCCGAAGGACGGGGCGATGTGCCGGTCTGCCTTGTGACTGTGCCAGAAGGTTTTGAATTGTTCGGTTTGGTTACAGTAACGTTTCTACTTCTGGAGGTGGTACTTGAAGTGCCGGTAGTAGAACGGGACTCCCCTCTGCGTGCCTGTGCATCAGCACCAGACTCGAATGCCACAAAAGCCAGTGCGGTCAATATTGTGGCAAATGCTGTTCTGACTGTTCTCATAATCGTGCCGTTTTAGGGATTAATAGATGTAATACCTTTGCGACAATTCGCGGAAAGCCTCTTCGTCCTTCCGCCAATAGTCCTTGATGTCGGTAAAGTCATACCGCTTCTGGAATTCTGTTCTAACATAATCCGTGCCACATACTTTATCAAAGAGGCCGTAGCCACTTATGATCTCGAAAGCCTTCTTGTCCGGATAGAGTTCTGCAACTGCTTGCATCACATAGAATTGGGTCTCAGTTATACGGGCACTTTCATAGTCTGTAAAGAAATATTGGAGACCTTTCACTAGCTGCCCTTTCTGGCTGCCGGAAAAAGGCTTGAAATAAATTGTTCTGAATGAAACGCCCGGAAGGGAATATGATTCGAGGCGGGATTTGAGTTTTTCAGGATCAAGCCAGGTAGCTCCGAACACCTGGAACGGAAGGGTATATCCGATACCGATATTCATGAATCCGTACAATTCGCCACAGACACCAGCCGCAGCATAATACATTGGAGTCTCCTTGAACGGGATGTTCGGAGAAGGGAGCACCCAAGGAAGTGCAGTGTCTTCATACAGCATATCACGGGTCCAGCCTTCCATCGGGATTACCGTAAGCTTACAATGCGCCGGGGCCTGATTGCCTTTCTGGCCACGGTTCATGCCTTCCTCGTTTATCATGACAGCCAGTTCACCGACCGTCAGTCCATAGACATAAGGTATCTCATACTGGCTGACAAACGAGAAGTAACCAGGCTCCACATAGCAGCCCTCTATCTTATTTCCTCCCAAAGGATTTGGCCTGTCAAGCACCATTACTTCGATCCCTTTCTCTCCGCAGGCCTCCATAACCAGTCCAAGAGTACTGATGAATGTATAGGAACGTACTCCCACATCCTGGATATCATATACCATCACATCGATTCCTTCGAGCATTTCAGGAGTCGGTTTTCTGGTAGAGCCATAAATCGAATAAACAGGCAGTCCTGTCGCCTCATCCTTAGTATCAGTAACATGTCCTCCGGCATAGACGTCCCCTCGCACACCGTGCTCAGGTCCATAGAGAGCGACCAGCTCTACTCCGGGGGCATTATATAAAATATCCACAGTAGAATTAAGGTATCTGTCCACACCGCTGGGATTTGTAACCAGGCCCACGCGCTTGCCTTTCAATCCTTCAAATTCTCTGTCACGAAGTACCTCTATACCGGTCTTGACTACAGGCTCGACAGCCACTGCCGTAGTTGAGCAAGACAAAAGAGCAGCCAACGCAGCACAGATAAAGAACAATTTCCTCATAATTATCTCACAGATTAAGCTTCTATTTATCAAATATTTACAATTTTACCCGCGAATAAGATATCCTTGTTTTCCATATCAGCTATAATGAATATGAAAGGGCGGTCCACTGTCATGGTCACTGAAGGGCGGACAGCCGTAAGTCTGACCTGAGCACTGGTTACCGCAGCTGCTTCAGTACCCTTTTCCGTAACATCGATATAGCATTTCTGCTTTACAATACTGACGTTCAATGGGCCTGAAACAGATATTCCACTGAAATCAGCAGCTGAAGTAAATGCAGTCCTGACTCCCATATTCTCCAATGTCCTGTTAAGTATGAGAGAGGTCTCATTTGTGAATTTCGGCATATTCAGGACCACTTCCTTAGGAGCAAGAAGTGACATCGCCGACTTATATTGATTCTCGCCAATATAGGGAAGGAAAGCATCAGGTGATATTCCCGAAGGCGGAAGGACAATATACATTGCATACTTTTCTCCCTCATACGGAACCTCAATCATCTTCGCTCCCTGATATTCAGCATAATTGAACATAGACTTGCGGGCCATCATCGGCACTGTTGTATCGCCGTTTCTGCCGTGGAAAATGGCTTCGCGAGTCGCATCAGCATCAAAGGCGACAGCCCAAGGAGCATTGAAATACAATGCATTGACCAGAAGCATCACCATATCAGGGCTGACGCGTTCGATTATCTTTTTTATTTTTCCGGATGTCTTTTCCGCACACCAGTCGTTTATGACATTCACTGCTGAAGGGGAACTGAAGTTCTGCGTATCAATGAATGCAGCAAAATCATTTTCGAGATGACTCACATAACGGTTACGGACACTGAAATTGTCACTGATCCATACTGCATTGGAAGATTGCACTATGGTGTTATCGCCACCATCAAGCTCCTGTTTACCGAATACAGCGCCATTGAGGGCATTATCCAGTTCGGCCTTGGTCTGACCTTCCGCACCGGCTTCCAGCATAGCCAGAACCATTCCGGCACTGTATGGAGAAACCACTATATTTTCTTCCGGGGCCGTCACAGCATTTACATTTCTGAAAAAGGACAGGGCAAAACCTGTCTGTGATCCTTCTGCCGGGGTTACATCCTGACCACCGCAGGCCACCATTGCTGCAAGGGCTGACATCATAAAAATCCTTTTC
This sequence comes from Candidatus Cryptobacteroides sp., assembly GCA_045118995.1. Taxonomy (GTDB): domain Bacteria; phylum Bacteroidota; class Bacteroidia; order Bacteroidales; family UBA932; genus Cryptobacteroides. The sequence continues at coordinate 24,754 of JBGVCR010000023.1, forward strand.
ATATCCGCTTTACTTTCTACCATATTCCGGATCCACCTTCACCATCATCGTCACGCCGACTGTAACCAGACAGCAGACCATTACAAAGATGAAGAAATTCGTGTAGCCGAGGCCTTCCTGAATGTATCCGGCCACCATTCCCGGAAGCATCATGCTCAAGGCCATGAATGCAGTGCAGAGCGAATAATGTGCCGTCTTGAATTCACCTTCAGAGAAGTAGATCAGATATAGCATATATGCGGTAAATCCGAAACCGTAACCGAACTGGTCCAAAGCGACGCAAGCACTTGTAAGCCAAAGGCTTTGAGGCTGGAATGCCGCCAGGAACACAAACGAAAGACATGGAAGGGTCAATGCCGCCGCCATCGGCCACAATGCCTTCTTGAGCCCCCATCTTGATGCCGCGATACCGCCCAGTATACCTCCGACTGTCAATGCTGCCACTCCGATTGTTCCATATACCCATCCTACGGTCTCGGTAGCAAGGCCAAGTCCTCCTTCCGAAACGGGATCCAGAAGGAAAGGATTCATCATCTTGACAAGGAATGCCTCCGGAAGTCGATACAGGAGCATGAAGAGCATCGAGATCCAGATGAACTTCTTGCGGAAGAAAGTCGCGAATGTCCTTCGGAACTCAATGATGATATCCTTGGCTGTCTGCCCATTCTGACGGAGGGCATCCGCATCCGGCCGAGGGAGGCTGAAAGTATGCCAGAGAGTCGCTGCTGAAAAGATTACAGCGGTGACCAGCAATGTAATGGACCAAGCTTGAGGAATATCCCCGGTCTTTCTTTCCAACATTCCCGCAATCACCACCAGGACTCCCTGTCCGAATATGGAGGCAAGACGGTAGAAGGTACTGCGGATACCGACAAAGACGGCCTGCTCCTTAGGCTTGAGAGCAAGCATATAGAAACCGTCTGCGGCAATATCATGAGTCGCGGAAGCAAATGCTGTGATCCAGAAAAGGACCAACGTCAGTTTGAAGAGCGACACGGAGGTGACACCTTCAGCGATCACATCTGCCGAAGGATGCGGCAGGCTGAATGCCAACAATGCAAATGCCGCAGACATGATTATCTGCATCGCCGATATCCACCAGCGCTTGGTCTTGATTATATCCACGAACGGGCTCCACAAGGGTTTGATCACCCACGGAAGATAGAGCATACTGGTATACAAGGCCATTTCACCCTTAGGCATACCCATATTGTTGAACATTATCACAGAAATATTGTTCACGATGAAATATGGGAGGCCTTCCGCGAAGTACAAAGTGGGTATCCACCACCAGGGATTCATATTGCTTTTCATTGTAAAATCGATTTAGGATAATAGTGTTCCAGAATCTGCTTGTAAGTATATCCTTTCGAGGCCATCACTGCGGCTCCTATCTGACATAGTCCCACACCATGTCCCCATCCGGAACCTCTGAGAATCACTTTATCAGAAGTGATTTCCACATCGAAGGCAGAACTCTTCAGATGACTTTCAGAAAGGATTCTTCTGATCTCCAGTTCCTTGCCTACAACCATGTTTTTTTCCGAGCCTCTTATCCTTAGTTTCCGGATTCTTCCCGAGGCGCCTCTTTCAAGCGGTTCCATTGAAAGCAGCTCACCGATATGAATACCGCTTTTTCTTTCGATAAGGTCTGCGAGAGCTGTCTTGTCATATTCTGTCGTCCAACGGTAGAAATCTATTGTTTCCTGATCATAATTGTTCAGTACCTGTGAGAGGATAGCTTTGTCATCCGTATCACAGAAACATTTTTCTCCGTCATTATGTCCCGGTGCATCAGCCAAAGGCTGGAGGTATGCATAGTCTTTATCTTCCCAGCAGGTGTCGAAAGTTTCCATTCTTCCTCCGCAGCACTTGGAGAAACGTGCATCGCAGAGTTCTCCCTCATAGGTCAGGACCTGTCCCCATGTACTGTCAATGACTTTTCTGACCGTCTTTCCGGTAGCTCGTGTCAGTCCCTGATATCTCTGGCAATGGTCGTCCGCACAGACATCAAAAAGTTTATGGTCATCGTGATCATACCATCTGATACAGGTATATTCATCTTCACCCTGTGTCTGTACGCAGTCAGCATGTCCGGCCATTTCCAGATGGGTCACAAGGGATGGAAGGTCTGTAATTCCCGGAGGAACAGCGACTTTCCTTTCTTTCCTTGAGGATGCGATCTGGGCCATCAGCCAGGAACGGGAAATGACTGCATGAGCCTTCAGGAATTCTTCCGACGCCGAGGCACTCATTTCAGATGATATGACACTGAGCAGATAATCCTCCACACCGACCACATTTACAGCAGTAAGCTTATCCTTATTGACAATGATCTTCAATGCTCCGGCAAATTTCTGGTCTTCCTTTCTCTCCCAATGGAAATCCACACCGATAGTCACTCCGTGAAGGACAAAAGATGGTTCGGCAAACATCGTTGAAGGTGTCTGAGAACCGAAATAAAGCTCATCGTACAAAGCGCCGTCATACTCTATCTTCCCTTCTTTAAGCGCAGCCTTTCTCGGTCCGGCTCCATCAGAAAGAATCTCGAACTCGATCTCTTTGCCAGACATGACACCCACTTCTATCATAGGCTGGGTACGGGTCATGCGGTCAATGATGACCGCTTCCTCTTCCTTGCTTACCGATACCTCGGCAAGCATTTCTGCGAGAAGTTCAGGTGTAAGTTTCTCATACTCAGCCTCAACCGGTACGATGAACACGCCTCCCATATCGGCACAGCCCGGGCTCATCGTGAGATGATCCGGTCCTTCGCTGAAATAGTGGTGCGAACGATGACGGCTGCGGAAAATCACTATGGACCTGAATTCTCCGTCACGCCAGTAAGTGAAGAGATTAAACATCGGTTCGCTGTCACCTTCCGGAATCTCGGCACAATCAAGAAGACGATAGAAAAGCTTTGCCATAGACTTCGAAGTCTCAGCCCTCAGGGCAAAGACTCCTGTTGTGAATTTCTGATAGTGATAAAGCCGGGCATCCTGAAGAGAAGCAATATACTTCAATGCACTCTCATCTTCGGGCAGGGTGAAAAGCTTATCTACATCGCATTCCAGAGGGATTATATGGCTTGGAGCAGCCTGGAAATGATGATGATCCGGAGCAGAAGCCCCACTTCGGGGACCATTGTAGAAAAAAGTGAATCCACTATACTTCCTTGCCAGATCCAGCATATCAACATATCTCTGTCTGATGCTCTGATCTGTATGCTTCGCCTCAGCTATCACCAGATGCTCAGGGAAAATAGGGTATGGATTGACCAGAATATGATATTTCTTATTCTTACGTCCTTCGAATTTCAGCATTATCTGTTCCGGAGGACGATTGTCCCTGCAGAGGAAACATTTTCTTTTGGCAATATCCTTCTTGTCAAGCTTTGCTGCAGAAGATACTATCCGGGCCGGATTGAACTGAAGCTTGACCTTCAGTCCTCCCGCATCCATCTCACGCACCTTGACATTCTTCAATGCCCTGAAATTGTCACATGCAAGCGGCCAGCGGGAAAGCTGGTCACCGACAAACTTATATATTGACTTGTTATGCATTTCTGTTCATTCTGATTCTTGCCTCCAGCTCCCAGGTACGGATGCGGTCTTTATATTGATTGTTTGCATTGACCTTGTCGATATCGAGTGCGGCATCTGAATTCCCATCCCACCTACGGCAGCAGTAAAGCACATCATAGATACGTCCGATGCGATATTCGCGGCTGATTCTCAAGCCCAGAGCATAATCCTCACCATAACTTGTATTCGGAAGATTGACAGTGCGCAGAAGCGGAGTCCAGAAAGCTCTCGGAGCGCCTAATCCATTAATCCTCAATGCATTGTTACGACCATTATCCTCAGTCCACTCTTTATGGTCGATTACACCGGGAGGGATAGGGTTCATCTGAAAGTCTGTCATCTGATAAGTACCTACAACCATTGCACATTTCTGCTCACGGAAGGCATCAACGATCTTCTGAAGGGTATCCGGGCCGCTATAGACATCATCACTGTCGAGCTGCACGGCGTATTCTCCGCAAAGTTCGTGGTGAACCGCCAGATTCCAGCAGCCGCCGATCCCGAGATCGTATTTTGCCGGGATGATATGCTTCAGGCGCGGATCTTCAGATGCCATAGCAGTCAGAATCTCTGTCGTACCGTCTGTCGAATGGTTGTCCACCACAATGACATTGTATGGAAAGTCCGCCGTCTGGGACAGTGCGCTTCTGACAGCATCCATAATGGTCTTTGCCCTGTTGAATACAGGGATCACAACACTTGCCGTAACCGTGAAATCATTGTCCGCAAACTCATTGATATCCGTATCCTTGAACTTCGGTTCCAGCCATGCCCCGATACGCTTGAGATGAGCTGTGCAGACCTTTTCCATTTCGATCTGGACTTCCCTGTTCTTAGGATCTACATAATCGAAGAGCTTTTCTCCCGATTTACGTGTATCTGTCTCGATTTCCGTATAAAGGTACTCATTTATATGCACGATATTCTTCATTCGGAGCCTCAGGTCATAGAGCGCACCGAACTCATAATCGGCCTCCATAGCCCTTACCGCCCTTTTGAAAGAACTGCTTCTGAAGACAAGCACACTTCCGAAATCAAAATCATCCCTGAGCGCGCCCTTCTGGCATGCTATAAGCGGATGCCTTTCCCTACGCTCAGTTCCATCTTCACATGCAACCAGCTTATAATGATCTGCATAGAGCATATCGGCCCCGGTATCCTCAGCTATGGAGAGCATACGGTCAAGGGCGAACATTCCCATTTCCAACGGCTGATTCTTTGTGTACAGCAGGATGAATTTCTCCGAAACAGCCTCAGCGATGCTTCTGAGGGTATCAGTCATCCTCAACGAGACCCCGGAAAGGATGGTCACACCTGTAAATGCTGCACTCCTGCTGAAAGATTCCACTGTAACCGATATATCCTCTCCGGACATCGACGGGACAAAACATTCGATATTGGACATAGTCATTTTCTCTTTTGTATATCAAAGACAAACTTACACAAAAAAAGTCAGAATGCCGTCGCATCCTGACTATAAATCCCGTATAAGATGTTTTTTAAAGGAGTGCCAGCAGAGATCTGCGTATCATCTGGAATTCGCTTTCGAAATTCGGGGTGAAGATTCCCTTGCCCAGATTGGCATCGATGTCGGAGAGCTCCCACCAGCGTCCTTCATCCACTTCATCCAGATCAGGCTGAAGTTCGAATGAACCTACTGCCGCAAAGACATTGACCATTTCTCTTTCCACCGATGATTCGAACTCGTAGGTTTCCAGAAATATCGGGTTGAACTCAGAGAATCCAAGTTCCTCTGAAGCTTCTCGATATACGGCCTCTATCAAGGATTCTCCGTAGGAAACATGTCCTCCGACCGCAGTATCCCATTTCCCGGGCTGTATATCCTTATGCATTGCTCTTTTCTGGAGGTAAACACGTGAGAATCTGTCAATTATATGGATATGTATCACCGGGTGAAGAGGTTTTGCTCCTCCGTGACAGTATTGCCTTACCGATCTTCCGACCACAAGTCCGTTAGGTTCCACAATCGGAAGCCATTCGCAGGCACGGGCCTTTATCGCAGCAGAATCCGCCGTCGGAGCAGGCACAATCGGTGCAATATCATATGGATAGATGAGTTCGATCATATGTCAGAATACTATTTCCACAATAAAAGACTGAGCTTCCGGCAGGCGTCCCTCTATAAAGATATGAAGTCCGTCCTCTCTTTCCTCCGATACTCGGAAGATGCTTACCTTGTCACCGGCTTTGGTCTCGTGATTGAAATTGATGGTGAACTCCTTGACAGGACGTGTGGAAGCTGTCTGATAATCCACGGCATCCATAGCCCACTGCATATACATGGCATTATTGGCGTGAGCATTCGTATCAATGTCAGAATATGCCACGATATGATCCATGACAAATTCGGGCTCGGATTCTTTAGGCATCACCACTTTGTCAGCCGGAGTCCCGATGACATTTTCAGTACAGATAGTACCATCTTCCATCAGCTTCGGATCGCGGACAAGCCTGCGCGTCTCAAGGTTCAGCACGAGCCAGGAAGTTGTAGCCTTCACTCGTTCACGTCCCTGGGCATCGGTAAGAATGAAATCCCTCAGGAAGAAAAGGCGGTTCAACCCTTTATGCCATGTGGTAAGAGTGATATCATCTCTCCATTTCGGAGCGTCAATGAACTCAACGTGTACGCGAGACAGGATCCATGCTGTATTGGTTTTTATCAGATCATCATATCCGAATCCAAGATGAACGGCATGCCTGCCGGCTGCTTCCTGAGCCAGATTCATAAATGAAGAAGGCTTCAGGCGCCAGGCGGCATCTGTATCGTAGCAAGGAACTGTTATATTCTCAATATACTTTATCATAGTTTATGGTGAAGTATTTTAAGTTCTTCCGGGGTATATAGGAATTGATCGATCCATTCGGGATAGATTCTTCCCACAATTGCATAAGTAACAGTCAGCAAAAGGAGTACACAGGCTGCTGCAAGAATTGCTTTCAGCAGGGTCCTGCTGCGAGGCCTCTGCTCCTGGACTTCTTCAGCAGCTGGTTCTGGTTCCGCATCAGGCTTCTGCTCCGATATCGGTTCGGGCTCTGGAATAGATTCCGGAACTGATTCCGACTCCGGTTCCATTGGTTCAGACACCGGCTCCAGACTTATTTCAGGCTGCTGTTCCTGTAATTGAGGCTCCTGTGGCTGAGTATTCTGAGGTTGTGCCTCCTGTGACGGCTCATCCTGTGTCTGTACCTCCTGAGGCTGCGGCACCTCTTCAAGCAATGACCTCAACCCGGCGACAGCTGCTGTAACCTCCTCACTGGTTTCCTGATGAGTCTTCAAAGATATCGGTTCAAGTCCGAAACCTGCGGGATATATATCAAGTCCTTCATCAGCCACGAAAAACAGATTGTTCTCCTTGGTCGCCCTTAATCGTCCCAGACCCGGAAAGACCACGGTCTTTTTGGTATGAAGGATCTGCCGCATTTCCGATATGAAATCTCTGATGATTCTTTCTGCCACATCCTGGCTGACCTTGTTGGTCCTCGAATAGAATTCAATCAGCTCCAATCCCTCCGAAGGATTTGCCCGGAAATACAGACGACGATAAGGAGGGTTTATGGTGTAGCCCTTATCCGAAAAAGTAGAAGGCACGACTTCGGCCACAAATGAACCAAGTCCGGGGAGTACTACCCTGTCATTGTCAAGAATGAGTTCCTTGACCATTTTTGATAAGAGATCGATATCCATAAAACCTGTTTTTTAGGCAAAATGCCGGTTATCCCATTAAAACGATGCAAAGATACGATTTTTTCAAAAAAAATTTGCGAAAAAGGTTGGAGGTATAGAAAAAATGTGTACCTTTGCAATCCCAAACGATTCAGATAACGTTTGAGACCACAAATTCCCGAATAGCTCAGTTGGTTAGAGCATCTGACTGTTAATCAGAGGGTCCTTGGTTCAAGTCCAAGTTCGGGAGCAAGAGGATGGTTGTTTATCATCCTTTTTTCACAAGACATATTCCCGAATAGCTCAGTTGGTTAGAGCATCTGACTGTTAATCAGAGGGTCCTTGGTTCAAGTCCAAGTTCGGGAGCAAAAAGGATGACTTTTCAGTCATCCTTTTTTCGTATTTTGCTTATTACCAGCCTTTTCGAATATTATCTGCCATAATGCCCACCAGGCGCTGGCGTGCCTCCACACTTGCCCAGGCTACGTGAGGGGCAAGCCTCATTCTCTCCGGGTGCTGCATCTTCAGGTATGGATGGTCCTCCGGTATAGGCTCGATCACAAAGACATCCATACCAGCGCCGGCTATCACCCCTGCATCGACAGCAGCCGCAAGGTCTTCCTCCACCACAATTGCACCTCGACCCATATTTATCAGATAAGCCGTCGGTTTCATAAGAGCCAGCTGATCCCTTCCAATAAGCTTCTTCGTCCTTTCATTCAGAGGAGCATGTATGGAAACTATATCCGATACTTTCAAAAGCTCCTCAAGTTCCAGACAAGGATAGTCCTTGCAGTGTCCGGTTCCAGAGGTCGAAAAATAGCATACCTTCATACCGAAAACCTCGGCAATCTGAGCGACCTTCCTTCCGATATTGCCAAGCCCGATTATTCCTATGGTCTTGCCAGAGAGCTCCCACCAGTTCCAGTTCGGATCTGTGAACATACCGCTGCGGGAATAACTTCCTGATTTGACACTATCATCAAAATATGGGGCTCCACCCACGAGAGACAGGATATGCATAAATGTAGATTGCACCACCGAATCTGTCGAATATCCCACAGCATTACGGACCGGAATCCCTTTAGATGCCGCATATTCCACATCAATATTGTTCACACCGGTAGCTGCTATACAGATCAATTTCAGATTCGGGGCCGAATCTATCAAATCCTTATCAACCAGCACTTTATTTATCAAAAGCACATCCAGGTCTCTGACCCTTTCACGAGCCTCTTCCACAGTGGAATTCTCATATCGGACAAATTCGCCCAAACATTCAAACGGCTCAAAAGACACGTTGCCCATAGTAGCCGCATCAAGAAAAGCGATCTTCATAATTCTCAGATATTAGTTCCGTAAAGATAAAAGAAAAAGAGGAAGAATCCGAAAATTCTTCCTCTTTTTATAGTGCGGATGATAGGAGTCGAACCTACACGCCGTGAAGCACTCGCACCTGAAACGAGCGTGTCTACCATTTCACCACATCCGCTTTCAGAAAAGTGGGACAAATATACAAACTATTTTTGATTTACGAACTATTTTATTCAATTATATGACAACATCGAACTTATATTCTTTCTCCCACCCCTGAATTACCACAGAAAGATGAGTCACTGCAATATCCAGGTCGATTGTGATATCTTCAAGATCCGGAGCATTCCAGTCATATCCGCTTTCCAGGATATACCGTCCCAAGGGAAACTTCTTCACGACCTTATCCCCCGTATCGACCTCCATCAGCAGAGACTCATCCAGCTGGCGGGGCAGATTCACAAAAAATGTATCACTGCCATCGGAATCAAGCAAGACCATAAAATCTCCGGGAGCCGGACTACCGTCATACTCATAACCTTTTACATTTCCGGATATCGCAAGTCTGAACGAAGACTTCACATCTCTCCTGACATTCAACGTCATCCTGCAATAATTCTTCCTCATGACAACCTTTTCCCTGATAGATTCACCAAAAGCATCTATGAGAGAAGAATGCATGTAAACAGGAGGACATTCCTCACCATATGGAATCTCCAACGCATCCGTCAAGGCATCCCCCCGGCCGGACCAGGCGCAGACGTCCAGTCCGGTACGGGGAACATATGCCAGATAATCTTCACTGAACTCTTCTTTCCCTACAGAATCACTCAATATGATTTCCTCATCCTCCCTCACATAAATATCAATCGATTTCACAGATGCAGTATCCACTTCACTGAAATCCAGAAAAAGCTGACATGGACATACCTCTCTGCTCTCCTTTACGGAACAACCCACACAAGAGAGTAAGCTCAGTGCAGACAAGAGCATATCAGACACCTTGAACTTCATAGCATCAGATGGTTTCGTTTATCTCAGCTCCGTCGTTCCAGTCCACCACATTGACAGTAATCGAGACAGCCACGACATTTACAGGGACATCCGGCAATGATGATCCGGGACGTGTCACGGTCAGATGAACCTCATATGCGGTATTTCTCTCAATGTCCGGGATAGATACCGGATAATAATACACATCGCTACCTAATCGGGCTTCAAGCACCATACGGGTATAACGAGGGCACCATTTCTCCTGATCTGAAGAGTCTGTTTCCGTGCTGTTCGGATATACGTAGTAAGCATGTTCCTGCTCCTGGGTAAAAGTCACTGTCTCAGAATAGTTTACATTTATAGGGGTCGAACTGTTCCTGTCAAGCAGAAAGCGAAGGCTGCCGTTATCGGCCCTTTGCATCATATTGTACCAGGTCTCCGGTTCTTTATCCTCCAAAAAGCCTGTGCTTCCCACAACATTCAGCATGAATATGTTCGTGATACTGAAAGACATTCCTTTATAATAGTCCAGTGCCATATCGTTCTTGATGGAGGCAATCGTTATCTTCGCAGCTATACGGGACACCGGAATTGTTATTTCAGTAGCAACTGTAACATCCAGATCTATCTCACCTATCATTTGAAGATTCTTTGTTCCATTGTCTGACAGATAAGAAGTCTTTCCACTCAATTCATCATACGACTTCACATCAGGCATTTCAGGGGCATTAGCCACAGCTACGATCTTTTTAGTGCCAGGCACACAATCCACAAATGTCTTAGCCGATGAAATAAGGGTCTGGTTCGTGTATTTTTCCATTTTATATGCCTCTATGTCGCCACTATCATCAAAAACATATATCTGCACATTGGTAATTCTGTTCTCATCGTTGGTTCCGACAGATTTTGTTTCTCCGCTGCTCAGCGACAGGTCAAGCTTTACGAGTCCCTGCAGGTTCTCCGGTTCGCTGGCTACTGGTTCATTACAAGCGGCAAATGCCACGGCAGCAACAGCTGCCAAATAAAGTTTTCTTTTCATAATTGATTGATTTAAAAATTATTACTGTTAGCGCTAACTAGTTTATACATTTCAGGATCAAGATTTGCGCGATGCCGCATATACGGATCATAGGCCAGACACAGATCGAAATATTTCTTAGCTTGATCGAACTGTTCCAGGCGGATAAGCACCATCGCCATAAGGTAACATACTTTAGGGTCCTTGTCATCCAGGCGTCCAAGAACATCAAGAGCAGAATGATTGTAATCAGCAGACATAAAAGCCAGAGCTGAATTGTAATCATCATACGGACGCAGAATAGTAACCGCGCGCTTATAATCCAGCTGCTTCATTGCTTCTATTCCGGCCATATAGACTGTATCGAGTTCTGTCGTATGAATCGTATCCTTATGGATTCCCACTCGATGAAGATGAAAATCAAAGCTTACACTTCTCAGCTTCGGGTATATCTTCTCTCTCATATGGCGGTATTCGGAAAGTGATGCCAACCGTCTTTCCACAGCATCAGGATCTTTCAGATCGGACACCATCTTCAATATCTTTTCCCTGGCCAGAGGGGTCATCACTGTATCATTCGCCACCAGTCGTTTAAACTGATCCCAGTTTTCAGGAAGTTCTGAAGCCTTGAGGCTGTCACGCCATTCCACCGGGACAAAATCGCCGACATAGTTTCTGACAGCCTCCGACCGGGCAGCAGAAAGACGTCTGTTAGAGGAGAATGAGCCCTCCGGAGAGCAGGAAGCTACCACAACCAGCGAATCAAGTACAAGATCGTCCCTGGCCATCACATCATCTATACACTTCAATACCCTTTTCAATTCCGAGGCATTGTCACCTAATGAAGTGTCCACATCCGACCTTCCCTGATGAAAGTCAATGAATGCCTTTGTATTGTCATAAACATTCCTTTCCAACACATAACTTCTGTATTTTGGTCTGTCATCCACAAGAGAAGCAAGGGAGCTGATATAAAATGTAAGGTCATCCGGAAATGGAAAATCATATATGCATTCTCCCCTCTCATAAAGCTTTCCGCTGAGCGACACCGTAACCTTCTTAAGTCGCGGACGGCTCTTGAATGTATGTATATATCTGTATATGAAATCTCCATCCGATGCTACCAGGACAGTATCAAGCCTGATTCCCTCTGAAACTATAGGATCCTTGACATACCTGTCGAACATAGCTTTCTTTCTATCTTTCCTTCTCTCATTCCGTTTCCATTTCAGCTGTCTGGAATAATGAAGCAAGGCCTCCCGCTGGGTTACTCCGAAGAGATTTTCGGCATCCGGAGCCGGAACGAACGACGAATCACATTTCATCGCATAGGTTTCCGGATAATGTCTTTCAAGAAATACCTCCAGCTGACCGATGCGGATAAAATCTGTACTGTCAGTGATTATAGACGCCAGGAAGGCACGGTATCTTTCGTACCCACGAAGCTGACCGGCACGATACTTCTCTCCTGTCACATATATGGCATCCAGAGGAAGGGTGTCATTCTGAATCCCCATAACAGGATGAATCTTCAGCTGCCACTGGGAATCTGACATTCCCGAAGGAACAGTCACATCAAAACTGATCGATACATATCCTGCACGTTCAGCCACATTCCGAAAACGTGCAACGACCCTGGAAGCATTTATGACATCTGTGGCCACCATCTCACCGGTCTCTGTATCCTTTATTGCATTCATTATTATAGGACCCTCAGAAAGGGTTCCCCTGATACTGTCTATAACCACATCATTCCCGTCATTCTCCTCCAAAGGCTTTTCCTCCGAGACAGAAAGAGTCATTGCCACTTCTCCAGAGCGAATCTTGTTCATCTTCCCTACAGAGGAGCAGGAGGTCATCAAAAGCAAGCTGATTATGAACCATTTAGAATACATATACCAAAGCTATCATTATATCATCAGGCAAGACAAACCACTTTTTTCCGGACACCTCCAGCAATCCGCACTGCTGACAGGAATATCTGCAGAACTTATCCAATCCGGTCCACCCTCCAAGACCGAATTCAACATTGAAATGAGGACTGACCATATATGTATATCCTGCATAGAGTCCTACTCCTGCACGGTCCCCTTCCTCCGTCTGTCTTGATAGAATTCCGCCATAGTTATACTCCTGATATTGGATCTTACCTGCCATCCACCACCCCGACCATGTATGCCACGGCCATAGTCTCGCACCGAAACTGTAGGATTGCTGCCGAAGCTGGAACTGATCAGTACGACCTTTGCGATAAGTAAACGGATTGTATTGCGCACCCAATGTAAGAGTCCATCTTCTTGATACGGAATATGAGCATTCGGCATTGAATGTTCCCAGACAGGCATAGTCCAAAAGATTGGTGGACAATGAAAAACGTTGAGCCTTTGCATTATAGGAAGAAACAGCGAGCAAGAAGGCCATTACGGCAAAAACACACTTTTTCATATCAATATCTGCTGAAAACCTGATCGATCATTTCCCTGTCACCAGGAAATCTGAGCAAAAGCGCATTCTTCAATGCCAGTCGCGTATCCACATCCTCGGTCAGGACAGAGAAGATATCAGACTGCTCAAGTCCCCTTTCATCCATGAATCGGAAAATCTGCGGATAAAACCACCAGTTGGTGCCAACAGCCGGGAATGTCCCCCCATATCTCTGCTTATACAATTTGCTTTGAAGATAGTATGCCCACATCTCGCTCACTTCGCAATATCCTGAACCCGCTGCAGACCCATCACCGTAAAATTCACCTTCATTAGTCACATATGACTCAACGACATATCTTATGTATTTATCCCAGTACTCAGTGCCTACCTGGGCAAAATGACTGGCATGAGCAAGTTCATGTGCCGTGGCAGAATATATTTCCTTATATGTGCTTTGTCCTTTTGTACCAATGGTGATGTCAGGAAGGAAATATTCAAGGATACGGGCATAATTTCCAAGAAATGATTTCATCAGATCGTTCTGAAGTACAGCCCCATGATGCATCATGACTGAACTGCCGGTTTCCATTGAATTCAATATCCATAGCCTGAGATCTGCAGGTGGAGGCAGAATACCCAGATCATCAGCATTGCAACGGCTTATATAGTCATATACAGTATTGTTCACCACACATCTTCTGAAAAGTTTGTCATCAGATTCCTCTGTCACGGTCATATCGACTCCTTCAGGTGAAGCCTTGCCAAGAGTTGAGACTGAAGCAGGGACAAGCACCATATTGAAACCGATTGAAAATCCCAGTTCATTCTTGAAGACAAGGCGATAGCGCAGATCTGATGCAAATGACTTGTCCATCTGATAATATCCATCACGGTCTGTATAGCAATGACTGAATTTGACGAATGAATTACAGGAGACACGCACACCAGCCACACCGAAGGGCTTTCCTTCATTGAAATCCTTGTCCTCGATGGTGATACGGCCTGACGGCTGAGATTTTGCTGCTGCTTTTGTCGTAGATGCACTAAGACGGTTTTCGTTTCCTGTAAGGATATATGACTGACGTTCCACCGCCTCCCAGTCAATACCGTCAGCGCGTGTTCCGGGGTCATTTTCAGCTATATAGCACTCGTCTATCACCTCATATCTCACATCAGGAAATTCAAAGTCGGGAGCCACGACCGCATACTGCCAGGTAAGGTTACCTTCCGGAAGTGACGGATCATGATACCAGTCACCCTCTACAGCGATATCGTAGTCAAGAGGATGATCTGTCAGATTGCGACAGATACGAGCGAGTGTTTCATATTCTTCTTCTGTAGATGGCAGGAATCGGACATAAAGATTCGTAGCCTTGACATCCACCCTGTCTGCCTTTGTAGGGTAAAGCGAATACAGGGCCTTTGTGATATTTTCCGTAGTGTAGGGATTTTCAAGCCGGTCCCCAAGGACAATCATTCCATGAGGAATCTTCCTGCCATAGGAATAATCCAGATTCTGATCATTTCTTGTCCAATCCTTGCTGCAGGACATCATCATCAATGCCAGCAGGAATAAAGTGAATTTGCCTCTCATAATTTTTATCATTTAATTACGATTGCAAAGTTCCAGACAAATAGCCGTATACTCAAAAAGTATACGGCTATTTACAGAAAACGGCCTCCCACACACGTAGGAGGCCGTTTTCTATATTGAAATTTGTTTAATTTTTATAAAAAATCAAACAAATTGTTCCACAAAACAGCGTGGAACATCATTAAAAATAACTTACTGTCTTCTGTTCTACAGCAGAAAGGATGCTGTTTGCCACACGGCTTACACCGAAACGGAAAAGTTCCTTATTAAGCCATTCCTTACCAAGAAGAGAAGCTACAATCGAATAATAGCAGAGTGCATCGGCAGCTGAAGAAATTCCACCAGCCGGCTTGAATCCGATCTTCTTGCCGGTAGCCGAATAATATTTTGCAATACACTCACACATAACATAGGCTGACTGCGGAGTTGCATTGATATCCACCTTTCCTGTAGAAGTCTTGATGAAGTCTGCACCGGCTTCCATAGCAAGGAAAGATGCCTCAGCAATATTTTCCGGCGTCTTAAGAAGACCTGTTTCAAGAATGACCTTCAGATGTACCTTTCTGCCCTGCTTGCCAGCTGTTTCATCGATGACACGACGTACCTGACGGATCTCTTCTGCAGCAGATTCATAGTCGCCTGCAAAGAAAGCGTTGAGCGCAAGGACAATATCCACTTCATCAGCGCCCTGCTCCACTGCCATCTCCACTTCTCTGAGCTTGACCTCAAGGAAACTCTGAGAAGATGGGAAGCAGGCAGAAACAACTGTGATATTGAAATCACCCTTTCTTACCTCCTTTACTGTTGATGCAAAATTCGAGTACACGCACACTGAAGCCGGATAAGGCCACTCAGGGAAAGTATTGTGGAATGCATTGACCTTCTCAACGAGCTTTGTCACAGATGCCGGCGTATCATCGGTTTTCAACGTAGTAAGGTCCATCATTGAAAAACAATCTTTATAAACCTGCTCTGTAGCAATATTTTCCATATTGGCCGCAATCATTTCAATCGCTCTTCCGATTGCATCGCGGTCAGGCGTATATCCATATTTTTCCGAATAATTCATATACTTATAATTTAAAATTTCAACTTAGAATCAACAATTATAGTTACAGGTCCGTCATTTACAAGCGAGACCTTCATATCTGCTCCGAATATTCCTTTGCCAACCTTTCTGCCCATATTATCTTCCAGTTTCTGCAGAAATTTCTCGTACAAAGGTATTGCCACGTCAGGCTTTGCAGCCTTGATATAGGAAGGACGGTTACCTTTGACGGTAGATGCATAAAGCGTGAACTGACTTACAGCCAGAATATCTCCTTCAACATCCTTTACAGACAGATTCATCACTCCTTCTGCATCATCAAAAATACGCATGGCTGTGATTTTCCTGACAGTCCAGTCCAGATCTTCTTCCGTATCCTCATCAATAAAAGCTGCAAGTACGAGCAATCCCTTACCTATGGCAGATTCATAGCCTTCTGCGGGCACCCTCACGCAAGCCTCTGAGACTCTTTGAATTACAACCCTCATTATCCTCTTATCTGTATTTTATACCCTTCATCAAGAAGAGGCTGTACCAAAACGGTCATCTCTTCCACCGTATATTTACTCAGACTCTTGTCAGGAGTCTCCCTGTCAATAGTATAAACCATTATTTCTTTCGGACGCAGTTCTCTCACAATCTCCATCCACCTCTGGAGTGACTGCGGTGCGGCCGTATCAAAATCAGGCGACTTCAGAAACATAGTCTGGAGAATAAAGTTTCCGTCAAACTCTTTCAAGGCTTTTACTATATCATCAAGGCAATAGTGTCCTACCGGCTTGTTTATCTGCCTGACAAGAGCATCTGAGGATGCATCTATCTTCAGAATCGGATTATCCACACGTTTCAAGGCGTCAGCTACCGAAGGTCTGCCGACAAGAAAGGCATTGGACAGCACCGAAACCTTTGCTTGAGGGAAAAACCTGTCCCTGCAGTCCAGAACAGCATCTACAATCTTAGGGAAATCCGGATGCATAGTCGGCTCTCCGTTTCCAGAGAATGTGATGGAATCCACCTTTGTTCCTTCAGCCGAGAGCGATGACATCTTATCTTCGAATGCTGTCACGATTTCCTCAAATGTCGGGAATCTCCTGTCCGCCACCCCATCCTTGTTCCAGCCACACTCACAATAGACGCAGTCGAAATTGCAAAGTTTTCCCTTGGAAGGAAGAATGTTCACTCCCAATGAAGAACCGAGCCTGCGGCTGAAAATAGGTCCGAACACTATGTCATCAAAATGCAGCATCAGATAATCCTTTTAGAGCGGCTGTCTGCCGTAATGAAGCCTTCAGCATCAATATCAGAAACCCTTACTATACCAGGTCTTTTACCAGGAGTCAGACTACCGTAAATGTCCTCTTTTCCCAGAAAACGGGCACCGTTAAGGCTGGCCCATGTGAGAAGTTCCGGCATCGGTACCTGAGGGAAATTGGCATGAAGGCATGCAAGCTCCTTCATCATATCGAGATCGTCATTGCTTGAAAGAGAGTCTGTTCCCAGAGCTATATCCAGTCCGTTCGCACGCATCAGATCAATCGGAGGCAGAGCGTTATGGATGAAAATATTGGAAAGAGGACAGATCGCAAAGTAAGGATTATTCATAACTTTCTTCAAGGCATCGATATCACTCTGCTGCAGGCAGACATTATGCACAAGCAGTATATGTTCATCATAAGGAGCCTGTTTCACATCAGCAAGTCTGTCAAGGAAATATCTCAATGAAGACTCACCAGTCACAGGCGGAGTACTCATTCCGGAACGCTTTCTGTTCTCATACATTGCTCCGGAACCGCTCATAAGAAGCTCTTCCTCCTCCTGGCTTTCCTGAGAATGATAGGAAAGATATCCAGACTCCAAGCCCTTTTCTGCCGATGCACTCAGAAGCTGGGGACTCATAGTATAGCATGAATGAGGTGTAGGAGCTGCATCAATGCCTGTTTCATCGGCAATAGCCTGGAGCTGAGCCACTTCATTCATTACTCCTTCGCACATATGAGGCTCGCTTCCGAATACTTCAAGAAAAGTCCTTGTATAAATCGGATGCTCCTTCTTGACCTCAAACGAAGAGTCATCATTACTGATGTCAGCCATTGCAGACACGCCGTCATCCCACATCTTGTCCATCCACTGTCTGGTAAGCTGAACCTTTGCTTCACGTCCGGCCCAATCCCTGAGTTCGTTGATCTGGTCGATAAATCCAGCCATTCCGGTACCCTTGCGGAATTTCTTGTGAAGATGTGAAAGCTCAATATGACAATGGGCATTGACAAATCCCGGCACCAATGCACCTGGGGATACGGTCTCACCTGGGGCGCACTGTCCGACAGATATGATTCTGCCATCCGCATCATCATACTCTACAAAGCCGTTTCTTACCGGCTCTGTATCCAACGTATAAACAAATTCTGCTGTTACTCTTATCCTACCCATTATTTTTTAATTTCTCTTACGCTTTTTAATTCAAGAGCATTTTTAAGTACATTAGGCTTTTTATCCGAATTTTTAAACTTCAGATCCTTAATGCTAAGCGTTTTGCTGACGGCGCTGTCTGGCGATGCTATAGAATCAGGGGTTGCCAGGCTGTCAGCAACTGCCAACGAATCCAATCCAGGCAATGAGTCATTGACCGACAAGGAATCAACAATGATCATTCTTATGCGATCATATATGGTATCAGCTCTCTCAACAGACTTCAGACGATATATCCACAGTACAGAGTCTGGCTCGAATGTGATGCTGTCATAGTTATGGACATAAGGCTCATCAAATATATATGGGAAAAATTCATCCCAGCTGATATTATAGTTCAGCTTAGGAAGATTTGCCTTCATATCCAATATCATCTGCTGCTTCTCCAGATCATCAATCCGGCCCTGCAGAATCTCTCCGGTAGTTCGCAAGATCCTCGCAAATCTTTCTGGGTCATCCATATAGACCTCTATACTCTTGCGATAGTCATCCGAATCATATCCATATTTCTCAAGGATAGGCTCATAGACAAGCGATGTATCAGCGATCATTCTTATTCCCGGAGTGGATGTCACCCACTGGTCTGTCATCAGCATATCTGCATAAATCCTCGCCATTTTTTTACGTGGAATCACCTTCGTGTCGTCATTACCACACGAGCTCATGATTCCACACATAAAAACGGCCAAAGCGGCTATATGCAGCAGTCTTATCTTCATCTTTATCTCAATGTAGCTCCAAACTCATTCTGGAATGTAGAGAGGAGCTTGCTCATCACCTTCTCCACATCATTGTCTGTCAAGGTCTTGTCAAGATCCTGGAGTACGAAGCTGAGTGCATACTGCTTCTTGCCTTCTGCGATCTTGTCACCTCTGTAAACATCGAAAAGACCGACCTGCTTTAGAAGCTTCTTGCCGACTCTGAATGCACTCTTACGAAGGTCAGCATAGCTTACAGACTCATCCAGAAGAATCGCAAGGTCACGTCTCACCTCAGGGAACTTAGGAAGTTCCTTGTACTTGATCTTGTTTCTCTTTACAAGTTCAAGGAGAGCAGGCCAATTGATCTCGGCTGCAAATACCGGCTGCTTGATGCCGAACTGCTTCAGTCTTGCCGGAGCTATTGTACCCATTACAGCAAGAGGCTGGTGCGAGCCAGGGAGGTTATACGCAAGTCCCTCAGAGAAGAGATCTGCAGGAGCAGCCTCTGTCTCAAGTGAATAGATATCACAACCGAAACGCTTCAAGAGAAGCTCGAGATAACCTTTGAGCTGGAAATAGTTACCCTTGCCCGGATCAACTCTCCAAGACTTCTCAGGCTGACCGCTGATAAAGAGCGCATAGCAGGTATGTTCCTCATACGAGTCAAGTGTCTTTCCGTCTTTTTCAGGATCGAAAGAGTAGACAGAACCATACTCAAAAGTCTTGATGTTCGTGATCTGACGATTGATATTGTATGCTATTACTTCAAGACCATTCAGAAGGAGTGTCTGTCTCATCACATTGAGGTCAGAGCTGAGCGGATTCATGATCCTCACACATTTCTCTTCAGGGAAGGTCTTGAGCTTTGAATAATAATCAGACTTTGTGAGAGAATTGTTCATTGTCTCCACAAATCCGTTAGCTGCAAGGAAGTCAGAAACAGTCTTTCTCACCTGCTCAGGCTCTGGCTTCTGCGGTGCATTCACTGACATTCTCATTGCCTGTGGAAGCTCGATGTTGTTATATCCATAGATTCGAAGAATCTCCTCTACGATGTCACACTCGCGATATACATCGATCATGTATGAAGGAACAGCTACCTTTGCACCTGTTTCAGTCTTTTCGATGAATTCATAAGCAAGGTTCTCAAGAATGGCCTCGATTACATCGTGACCGATCTTCTTTCCCACAAAGTTCTCGATACGGCCATAATCAAGGTCCACAACCTTCTTCTGAATCTTCTCAGGATAGAACTCCTGAACCTTTCCTACGATCTGACCACCGGCAATTTCCTGAATGAGAAGAGCTGCACGTTTTGCTGCATAGTCCACAACGAGTGGGTCTGCACCACGCTCATAACGGAAAGAAGCATCCGTCTTGAGTCCATGTCTTTTCGAGCTCTTTCTGATAGATACAGGATTGAAATATGCACTTTCAAGGAAGATATCAGTTGTTGTTTCTGTCACACCCGATTCTTCACCTCCGAAGACTCCTGCAAGACACATTGACTTCTCTGTATTGGCAATCATAAGATCCGCTGCAGTCAATGTACGCTCTACGCCGTCAAGAGTGACGAATTTCTCTCCTTCCTCGGCACGACGCACAACGACCTTACCTCCTGCAATCTTAGAAAGGTCAAAGGCATGAAGCGGCTGTCCTATCTCGTGAAGTACGAAGTTGGTGATATCCACTACATTATTTATCGGTCTGAGTCCGATAGCAAGGAGTTTCTTCTGCAGCCACTCCGGAGATGCTGCAACATTTACACCCTTGATGGTGGTACCTGTATACCTTGGAGCTCCGTCTGCAGCAAGAACTTCTACAGGAACAGCCTCACCTTCAGCCTCGGCAAATGCAGAAACGTCAGGAATATTGAGATTGCATGGGATATTGTTATGTCTGAGATATGCGTAGAGGTCGCGAGCTACACCGATGTGAGATGCCGCATCCACACGGTTTGCTGTAAGGCCGATTTCAATAAGTGCATCTGTGGCAAGTCCAAGATAATCCTTGGCAGGAGTTCCTACGACTGCATCCGGATCGAGAACCATGATACCGTCATGAGACTCACCGATACCAAGCTCATCCTCTGCGCAGATCATTCCGAACGACTCCACACCACGAATCTTTGACTTCTTGATCTTGAAGTCCTCGCCAAGCACTGTACCTACTGTAGCCAGCAGCACCTTCTGACCTGCAGCGACATTAGGGGCTCCACATACTACCTGAAGAAGCTCAGGCTCACCTGTATTGAGCTTGGTGATGTGAAGATGATCCGAATCAGGATGATCTACACATTCCACTACTTCAGCAACGATAACTCCGGCAAGACCACCGGGAATCTCCTCTATCTGCTCAAGCGAATCGACTTCAAGTCCGATGGAAGTCAATGCTTCTGCCACTGCCTCAGGAGCGAGGTCACACTCAAGATATTCCTTGAGCCAATTGTACGAAATCTTCATATATCTTTTTACTTTTAAAATTCTTTTTAAGATTCTTCAGTATGTTCAGACAGACACTACTGCAGGTCTTCCTTGGAGAAGAGAGACTTCACGAACTCTCTCTTATTGAACACTTTAAGGTCATCAATACCTTCACCGATACCTACAAACTTTATCGGAACACGGAACTGGTCCACAATACCTACCACTACTCCACCCTTGGCTGTACCATCAAGCTTTGTAACAGCCAATGAAGTGATATCGGTCGCACGGGCGAACTCCTTAGCCTGCTGGAAAGCATTCTGACCTGTAGACCCGTCGAGAACAAGAAGAACATCATGAGGAGCATCAGGTATGACCTTCCTCATCACATTACGGATCTTTGTAAGTTCATTCATCAGGTCAATTCTGTTATGGAGACGGCCCGCCGTGTCAATAATAACCACATCTGCATCCCTTGCAACAGCAGCCTTGACTGAATCAAATGCTACAGATGCCGGATCAGAACCCATATCCTGCTTGACTATATCGACACCGGCACGCTCAGACCAGATAGTGAGCTGATCTACTGCTGCTGCACGGAAGGTATCAGCAGCTCCGACAATGACCTTCTTACCCTGAGCCTGGAGTCGGCTTGCAAGCTTCCCGATAGTGGTAGTCTTACCGACACCATTGACTCCGACCACCATTATCACATAAGGTTTCTTCGAAAAGTCGAAAGGCTGGACCTCATCATCCGAAGACTCATCTTCCTTCACATTGAGGAGAGTAGCAATTTCATCACGAAGCATATCTATAAGCTCATCCATTGTGACATACTTGTCACGGCTTACACGCTCTTCAAGATTCTCAATTATCTTAAGAGTGGTATCTACACCCATATCAGTAGCTACCAGCGCTTCCTCTATCGCATCAAGCAGATCCTCATCCACTTTTGCCTTGCCGACAATTGCGTGCGAGAGCCTCTGGAAGAAGCCCATATTTGTCTTTTTTACTCCTTTGTCAAAAATGCCCATAAAACACTAAGTTTAACTTGCAAATATAATATTTTTAGAGCGCATAAAAAAGTGGCGCAGCTGAAAATATTCAACTGCGCCACTCATTTACCTGTATCAGGAAAGAATTATTTCTTTGCGAAGAAATCCTTTGCCTCTGACTCCTCAACAAGCTGCTCTGTAAATACATAAGCACCTGTCTTTGGAGACTTGTCCATACGGATACACTTTACCATCTTCTTGAGTGTACCGGCCTTGAAGGTTGCGACTGCTTTCTTTGCCATTTCTAAATCCTCCTAATTATTTGATCTCGCGGTGGAGAGTAACCTTCTTAAGGAAAGGGTTATACTTCTTGCGCTCCAGACGCTGAGTCGTGTTCTTCTTATTCTTAGTTGTGATGTATCTTGAGATACCTGGTACACCGCTCTCTCTCTGCTCAGTGCACTCAAGGATGACCTGCACCCTGTTACCTTTAGCTTTCTTTGCCATAATCCGAAAAATTAAACAAGGTTAATAAATCCTTTCTTCTGAGCGTCCTTGATAGTAGCGTCGAGACCATTCTTCTCGATGGTTCTCATACCCTTGCAAGACACCTTAAGTGTGATGAATCTCTGCTCCTCCTCTGACCAGAACTTCTTAGTCTTGAGGTTGAGAGCGAAGACGCGCTTTGTGCGTCTCTTAGAATGGGAAACGTTGTTTCCTACCATTCTCTTTCTACCTGTAACTTGACAAACCTTTGCCATTGTATATAACTTTTTTAATTAATTCATTATTAGCGGGCTGCAAATATCGGATAAAAAAATCGCAATTGCAAAATTTTACACAAATTTGAAGAACCTGCGCCATCTTATATTCTTCGGGAACTTCTTGTTCCCATCGATTGAGAGCCAGATCAATGCGGGTTTGCCGACTATATGATCTTCAGGTACGAATCCCCAGTATCTTGAATCGAGAGAATTGTGCCTGTTGTCTCCCATCATAAAGTAATAATCCTGTGCAAATTTATAGCTTCGAGCTTCTTCTCCGTTGATAAGAATCTTTCCATCCCTGACCGCGAGTTCATTACCTTCATACGATGTAATGATTCTCTGATAAAGAGGGAGATTCTCAAATGTCAGCTCGACCTCTGCTCCTTTCGAAGGTATCCAGAGCGGACCAAAGTTATCTCTTGTCCATCTGTAGTCAGGAGAGAACGGGAAGATGGTCTTGTCGGAATCCGGATAGTCTGCCGGCCAGACATCTATGTTCTGCGAAACTGACACTACATTCTGGAAGGTTTTCACCTTCTCGAGCATTTCAGCCGTAAGAGGCATAGCCGGATAACCCGGGAGCTGCTGGTCAAACCAGATTTCTGAAGGATTGACTCCGAGCTTGTCGAGATTGACCGGATTGATTCTCTGTCCCGTTGTGATGACCTGATAAGAGTTCTGGACTCCTGGCCAAACTTCCTGAGGCTTTGAATTTATATAAACCTGCCCGTCTCTTATCTCGAGAGTGTCGCCTGCGACAGCCACGCACCTCTTGACATAATGGTCCTTCTTGTCTGATGGTCTCACCTTTACATCACCATATAGCTTGTACGCATAATCGCGACCATATGTTCTGATGATGGTGTAGTAATCTGCCGCAGGTTCGCGTACAAAAACTGTATCACCATGAGGGAAACCGAATACCACATAATCTCCTTCCTCTACCTTTCCGAAGCCCTTGAGCCTCTTGTAATCAGTCTGGATCAGCGTCGAATAAGATTCTTTGCTTCCGATGATATTGTGAGTGAAAGGTATGGTCAAAGGTGTCTGAGGCATCTTCGGACCATATGAGAGTTTGCTCACAAACAGATGGTCACCTGTATAGAGCGAACTTTCCATTGAAGATGAAGGAATCTTGAATGCCTGGAAAAAGAAAGTATTGATGAATGTTACTACAACCACCGCGAAGATGATGGCATCAAGCCAGTCAAGCAGGGCATTTCTCTTCTCTCCTTCCTTGTAATCCTTCTTCCAGAACAGCCACTTCACCTTGCGGGTGATATGTCCGTCGAAAATCGGAATCAATCCGAAGAGCCACCAATAATTTCCGAGCCAGATTACCCACAGAATGTAAAGGACTGCCCAGAAGCCGAACCTTGCCCATTTATTGTGGTATAATTCCTTCAAGCTCATCAGCCAAAATTATTTTACAGAATTGATGATAGCCTCAAATGCCTGAGGATTGTTCATAGCAAGGTCTGCAAGAACTTTACGGTTCAAACCGATATTCTGCTTAGCGATGCGACCCATAAGCTGAGAATAAGTCATACCGTACTGACGTGCGGCAGCGTTGATTCTCTGGATCCAGAGTGCGCGGAATGTACGCTTCTTGTTCTTACGGTCACGGTATGCATAGGTGAGACCCTTCTCATAGGTATTCTTTGCTACCGTCCAAACGTTCTTTCTTGAAAGAAAATTACCGCGGGTTCTCTTAAGAATCTTCTTGCGGCGTGCCCTTGAGGCAACTGAATTTACCGATCTTGGCATAAATTTAACTGGTTTATGGAGGCAGTGTCCATCATCGGAGCTTTCTTACTGCGTTCCAAGTTTGACTTAATTTACTTTTGTAATCCGAAAATTACATACCCAACAAAGCTTTGACTCTCTTCTCGTCAACATTAGCAACGAGTGCAATGTGAGTCAAATTTCTCTTCTGCTTCTTGGTCTTCTTTGTGAGAATGTGGCTCTTGAAAGCGTGCTTTCTCTTAACTTTTCCCGTTCCGGTAAGCGTAAAGCGCTTTTTTGAACCGGAGTTGGTCTTAATCTTTGGCATAGTTAAATTTGATTTAGTTAATAATTATTTGTTATCCAATCTCTTGGATTACTTTTTCTTGAGAGGGGCGATCATCATGATCATCCTCTTTCCTTCAAGCTTAGGCATCTGCTCTGCTCTTCCGTACTCCTCGAGCTCTACCGCGAAACGAAGAAGAAGTTTCTCTCCCTGGTCAGCATAGATAATCGAGCGTCCTTTGAAGAAGACTGAGGCCTTAACCTTTGAGCCTTCCTGGAGGAACTCCTGGGCATGCTTGAGCTTGAACTGGAAATCGTGCTCGTCAGTATTTGGTCCGAAACGGATTTCCTTGATGACTATCTTAGCCGCATTGGCCTTCATCTCCTTTGCCTTCTTCTTCTGCTGATAAAGGAACTTCTGATAGTCGATGATCTTACATACAGGAGGATCGGCTTTCGCACTTATCTCCACCAGATCAAGACCCTGCTCTTCAGCCATTCTCAAGGCATCCCTGAGCGAGAAGACACCCTGCTCGGGAATATTCTCTCCTACAAGACGTACCTGAGGTGCTGTGATTTCCTCATTGATTCTCAATCCGTCGTCGTCCTTCTTCACATTGTTAGGCCTCTGGCCTGGACGAACGTTTGGTCTTGGGCCCGCTGGGCGTGGACCTGGTTTAAATGGTGCTGCGATAAATAAATCCTCCTATAAGTTAAGTTATTAATATATATGTCTATGACAGCTGCTGCTTGATCTCGTTGCTCACCAAAGCGACAAAGTCTTCAACCGGCATAGAACCTGCGTCAATTCCGCCCTGTCTTCTGACAGAAACCGTACCATCAGTCATTTCCTTCTCACCTACAATCACAAGGAAAGGAATCCTCTTGAGTTCACTCTCACGGATTCTCTTACCGAGTGTTTCATTCCTATCATCTACGGCGGCGCGAATATCGGAATTATTCAGCAAATTGCAAACTTTTTTTGCATATTCCTCGTATTTTTCGCTGACTGGCACGATGTTAACCTGATCCGGAGTCAGCCAAAGAGGAAGTTTTCCGCCTGTATGCTCGAGAAGAACCGCCACGAATCTCTCAAGAGATCCGAAAGGTGCACGGTGGATCATAACCGGACGATGCTTCTGGTTATCATTGCCGATATACTCGAGTTCGAAACGCTCAGGAAGATTGTAGTCTACCTGGATTGTTCCGAGCTGCCACTTTCTTCCGATGGCATCCTTCACCATGAAGTCGAGCTTAGGGCCATAGAAGGCAGCTTCACCGTACTCTACCACTGTATTGAGTCCCTTCTCTGTAGCAGCCTCGATGATGGCAGACTCAGCCTTTGCCCAATTCTCGTCTGAACCGATGTACTTTTCCTTGTTGTTAGGGTCGCGGAGAGAAATCTGAGCTACATAATCCTTGAAATCAAGAGTCTTGAACACATACAGAATGATGTCGATAACCTTGCAGAACTCTTCCTTGATCTGATCAGGACGGCAGAAAAGATGGGCGTCATCCTGTGTAAAGCTTCTAACTCGTGTAAGTCCATGAAGCTCACCGCTCTGCTCGTAACGGTACACAGTACCGAACTCAGCAAGTCTGAGAGGAAGATCCTTATAAGAGCGTGGTTTGGTTCTGTAGATCTCACAGTGGTGAGGGCAGTTCATAGGCTTGAGAAGGTACTCCTCTCCCTCCTGTGGTGTATGAATTGGCTGGAAAGAGTCCTTTCCATACTTCGCATAGTGGCCTGATGTCACATAAAGGTCCTTGTTTCCGATATGCGGAGTGATTACTGGAAGATAGCCGTATGACTTCTGCAGTTTCTTGAGGAAGTTCTCGAGACGCTCACGGAGGGCAGCACCCTTTGGAAGCCACAATGGAAGTCCCTGTCCTACTCTCTGTGAGAATGTGAAGAGCTCCATTTCCTTTCCGATCTTTCTATGGTCGCGCTTCTTTGCTTCCTCGAGCATTGCAAGATACTCGTCAAGCATAGACTTCTTAGGGAAGGTAACACCATATACACGGGTAAGCATAGGACGCTTCTCGTCACCTCTCCAATATGCGCCTGCAATAGCAGTAAGCTTTACAGCCTTGATAACCGATGTATCCTTGAGATGAGGTCCGCGGCAAAGGTCAGTAAAATCACCGTTTGTATAGAAAGTGATTGTGCCATCCTCAAGCTCGCTGATCAGCTCGCACTTGTACTCATCTCCCTTCTCGGTAAATGTCTTGAGCGCCTCTTCCTTTGAAACCTCAGTCCTTACGAAAGGATTCTTCTGACGAGCCAGCTCGATCATCTTGTCCTCGATAGCCTTGAGATCTGCCTCTACAAGATTCTTTTCACCGAAATCGACATCATAGTAGAATCCGGTCTCCACTGCAGGTCCGATACCGAACTTCACACCAGGATAAAGCGCCTCAAGAGCAGCTGCAAGAAGGTGTGATGATGAATGCCAGAATACGTGCTTTGCCTCAGTATCCTCCCACTTGTGGAGTCTGATGGATGCATCCTCATTGATCGGACGTGTCACGTCATATATTGTACCTTTTCCTGTCGTGTCAGCAGCCGTGATTACAGTCGCTGCCAATACATCGGCTGCCAATCTTGGGCTTATGCTGTTCGCAATATCAAACGCTGAGACACCGCTTTCATACTGTCTCACGCTACCGTCAGGAAATGTAATGTTAATCATATCGTACTATATTTATTATTATAAAACAAGTCTTGTCAATCCAAGAATGCAAAGGTATGAATTTTTTCTTATCTTTGTACCATAATATCATAGGAATATGGAACAAAATGTAATTCAGAAGAATATCGGTACTCCTGTCGGAAAATACGGTCTGGTCTTAGGCATCATTTCGTCAGTATACCTGTTCGTAACTCAATGGATGGTCATGGCACAGATGCCGGCAATTCTGACCATGCTTCTGAATATGGTTCTCTGGGTACTGAAATCCGGCAGCTGCCTGCTGATAATGTTCGCATTCCTCAAGCGTTTCTCGGCAGAACATCCACATGCAAAAAGAAGCGTAGTCTTCCAAGCCGGAATGGTCCTTGCAATATTGTCGGCACTAGTATATTCGGGATTTTCATTTGCTTATACAGCTTACTTCTATCCGGAATATATCGCCGAACAAATGGAAATGGTAATGCAGCAGTTTGCCCCATTTATGGACTCCAACACTACTGCTGCAATGGAAAAGTCAATGCCGAATTTCCCGCAGATGACATTCTTTTCAAATCTGATTTACTGCTTCGGCTACGGAACAATTCTATCGTACATCATCTCAAGGTATATTCCTTCAAATGATCCTTCTATCAAGCACGAAACTGAAGAACAATAAGTCATGACATACGAAAAAGACCTATCAATCGTCATATCCCTCTTCAATGAGGAAGAATCCATTCCAGAACTGATCAGCTGGATCGAGAAGGTTATGGCCTCTAACGGCTATAAGTATGAAATCATCATGGTCGATGACGGCAGCCGTGACAGATCATGGGACATCATCAGGGAATTATCCGGAAAGAATCCTTGCATAAGAGGTATTTCATTCCGCCGCAATTACGGCAAATCAGCAGCATTGTTCCACGGTTTCAAAGCTGCCGAGGGCCGCGTCGTCATTACGATGGACGCCGATCTTCAGGATTCACCTGATGAGATCCCTGAGCTTTACCGCATGGTGACCGAAGAAGGCTACGACATTGTTTCCGGCTGGAAGAAGCAGAGATTTGACAATAAACTGACAAAGAATCTGCCATCAAAGTTATATAACTGGACTGCACGAAAGATTACAGGAATAAAGCTGCACGATATGAACTGCGGCCTTAAGGCATACAGGAATGAGGTGGTAAAGCATATCGAAGTTTATGGAGAAATGCACAGATATATACCTTATCTGGCAAAGAATGCCGGATTTGGTAAGATAACTGAAAAGCCTGTACAGCACCAGAAAAGGAAATACGGAGTCAGCAAATTCGGTCTGGAAAGATTCGTGAACGGTTTCCTTGACCTTATCTCCCTTTGGTTCCTCAGTACTTTCGGCAAGAAACCGATGCATTTCTTCGGCTTTACAGGAATCCTCATGTTCCTTATCGGTGGCTTTATGACAATATGGGTAATAGCTGAGAAACTGATACAACAAGGCCGAGGACTTGATTTCAGACCTGTAACAGAGCAGCCATTGTTCTATCTTGCACTATTGGCAGTAGTTCTTGGTTTCCAACTTTTCCTTGCAGGCTTCATCTGCGAAATGGTATCACGCAACAGCCAGGAACGAAATAAATACAATATCAAAGAAGAATTTTAAAAAATCCTGACAAAAATCATAGAACTACAGGTTTATAGCTCTCCTATAAACCTGTAGTTTCTTTATACCTATAATTAATATAGTACAAAGGCCTCGTCAGAGGCCGTGGCCGGGGCTGTCCGAACGACAGTGAGGACTGGGGGTGGACAGCTGCCACTTTCTTATACGCAAAAAGTCCCCGACATCTTGTGATGTCGAGGACTTCGTATAAGAAAGTGGCAGCTACCT
>JBGVCR010000024.1:0-2480 GCA_045118995.1 Candidatus Cryptobacteroides sp.
ATGATCAGTATGGGCGTCTGTAAATGCACCTTTCACATGGCCGAAGAGTTCACTCTCAAACAAAGTCTCTGTGATTGCTCCGGCATCCACGCATACCATAGGTCTGAGAGATCTGTCCGACATCCTGTGGATCTCACCAGCTAGCACGTCCTTTCCAGTACCGTTCTCACCGGTGATCAGCACAGTGGCATCAGTAGCTACTACCTTATCTACCATCTGTCTGATTGCAGTCATCGCCGGTCCCTTGCCCCAGAACATCTTCATTGAAGAAGGAGGAACAACAGTCTTTGCTTCCTTATTTCTGCCGTTATATGCATTCTTCAGGGTCTCGACAAGTTTCTCGTTATCCCAAGGCTTCACGATGAAGTCGAACGCTCCTCGCTTCATGCCCTCTACCGCCAGCTGAATGTCAGCATATGCAGTAAAAAGCACGACCTCAGTCTCCGGAGTGCGTTTCTTAATCTCCGAAAGCCAGAAAAGGCCTTCGTTTCCTGTATTGATATCAGTGTGGAAGTTCATGTCGAGTAGCACTACATCCGGACGGAAGTCGGCCATCTTTGTCACCAGCTCCTTCGGAGACGGAATCAACTCCACCTGTGAGAAATGCAGTGGCAGCAGCACCTTCAGTGCCGCCCTGATTCCGCTGTTGTCATCCACAACCAGTATTTTCGCTTTGCTTTTTGCCATAGATTATTCTGCGTTGTTTATCTTCCAGAGAGCCATAGGGTGTTCCTTGATTCTTTCAATGATTTCACCATCATCAAATAGAAGTTCCGGCTTGTATTCACCTTGATTAAACGAATCAATAAATTTCTTCTCCGCGTCTCCTAAGATGAGGAGTGTTGTTAAGAAGGAGATAACGTTTGATTTAGCCTCCTCAAAGTCAAATTTCTCAGTCTTTTTCAGAACCGGAATTAAGGCTGACCTGATCTGAGGGAACCTGATGTTCTGGATCCTTTCAAAAGAATACTCCTTTATAGGTTTATTCTTTCCTCCGACAGCAAGATAGAATACAACTGTTTTTCGCAGCATATCCATCTGGTCATCCTTGAAGATATTCTCTCTAATCATACGATTGACATCATACATATCCCTTGGAGCAGCTCTTTCGATTAAGGCCTTTATCTTGCTGCCGAACAGCTCAAGAGGTGACAATGCATAGACATCAACCTCATCAATAAATGGAATGGACGTCTTTCTTGTCCGAGGCTCAAGAATATGAGTCCTCATCATATAATTGATCTCAATCTTGATGTTATCCTTGTTGCCTCCGGCATTCAAGTAACTGAATACCCATGAATCAAGTGCATGCGTATTCTTGCTTGAAGGATGAATGGTATATCCGTTGGACTGCATATGTCCGAGAATCTCCTGGCCTATGACAGCCCTGTCCGCCATCATTGTGTCCTTGTCTGAATTGCAGCAATAATCAAGGTCAATATCAACCGACAAGCGAGGCATATTAAACACAGTAAGATTGATAGCCGTACCTCCCTTCAGGACTACCTTCCCTTTCAAATTATCATCTGACACGAGAAATTCCAGAATATTGCTCAAGCGGATCACCTTCTCAAGATTATCCCTTATGAAGCCAGTCTCTCTGGCTACCTTTTCCAGTTCTATCCTATTATATGCCCTCATACTCTTTAATAGTCGATTGAATTAAACGTGTCGGGATATGAAATATTCCATTCCCTGTCATACTCAGTACAATCCTCGCATGATGTAAGCACTTTAGAGCCTACATTTGCCCTTTCCCTGCATGTCTGGAAGAACACATCACTTAGGTTGAATCGGTTCCTGAACCTGCTCAGAACAAATCCAGCCTTCTTATAAAGGGTTGCTTTGTCATAACTTGCAAGAACTTCTAACAATTTCGCTTCACTGATATGCATTATCATTCCAAAGCACTGAAGCATCTCTTCAGATCCTCCGCACCTGTCAATCCTGTCAATGCAGTCGATTACGGTTCTTTCCAAACTCGTAATCCTTATTCCGTATGACATTACAGGAGTTTCAACTCCAACGTTTGTCTGACTTTTAGCGTACATATATGACAGTCCGTCGAACTCAAAGCTGTTGAATATGCTCTCGCTTGCGACATACATGGTGTTGAAGACCTGATTGGCCATACCATAGAACTCCAGGGCGGAATGGTATGCGACATATGCAGTTGGGGTCAAAGCCGATGCAACCTCGTAACGATTGGCCTCTATATGCTTGGTGGCAAGATTTGTTACCGCATATAGGTTCCTACGTATCTTAACCACCAGAGCATCCTCTATATACCCCCTCAGTATTGTCATTGCATAAGTTTTACTCTTGACGATACGTGCTGCATCCTCAAGAGTAAATATCTTCAATTCATGAAATTTATCTAAAAATCCTTTCATTTTGCCAAATCTTGCACAAAAGTACTAAAATATAGATAAGTTTCAATAAAAATTTGGCAAAACTAAGTTACTCTTTCTTCAGAGCCC
>JBGVCR010000025.1:0-39808 GCA_045118995.1 Candidatus Cryptobacteroides sp.
GACAAGCATATAAAGCCTCAGATTCTTCTGAGCCTCTCTATGGGCTGCACCCAAAGGCATCTTCTTATCCCAAAATATCTGCAATAAAGGGAAGGTCGCAGTATCTCCCAAAGCCCACCTGAACTCCTCGTAGTCCATCGGGTACATCTGAATACGATCTTCTTCGCTCGGAATTGTTATGCCCTCCGTATTCTTCTTTATACTTATTAAAGATCCTGTCTCGATATAGTCATATCTTCCGTCTTGAACCAGATACTTGATTGCCTGTCTCGCCTTAGGACAAGTCTGCACTTCATCAAATATGATTACAGACTGCCTGTCATAAAGAATCTTAGAATAGATTTGCTGCAAACGAAGGAAGATGAAGTCCAGGTCCATCAAGTCATTAAACAAAGACTTCACCTCCTGACTTGCCTTATTAAAGTCAATCAGGATATATGAGCGATATTCTTCCTGCGCAAACTTTTCAACAATAGTAGATTTACCAATACGACGAGCGCCTTCAATCAGAAGAGCAGTCTGGCCATTGCTCTTACGTTTCCACTCTCCGATGGCATTATAAATCTTACGTCTAAATACTCTTTTTTCCATATCGCTCATATTTGCCAGCAAATATAATGATAAATTACAGATAATCAACAACTAACGAAAACATTTCCCGATTCCCCCGAGATTTTATATACTCAAATCCCCGATTCCCCCAAGATTTTTTCTATCAAAATCCCCGGTTTCCCCGAGATTTTATGACACACAAAAATCTCACAGGGATTCCCGAAAACGGCTTTCTTGGGTACAATGCACTATGAGCAGAGCGCTCATGTTAATTCAGGTAAAGAGGATCAAAAACTATCAGCTCATCAGAAATAACCTTTCCGTTTTCAATTCCAATCTTCCACAAGTACTGCCTATAAAGTTCATGGTTCGCGGGATGACCTAGTTTCTTGATAGAACTGATGGAATTTTCCGTATTTCCTGAAAGGAAGGTGTTCAGTACAATGCATTCATTTTCCTGATATGTCTCTCCATAGAACTGAGGGCGGCATTCCTTCACAAACTCTTCCACAGCATCAATCTTTCTGAAAGGCGTGCAGATTGCGCGTCCGGCATATGCAATATATAATCCGTCATTGCACCTGACTACAAATTCATCAATGCGTCCTGTAAGATGTGAAATACCGGCAAAAACCGCTATCTCATCATTTTGAGGATCCAATATGTCCTCATAGGCCAGCTGGTCCAATACGCGCTGCAATTCAGGATAATGTTTTCTTGCGCCTTTCCTGGTCTTGTCAGAATATATCATTTTCTTCTCATCAGGAGAAGTATAGGATACGGTTCGCATCCTGTGCTTATCATTCAGAAGAAGGCTGATATCTTTCTTCCTCAGGGCATCAAAGACAGCGTTGATTACACTCTGTGCTTGAGGATGCGATGTCTTTATATCGTGGTAGATCTTCTTCACATCGATACCGTCATGTATCGGATTTCTCAAGTGCTCCAGAATACGTGACTGAATATCATAATCAAATGTGCCGATTATATCTGCCACAATGTAATTTTTCTGTTCAAGCAATTGGAACAGATCTTCATTCCAACATTCACCAGCCTCCACATTTGAGGGGTCCGGAACTTCCATCAGAAACTTTCGGATAAGATTCTCGTCTTGCTCTTGCGCAAATGCATTTGCAACGGCTACTGACATCAGAACCAAAACAACCCAGATTCGTTTCATAATACAAGATATTTATAGACAGTACATTCAGTTATCTTTGGAACCTCGGTATTTATCTGTGAGGTAACTTTTCTTCAAAGATAGTTAATTCTGCGAAAACGTGTGGCCTCTTGCCGAAACCCGACTATTTTCCCTATCTTTGTCCATATGACGATCGACAGCAACACAGCATTGGTACTTGAAGGCGGAGGGCTTCGCGGGGTGTTCACCTGCGGGGTGCTTGACTATTTTATGGATAATGGTATCCGTTTCCCTTTCACTGTCGGCGTGAGCGCGGGAGCATGCAACGGACTCTCATACATGTCAGGGCAGCGCGGAAGGGCAAGGGCCAGCAACATCGATCTGATGGAGAAGTACCATTATGTGGGGCTTAGGTATCTGCTTACGCAGAAATGTATAATGGATTTCAAGCTGCTGTTCGAAGAATTTCCTGAAAAGATCATCCCATACGATTATGACAGATATTTCAGCAATCCGGACAGATTCGTCATGGTCACCACTA
The DNA here is from genome assembly GCA_045118995.1 of Candidatus Cryptobacteroides sp. Lineage (GTDB taxonomy): Bacteria > Bacteroidota > Bacteroidia > Bacteroidales > UBA932 > Cryptobacteroides. The sequence continues at coordinate 2,235 of JBGVCR010000025.1, forward strand.
ATTGTCTTACCGGCAAGGCAGAATACCTCGAGGAAAAGTCTTCCTCTGCAAGGGTTATGGACATCGTCCGTGCATCAAGCAGTCTTCCGTTTGTTTCGCCGATAACTTATGTCGATGGAATGCCGATGCTGGACGGAGGCATAGTGGATTCCATTCCTGTAGAATATGCCATGAGCCAGGGATACGAGAAGCTTGTCGTGGTTCTCACCCGAAACAAAGGTTACAGAAAGCCAGACAGCAGAATGCCTCTGGCGAAGATTGCATACAGAAAATACCCGAATCTTCAGAATGCACTTAGAAACCGAAATGCTGTCTACAACAAGACAATGGACCTGATAGAAAAGCTGGAAGATGAGGGAAAGATCACCGTCATCCGCCCGACAAGACCGATAGAAGTGAGCAGGATGGAGAAAGACACCGCAAAACTGGCTGCTTTATACCAGGAAGGTTACGATATTGCCTCCTATCCGAAGTAAGAGGCAATATATCTGTCGTATTTTTCTTTATAGATATCAGCTATGGTGATGATCATAGCAGTGTCGTAGCAATCTCCGAAATCGGGATCGAAAGTGGTTCCGAAGGTCTTCATTGTCTCCGACAGACCGATGTATGAGTGAATGAGCGGCGGGATGGTATCGCCCATCGACTTCACATAATTGTTCAGAATCTGATAATTCTCTTTATAGTTAGCTCCCGTAAACATCTCGTCGAACATCTCAGCCTGCTCTAGAGTCCATAGTTCAGGATTCTTGGAGGTGATGAGTCCCTCCCTGTCTCCAAAATACTTGTCAAGATAATACACCATAGCCTTTCGACTGAGCTCAGGGCTTGAACTATAAATAGTTACCTTTCCTGAAAGATATTTGACAGAAGGATCTGTAGCGACAAGTCCGCCGATTCCGTCCCAGAGATTGTCCAGGGCAAAGAGGGCTTTACGGCCCATCTGGGCGGACTGATATTTAGGCTGTACGAAGGCGCGCGCCATCTCGATGCAATAAGGGAAATATTCATCGATGAACTTCTGTGAAAAGTCGAAAAGATGTTCCGTGTTCACGTATGGCTGGCCGTTTTCGTGGAATGACGCCATAGACCATTTGGTAAAACGATAGCCTCCTATGATTTCATCAGCTTCAGGATTCCATACCACAAGCTGGAAACATGCCTTGTCATCGAGGTCGAAATGATCCAGGTCGCACTCAGTGCCGCTGCCGCCGCCTACTGCTCTGAAAGAGACTTCGCGAAGGCGACCGATTTCCCTGAGGACATTCGGGGCGCACTCGTTGTTCACGACATAAATTTCATTGTTACCTCTGTTTGTATTGCGTAGAAAAGTCTTTTCATTGAGTTCGCTCTTAAGCAGAGCGACATCTACCGGTTCGATAATAGGTGGAAGCATAGCTTTACATATTAGGTGTACAACCATTGTCCAAGGACAATTTCTTGACGATATCTTTCACATAGTCAGCCCACTGAAGATCAGTCCTGCTGCTGTCAAAGTCAGTATATGGGATCGGCTTTCCGAAGGAGATGACGAACTCTTCACCGGCCTTATTGAAAAGCTCATCCACAAGGAAGAGCATACCCAGATTCATCTTCAGTTTCAATGTTCTGCTTAACCAGCTGAGGAAGAAATACCACTTGGAATTATGTCCTGAAATATGAACGGGTACTACATCACGCTCGTATTTACGCGCCTGGGTGATGAACATTTTCTTCCAAGGCATTTCCGTAATCACGCCTTTGAATGTTCTGGCACAAAGTCCCGCAGGAAAGACAAGTACTTGACAATCAGACTCAAACATCTGAGCAAACCTGTCTACAATATCACGGTTCTGCCGACCTGCCTGCACTTTCACAGGAACGAAGAACTCCTGAAGAGGCTTCATATTGTACAGAATCTGATTGGCCGGAACCTTGAATCCGTCACCATATATTCTTCTGAAAACAGAGCCGATGATCAGCGCCTCAGGCCCTCCCAACGGGTGATTGCAGGCAAATATATAATTCTTGGACAGGTCTAGATTCTCTTCTCCACGGGTCTTATAGGTTATGCCGATATAATTCAGGGCCTCATCAAAGAAGCCGGCACCGGCATAATGTTCCGCCTTCATTATGCAATCATTTATCTGATCCATATGAAGACGTTTTCTGAGAAATCTTTGCGCGAATCCCGGCAGCTTGGCCGACATCTTCGGGCCGAGTATTTCATTCAGATCGAGAAGATAATCAGTTCTTTCCTTTGACATAACTTTTGCGGATTGTGAAATAGAATGCAACGCCTATAAGAATCCATACAAACAGCACCACACGGCTCTGGAACGTAAGATATCCTGGCATTCCCGGAATTATCAGAAGTGAAAGGAAGAAGAGCGAGAACAAGCATCCGACAATACCGAACACAGTATATTTCCTGCTGCCGTTCCTATATCCGATAACTGCCGCCGAACCTGTCGTATATGCAAATACGATGGCTGCTCCGACACTGGTCATATCTACGATCCACAGCAGAATCTCTCTTCCGAACCAAGGTGCAAAAAGGCTCATAGCCATTGTAAACAATATAGCATTGGACGGGGTGCCATATTTTGGTGAAAGATGCTCGAACCATTTAGGAAGGCTTCCTTCCTTTGCCATCGCATACATAAGTCTGGAAGTGGAGATATAGAATGCGTTCATACCGGAAACCACAGCACAGAACATCGCAACACCCAGAACAATGATACCTGCAAGACCCATGGTATTTCTGACTACATATCCTGTCGGCCAGGCATTGCGCGAGTCAAGAAGCTGCTGCCATGGCTCCACTCCAACCGCTGTCACGGCACATACCGCAATATAGAGAATCGCTGCCACCAGCACGGCGGATATCATGATGAAAGTGGATTTCTTATGACTGAAATTGTACTCCTCAGCGCTCTGAGGTATACAGTCAAAGCCGATGAATGCCCAAGGAGCCATAGCCACGATACTGAACACTCCCTTCCACCATCTTCTTCCGTCCGGGAAGCCGGGTGCGAGATTGCTCCAATCTGAAATGCAGAATACCAGGAATGTGATGACGAGGATACATCCGACTAAGGTCAAGGCAATCGCAGTCTGCATCCATGCCGCCTGCTTGATACCTCGGATATTGAGCAGCGCCATCAATATTATCGCAGAGGATGCAAGAATCACTTCACCGGCATATACCTCCCAACCGGCAATCTCATATAACAATCCTTGCTGAATGATTCCAGGGAAAAGATAGCGGCTTATCATAGCCAATGCAGTGGCATTCAACGGGATAAGACTCCAATAAGCCAGAATCATAGCCCAACCGCACACAAAGGCATTTCTCTTGCCGAATGCTTCCTTGGCATAAATGAATTCACCGCCGCTGATCGGGAATTTCCGGATCAGATAGCCATAGCTGACTGCTATGACAATAATCAGCAAAGCACCTATAAGCATTCCCATAGCTGTACCGCCAGGACCAGCCTTAGGAAGGAATGCCGTTCCCGGAAGAACAAAGCATCCCCATCCGATAATTGCTCCCAGAGCAAGACCCCACACATCGACAGGGCGCATTACCCGCTGAAGTTTCACGCGTTTTTCAGACATAGATTAGGTCAGATTATGGTTTTAAAAGAACTAAGGTAGAAAAATTGTTTTAAAATAAGATATTTTAAATGATTTTTCCACCTTAGATATTTATTTATTTCTCTGTTCCTCTTCGACAGTAGGTGCAGATTCCTTGTATTTGAAACGACGGATTTTCTGAGTAGCGGTCTTTTCAAAAGGCTCCTTCATCACCTCCACCGAGCTGACCTGAGAGGATTTATTGACACTTTTATTAGTCACGCTCAATATCTTGGCTTTCCAGCTGTAGAGTTTCTCATAAAGCTTGTCCTCACCTTCCTTATCCCACTCTATAAAATTCTCAATCGGCTGGACAAGAGCCACGAGACGGCCATCTCTCTCCACTACGATCGATTCGCTAACACCCTCGACATTATTGAGAACGTTCTCGATTTCCTCAGGATAAATATTCTCGCCTGAAGGGCCGAGGATCATATTGCTGTTACGTCCCTTGATGTAGAAACGTCCCTTCTCGTCCTGAACTGCAATGTCACTTGTACGGAACCAGCCGTCTTCGGTAAAAACACTCTTGGTACGTGCCGGATCCTTATAATATCCAAGCATCACATTAGGGCCTTTGGCTATAATTTCGCCCTCTCCCGTCTCCGGGTTCACATTGTGAAGCTTAAGCTGGACATTATAGACCGGATATCCCATCACTCCCACTCCTCTCCAGCCGTGCATTGCATAACCAAGCAGCGGAGCAGTCTCAGTGAGACCATATCCGATGGCATACGGGAATTTCGCCTTGAGAAGAAAAGCCTCCACTTCCGGATCGAGTTTGGCGCCACCGATTCCATAGAATGTGATGCACCCTCCGAAGGTCTTCTTGAGCTTCATACCTATGATTCTGCACATAAGGCCGTTCATATGCTTGCTCATCCATGTCAGGGTACGGCTCTTCTGGATAGTCGGCAGAACACTTCCTTTGTAAACTTTCTCTATAATCATCGGCACTGTAAGCATCGTAGTCGGCTTCACTATCTTCATAGCCTTCATCAGCAGCGATGCCACCGGCGGCTTCGGAAGATAGTAGACAGTCGAACCGGTATACATAGGATAAAGCATTCCCAAAGTCATTTCCAGAGTGTGAGACATAGGAAGTATCGACAGCCACCTGTCCTTTTCTGTTCTCTTGCATGAGTGATAACAAGTTATCACATTGGATGTCAAATTTCTATGACTGAGAACCACTCCTTTGGCACTTCCTGTAGTACCTGATGTATAAATGATGGTCGCAATGTCCTCCGGTGTCGGTACACTGGTCTTGCCGTCACAGGTGAACTTTTCATCATCAGCCTTCATTATCTCGAAAGTGTCGAGTTCGATCACCAGAGTCATCCTGGCCATGATTTCCTGACTGATTTTTCCCACAAGTCTTTTCGACACGAAAATAACCTTGCTTTCCGAGTGATTGATGATATTGGTCACCTCATTTTCCGAGCTGTCAGGAAGAATCGGGATGGATATCCTTCCAAAAGCCGCTGTCGCAAAGAACGCGACAGACCAGTTAGGCATACTCTGAGAAAGAATCGCCACCTTGTCACCGGCCCCGATTCCGTACTGTGTCAGAGTTTTTGAAAGACTGTCGGTCTTTTCCTTGAATGACGCGAATGTATATCCGCCTTCCTTGGTATCATACCACTGGGTATATTGCTTCTTGGAATACACCGTAGTCGCATAGTCATATAATTTCGAGAGAGTGTCAATATATTTCTCCCTCATTTTTTGCATTCTTTTGTAAAGCTGAATCATAATTTACTTTGATTTTAGGTCTGCTCCTTTCTTTACTTTGCGAACACAATAAGTAATGATGCTTATTGCGATCAATGTAAGGACTATCATAACTATTGTCGATAACACATTGTACATACTTTCATACATCTGTTCAGGGCCGCAAAATTACTACAACACATGACAATTAGATAAAATATGTTGTAGGGGCAAGCTAAAAGAGGCGAATGACGTCATTTAGGGATAAAAAACAATATTCAGGGATGTTTGACAAAAAGTTTTTATCTTTGTCCCTATAATTCCGGTATGAAGATCAGAACAAAAGGCAACATCATCCTATCTGGAGCGAGCACTATAATGCATTCATTGATAGTGCCTCTTTTCGTGTTGATATTTACGATTTACTACAGGCCCTCGGGCGTATATAATGTTCTCCAGATGGAGGATTACTCGTTTGCTTTCAATGCAACGATGCTCTTCTGCATAGTCCTGGTATCCATTTCCATCACCCGAGGATGGCTGTACCTGATAGGTAAATATAAAGAAATCTCCCATAGCATATATCTCCTTTGGTGCATCGGAGAGACACTGACGGCATCTCTGTTCGTGTCTTTGTACATCGTGCTTATGAACAGCGGCACAATACCTTTTTTTGAGATCGCAGGTTCGTCATTCATCACAATGATGGCCACCTGCATATATCCATATGGCTTCCTATGGCTCGGACTGGAACTTTATGCAAAGAACAATGAAGACGAAACTTCCGTCGAAGACACTTCCCTTATACGCTTCTACGACGAGTACAGCAAGCTGCGTTTCGTGATCGCCTCTCAGGCGGTGATGTTCATCAAATCCGAAGACAATTATGTGCAGATACACTATCTGGATAAAAACAAGACAAAGAAATTCATCCTGCGTTCCTCTATGCGTGCATTGGAAGAGGATCTGGCCAAACACGGCCTCGTACGCTGCCACAGATCATATTTCATCAATCCATCCTATATCAGAATAGTACACAGAGATTCTGCCGGCCTTATCGTGGCCGACCTTAACCAGGACGGATATGAAAGCATCCCGATATCACGAAAATATCAGGATGCAATTACTAAACTTTTATAATAAGGGTTATTCGATATTCCTCACCGCTTCCTCGAACTCGCTTCTGGAACCACGGGCCTTGTTCTTTATCTTGGCCCTGTAATTATATATGGTATTGGCCGAATAATGGAGAAGCGAAGCTATCTTGCTGGAGTCGGAGATTCCGAGCTTTATAAGCGCGAAGATTCTGAGCTCCGGCGTAAGAATATCATCTCCTTTTGGCACAATGGCGGCACCATCCACAAGAAGTTCATTGAACTTGTCGACAAAGTCAGGATAAAGGTTGACGAAAGTCTCATCAAACATTTTATAGAACTCCTGTATATCGTCATCCATTGATGGCAGAAGCTCGATTTCCTGCTCAAGGGATTTGGTATTGCCCTGTCGGATAGCTTTCAGTACATGATGACGGTATTGGCGTGTCTTGCTTATATTTTCGGACAATATGCCAAGGAAAAGGGCAATATATTCCTGCTTCACCTTATCGGCTTCCTGCATTTGGGAGTTCAAAGCCAAGAGACGATTATTTATAGCCGTAAGATCTCTGTTACGCTCGTCAATCTGCATATAGGATTCCTGAAGTTTCTTACGCATAGAGTCCAGGATCTGCTGACGCTTGAAGATTAAAAGGAGCAAGAGAAGGAGCATTGCAAGCAAGGCGATGGCCACCACTATCATCATTACCATCATTCTTGTCTGGTGCTGATGTTTCTCCTGATATGCCCTCTCGATCTCCGGAAAGAACTGTGAGATCTGCCATGCCCTGAGCTTGCCGTTATATGCAAGGGCATCTGCCATACAATGGTCTGCGAGATATCTGAAGGCTCTGTCTATATCACCACGTTCAAAAAGAATATGCGAGACCTCATTCAAGGATGCATAGTCATTGGTAGCACACATGATGTCTGCAATTGCCGAACGGATGAGCCACTCCTCCCTCTTGGAATCATCGAAGGTATTGGCGTAAAAATAGCAGGACCTGGCATATTCCGGCGTATTGACCTCCGTACATTCCATCATATTGAAGGCATATTCCCTGGCCTCAACGATATCCTGTACGGACTCTGCCTCTTCTCTCTTAAGATCGTACCACTCAAGGGTTTTCTCCGGAATCATCTCCATCAGAATATTCCTGAGGCTGTCTCGCTTCGCTCCCTTTTCCGCATATATTCCATCAGATGACGCATATGCCATTGTCTCACCATAGAAACAGTGGGAGGCATTGTAATAAGATTTGAGAAGATTCTGAGGAAGTGATTCCGGGTCGTACTGATTCAGAAGATCTCCAGCCTCCACATGATACCCGGCCATAGTATAAGCCTCTATAAGCATGAAATCTGTCTCAGCTATCTTCTCCTCATCCTTCAGGACCACCGCAAGCTCACGGTTAGCCAGAAGACAGTTCAGCGTAGAATCGAAGCTATGTGTCCTATAAGCCTGGGCCATCTTCATCCGTATGCTGTACATCTGCTCCGGATCCACCTGCTCCCTCAGCACATCCTCCAGCACGACTATCCTCTGCTTGAAGTAGCCGTTATAGGTTTCCTTCATTTCCAAAGTTTCATCAAGAAGTACCAGGAGCGAGTTTTCCTGCGGCTTATCACAGGAAAAAAACGCAATCGTCGCCAAGAAAAAGGCGGAAATAATCAGAATTATACCTTTCATCGATTTCAGCATTCAGGCAAATATACAATTATTTTTTTACCTTTGCCCCCCTCACTCCCCAATCACTCTAACATTATCAATCATGAAATTCTACAGACTCTGCTTTATTTTAGCTTCGACAATCATGCTTTCTGCTTGTACTGAGAAGAACTCAGACACTGAGAAAGAAGATCTTGACGGTTCAATTGTATTGAGCGTCGACAAATCAGTCATTAAATGTGACGGCACTGACAAAGCAACATTTTCCGTCATCCTCACGGACAGCGAGGGAAAGAAACACGATGTGACATCTTCATCAGACATTTATTCCGGCACGACCCAGAACCTGCTTGGAGAAAAAACTTTCAGCACAACAAAAGGCGGTGAATATAGCTTCTATGCGATGCATGGATTGAGCATATCACCAGAAATCAAGGTAACAGCCACAGAGAATATAGTGGATCTACCGGAAGATCCACAGGCTGGAAATACATCTTTCAAACATCGCATGCTACTTATACAGCACACCGGAACCAATTGTCCCAAATGCCCTAGAATGATGGATTCTCTGAAGGAACTTGCACAGGACCAATCATATAACGGTCTCTACACTCACGTAGCATCACATTCTTACAACGAAAACGGCATCGGAGATGACGCATACTCTCCAGCAGCAGTCACCCTCTCAGGAGAGTTCTGCAGCGGATTTTATCCTGACCTCACATTCAATCTTACCAAAGAGAATTCCGGAACAGACATCAGAGAAATCAAGGCCCGGATCGATGAGTTCAAAAAGGACAAGGCAGATGCGGGAATCTCTGTAGCTGTCCAGCCCGCAGGTGAATCCATTATGGTCAAGACGGAAATAAAGGTAGCGAAAGATGATCAATACCGTATAGCAGTCTGGGTGCTGGAGGATGACATCTATTCCCGTCAGAGCGGAGCAAGCGAAAGCTGGCATAACACTCATGAAAATGCTCTCCGATACATGCACGGCACATCTGTCATCAGCAGAATTTACGGTGAGAAGGCAGGAGACCTTAAAGCCGGTGAAAAGAAATACCTGGAGGTCTCCATTCCGGTAGAATCAAGCTGGAAGCTGGAAAACTGCGAAGTAGTGGTAATCGTATCTGCTGCTGACAGCAAGGGCGGCTATGAACTTGTAAACAGTACAGTATGTCCTGTAGGCGAATCAATTGCATATCAATATATTTAAACACTTTACTTTATGAAAACAAACAGAATGTTCTTTATTCTGGCTGCCGTTGCTGCCATAGCATCGTGCAAGCCGATAGAACCCGAGGTGGAAGCTCCATCGATTGAGCTTGCCTCCGACAAAGTGCAGCTTACCGCAGAAGGTGAGTCTGTGCAGGTAGCATACAACATTGTCAATGCTACAGAAGGAACCAATCTCACCGTCACAGAAGATGCGGAATGGCTTGAGGTCAATACAGCAAAGCCACGTATCCTTGAATTCTCAGCTGCACTTAACGACACTGATGCTGTGCGTCAGGCTGAGGTAACCATCTCTTACGAAGGAGCAGAGGCCAAAGTCATCACTGTATCACAGGATGCATGGGTGGCTCCACTCTCAATCACAGTTCTTGAGACTGATGCGACTACAGCGACATTCTCTGTAGCAGCCGCTGACGCTGACCTTACATGGGTTGCTCAGTGCGTCGGAAAAGAGTGGTGGGACAGCTACGAGACCGAGGCAAAGGTATTTGAAGAAGATATGTCCTACTTCCAGTGGATGGCTTCTGACCTGGGCGTTTCCCTCCAGGAGTACCTCTCCAGCGTTCTTCTTAAAGGAAGCAAGGAAAGTCTTAGATTCAAAGGACTCGATCCTCTTTCTGACTATGTCATCTATGTATATGGTATGACAACCGAGGGCGAGCCTACCACATCTATCTATTCAGCCCAGATCAGCACCACAGAGCCATACGATGGACCTATCACCTTCGATATTCAGGTGTCAGAAGAGAATCACGTAATGGACATCACCATCACTCCGTCACATGAGGGCGTACCGTATTATTGGGATATCATGGACGAAGCCACATTCAACGAATGGGGAGGAGAAGTTCCTTCAGCGATTCAGAACTATATCGACTTTGAGGTCGAAGACTATCTTTACTGGGGAGACATCTACGATGCATCAGAGTATTTTGAGTGGTTCTCGACATCAGGAACAAACAACTCTCAGTTCGAATCTATCGCCGGCACCAAGTACATCATCTACGCCAGCAAATGGGGTACAGACTGCAAACTTACCGGAGAGACTGAATATGTATGGTTCGAGACTGCACCTGTAGAACCTTCTGACAACCAGATTACCGTAACAGCTTCAAATCCTACTCAGTCTTCTTTTGCCATCACTACCACCACTACGAACAATGACCCATATGTGATTCTTGCAGAACCATCAGAATGGTGCGGCTGGAATGAGATGAGCGATCAGGAAATCTATGATTATGTGATGGCATACTATGGCACATGGATGATTACAGACTACATCTGCCAGGGTAATCTTACAGAAGCACGCTTCTACGATCTGGATCCGGGCACAGAATACACTGTGATCGCTTTCGGTTATGAGGCCGGTACAATGACGACAGCTGTACAGAAGACTTCCATCAGAACTCTCGATGCCGGAAATCCGGAAGACTGCACCTTCCAGTTCGAAATCCTGGAAACCAACGCAACTTCAATATACGCTAAGGTATCTCCTTCAGACTCCGGATATGACTACTACTGGTTCGCCTATGACGTGAACGCTACAGCAGACGATGTAAAGAGCCACATCAGCAGCCTCGTCGACGAGTGGTATTACGGCGATTTCGAAGAATTCGCATACTGGGAGCTTTCAAAGGGCACAAGCGAAGGCGAAATCCTTTACCTCAACCCTGAGACCGATTACAAGCTTGGCGCTGTTCTGATGGGCAATAATGGAGAATTCCTTTCAGACGTACACTTCAGCGAACCGTTCAAGACTTTGGCAATGCAGTATGCTGACATCACGGTATCTGCGACTTACGACAAGTATTATGACGGTGATGCACTCGCAGCTGCTGTCGCTGACCAATACGACCAGTACAAGGGCTTTGCAATGCTTCCTGTAGAAATTTCCGTAGAGGGTGACGATTATGCTGAGCTCTACTGCGCAATCTTCACTTATGAGGAAGGCATTGATGATCCGAACATTTACTCTGACGTCGATCTTTACGGCAGCCTTATCGAGTACGGATATATCTGGGGCGGCGGACTCAATGTAAATTACCGTGCACCATGGGATACCAAGCTTATGATCGCAGCTATGGCAATGGATTACGAAGGAAACTACAGTCCTGTATACCGTCACGCATTCACATTGACCAAGGATGGCGCAGCTCCAGTCGAGGACCTCATCGGAACCAAGTCTGCCGACCTCAATGCGAAAGCAGTATCAGCTGCTCCTGCCCAGCAGAAGATCCAGGTCAAGAGAGCCAGGACTGAAAGCAGCGACCTCTTCAGTACAAAGGTCGTGAATGCCAAGAAAGCTGAATGCAAGGCCAAGAAGGCTGAGCAGAAAAGAGATGCGGCCGTAAGGAAGCTCGAGCTTAGCAAGAAGGCAGTAAAGCCAATTTCAGACAAGCGTTACTTCGCTGAGTAACATACACATATATACTATAAAAGGGGCGGCTGAAAATTCAGCCGCCCCTTCGTTTATCAATTAGATTTCAGATTACTTCTTGCGGAAGTCGATTGTACAGTTGAACTTGCTGTCACCGTCGAGAGGTGTACAGTCAGTTACTGTCATGACGTATGTAGCTCCGAGCTCGAGAGGCTGGCGTGCACCTGCTTCGTCGACCTTGATCAGCTCTACGTTTCCGTAAACGTCAAGCCACTTCTTAGCCTCATCAGTAAGAGTTACAGTGCCCCACTCAGCACCCCAGCCAGCCTGACCGAAGAACTTGAATGAAACCTCTGAATCATACTGCCAACGTACACCCATAGTGGTGTCGGTAGCCTCACCTGCAACACCTGTGAACTGGTAAACGCCATCCTCTACTTCTGCGAGAGTGATAAGATGTCCGTTATCCCAAGCAAGAGGACTTGCGATATAAGGATGACCTACACCCCAACCCATAAATGTAATTGCTCCTTCATCAGCATAAGTAGCAGCCTTACCATCTTCCTTAACTCTTCTTACAGTAACAAACTGCTCAGCAAGATTGAGCTCGAATGAGTAGAAGCCTGAAACTGCCTTGAACTTGAGGCCTTCAGCTGTCACTTCGAAGTGATCTGGGTCTACCCACCAGTTTTCAGGGCTGTCGATACCTGAGAATGAGATGATGCTGTTCTGCTCTACAGAAGCTGCCATCACCTTATACACCTCATTTGACATCTTCATTGCAGCCACGCCGTTAACCTGGATATCGAGAAGATTTACAGGGATAACCACTTCCTCGTAAGAAAGCTTTGCAGCATTGACACCACCAGTGAGGTCGAGAGTGAGCTTGTAGCTCTTGCCACCCTTGAGTTCCTTACCCTTGATGTTACCGTTAGCTTCAGGCATTTCAAATGCAGGATCGATATTTACCTCAGCATAATTAGCTGTGAGGAACTCGCCGCCCCAGCCCTTCTGGTGGAAGAACTTGAAGTCAGCACCTGAAACTGCGAGCTGGCCAGGAGCTGTAAGAGTGAACTGATAAACCTTCTCTGAAACCTGTGCCATTGCATAAGCACCCTCTGTAGTGTTCCAGCCTGGTCCGATCACCGGCTTACCGAAGTTTGCACCGATCACCCAAACTGCACCTGTACCATCTGATGAGAGAGAAAGTGTATTTCCTTCTGCATCCACAGGCTCAACCTTTACATACATGTTCTTGACATCATATGAAAGGAGATAATAGCCGTCCACAGCTCGGAAAGTAACTTCTGTAAAGTCATCGTTAACCACGAAGAAGTCATAGTCAAGAGTCCAGTTGTTAAGATCCACGATACCACCGAAGTCCATTACCTGACCCTGCTTGAGCTCATAAACTGCAGATACATTGGTAGCACCCATTGGAGATGCCTTGAGAGACATGAGGTCTGCAGAGATTGTGTACTCACCTGCAACACCGGCAGTGAAAGGAATTGAATTTGTGTTGGTAGCGCTGAGTGCCGAGCCATCCCATCCGAGAGTGATGACATCACCCTCAGCATTGATTGCAGGAGTTACGAGAACACCCTTCACCTTCTCAGGGAATGAGCCTGAAAGCTCATACTTGTAAGGCTCTACACGTGGAAGAACATAGTCCTCACCTTCCTCAGTAACGAGAGTAAGGCTCTCGAAGTCAGGACGCTGAAGCTGTACAAAAAGAGTGTCGTATGTAAGTCCCATTCCGACATTCTGAGATGCGAATACCACTGAAGCGATTCCATCCGGAACATCCTTATAAAGAGGAGCCTGGATAGTTCCCTCATAAGTTCCGTTCTCCTTTGTTCTGATAGTCACATTGTTTACCTCAGTCTCATCATAGAGAAGCTTTGCCTTGAGTGTAGAAAGAGCAAACTCCTTGTCATTGATGCTTACTGAGAACTTGATGTCAGCACCCATATAAGTGCTTTCAGTACAGCTGTTTACGGTCATTTCAGGACCGATATCAGTAGTTCTGAACTCAGGCTCTCTCTGGCAGGATGCCAAAGCCACGGCACCTGCGAGAGCTACTGCTGCTATTTTGAATATCTTGTTCATTTTTATTGTTTTTTAATGTTTTGGATCCCCGGTCACGCCGGGGATGACATTGTCATTACTCCTGCCACAGAAGAGATGCGATACTCCTTGCAGGTACTTTATACTTGACTGTATGCTTAGTTGTAGCGAATACGAAATCCTGATCCTTGACGCTATTGTTGCAGATGAGCACTCCGACAGTATTGTCCGGATTGAGATACATCTGAACCTCCATTCCTGAAGGAAGAGCGAAGGTCTTGCACTCCATTCTTCTTGCACCTGGCTTGAGGGCAACAGAAGCGTGAGCACAATCGAACCAGTGGCTGTTCTTTACGATTGTCTTGTAATCTGCAGAGTTGATGGTAACACCACCGTAGCAGGTCTTGCAAGAACCGTCGTGTCTGCTGAACGGACCTCTCTTGTCGTCAAGCATAAGGTTCCAGAGAACAGAACCTCTGCCGCCGCGAGAAAGGACACCGAGGAACATTGTAGAGAAATCAGGAACTACGCAGTTAGAAAGGAAGTTGAAGTCCCATCTGTTCTCCCAGCCTCCGATCCACTCTCCGATAGAAGCCTCAGTGAAGTAGATCTTCTTCTCAGGATTGGTCTTGTAGATCTCGGTAAGTTCTGTCACGCTTCCGCCGTAATTGTGCCATGCAGAACCGTCAGCCCACTTGTAAGCTTCTGGATCAGCATAGATATTGAGCGGATAATTGTCCTGACCTTCCTTTCCGTCATAATTGAAGTTATGGTCGAAGAGGAGGATCTCGACATCAGCGAGACCGGCCTTGTCCATTGCAGGACCAAGAACCTTCACGAACTCCTTCTGATCCTGCCAAGGCATTACCAGAGACATTGAGTTACCAGGGTTGAGAGGCTCGTTCTGCATTGTGATAGCGTGAATGTCAAATCCTTCCTTTTCCATTGTCTGGATCCACTTCACGAAATACTCTGCATAGTCATCGTAGCAAGATGGCTTGAGACGACCGCCTGTCCATGAGTTGTATGTAGTCTCGTCAGTCACAGGGACATTGAACTGAGACACATTCCAACTGTTTCCGCCAGGCATATTACACTTCATCCACTGAGGGCAAGACCAAGGCGAACCGATGATCTTCACGTCAGGGTTGATAGCATAGATTTCCTTGAGAACAGGGAAAAGGTAATCCTTATCCTCTGAGTGCACAGCGAAGTTCTCAAGACCAGGAGTGTCACACCAGGTGTAGTTGTCAGCAAGACAGAAGTCTGAAGCACCGATTGCTACACGGATGAGGCTCATTCCTGCACCTTTCTCGCGAGAGAAAGTCTCCTCGAGGAAAGCAGTCCTGTCTGCAGGAGCCATCTTAAGGAGGTTGTATGCAGCCGCAGTAGTCACCGCAAGTCCAAAACCGTCCACAGGCTCTGCAGCAAGCTTAGCCATATCGAATGTCACCTGGTTAGGAGACATGCTGCCCGGCTTTCCGAAGTCGAATGTGCTCTTCTCGAACTGCTTCTTTCCATCCGCAGTAGTTACATAAGCCACGACATCCTTGACTACGGCCTCCGGCTTCTCAGGATTCGGATTATCTGGTGTTACAGGCTCGTCCACAGGCTTGTCTGTCGTGCAGTTGCATGCACAAAGACAAGCGAGGACACCTGTTAAGAATAACTTTGAAATCTTCATAGCCATTACCTATTAATAACCTGGGTTCTGAACAAGACTTGGGTTATTGTCGAGAGCAGTCTGAGGGATTGGCATGAATACAGTCTCCTCTGTAAGAGGGAATCTTGGCTGCCAGTATGAATCCTGCTGAGGCATTGCATCGTGGATAGCCTTTGTTCTCTCAAATCCGTGACGGAGAAGATCGAAGAAACGGAATCCCTCGAATGCAAGCTCGAGACGACGCTCCTTGAGAATTGCATCGATCATAGCTTCCTGTGACGAAGGAACTGCAATGGTCTTGATACCTGCACGTGTACGTACCTTGTTAACATACTCGGTAGCGCCTGCAAGGTCACCTGTCATAGCAAGAGCCTCAGCGTGAAGGAGATAAATCTCACCAAGACGCATAAGGATGATAGACGAAGCGTTTGTAGGAACCTTGTGCATGAATGCATAAGCATCACCAGGATAGTAGTTTGACCAGATAGCCTCGTCATAAACGATACAAGCGTTCTTTCTCTCTGTATCGCCCTCAGCATCGTAAGCTGCGATAAGGTCACGTGAAGGAGTGATCCACTTGATCCAAGAGTAGCTGTCATCCGGATTGTAAGCATTTCTGTGGAACATCATCCACACCCAGTTACCGTTTGACTTGCTCCATGTAATCTCGAAGATAGACTCTGAAGTATTACGTACAGCATCAGCCTCATCATATGCCCACATCTGAGCGTAGTCGTCAACGAGCTTGTAGCCCATTCCCTCAACAGCAGCACAGTGCTGAGCCACCTTGCTCCAGTCGCGAGCTGTAGCCTCTGCATAGATTCTTGCAAGCATACCGTGAGCGAAAGCCTTTGTGAAGAGGTGCTTGTTTGCAGGATCTGTATCAGGAGCGTTCTCGCAAGCGTACTCGAGCTCGCTGATGATCTGAGCATAGATGTCAGCGATAGGAGTTCTGCCTGGGAAGTACTCATCATAAACTTCCTCGATGTTCTCTGCAGTGATTGCAGGCGGAATAGTGTTCACGAGAGGAATGTCACCCCAGATATAAGACATCTGGAAGAGGTTCCATGCTCTCCAGCAGTAAGCCTCTGACTTCCATTCTCTATACTCCTTGTCAGTCATTGTAGGATCTGCCTCCTTGATACGGTCGATGTTACAGATGAT
Source organism: Candidatus Cryptobacteroides sp. (assembly GCA_045118995.1). GTDB lineage: Bacteria > Bacteroidota > Bacteroidia > Bacteroidales > UBA932 > Cryptobacteroides. The sequence goes on from JBGVCR010000025.1 coordinate 18,836, forward strand.
ATTGTTACATTTGCTTACCTGTCCCTGATACCAGTCCCAGTCACGTACTACGTTCTTGTTCTCACCGTCCTGCTTGTTAGCCTCGATAGCCATAAGCTCACCGGTTCCGGGGTTTCCGCCGTATGCATTGTCTGCACGGCACTCTGCATAAACGAGCCAGTCGAGATATCCTTTTTCCTGGATATCCTTTGTCCAGCTGCTGTACATAGCGTCTCTGAGACCCTTCATATCCTCTCTTGTAGAATACTGAGACTCACCGGCCTCGTCATCTACCTTTACATTTCCCTCGCTGTATCCAGTCTCTGGATAGAGGTTAAGCTCACAAGAAGAAAGGACAATAAGGGAAGCGAGAGCGAGAATTGTATATATCTTTTTCATTTTCTTTCCTTATTTAATTATTAGAACTCAACATTAACACCGAAGAGCACTGTCTTCACACATGGATAAGTACCCCAGTCGATACCCATTGAAGTCGCACTTGTATACTGGCTCATTTCTGGGTCGTAACCAGTGTAATTTGTGAAGGTGATCATATTGTCCAGAGTGATGTATGGCTGGATTCTGTTGATATTAGCCTTCTTGAGTGCCGGATGAGTGATGTCGTATGAAAGGGTGATGTTCTTTACCTTGAGGTATGAACCATCCTCGATCCATCTTGTAGATGCGCGAAGGTTGTCAAGCTCACCTGCCTTAGGAATATCTGTGATCTGACCAGGAATTCTCCAACGTCTTACAACGTCCTTGATCTGGTTACCTCCGGTGTACATACCGATCATCTCGATCTTGGAAGCATTGTAGATGTCATTTCCTACTGAAGAAGTGAGGAGGAAGCTGAAGCTGAGACCCTTCCAGCTGATAGTGTTTGTGAGACCGGCTGTGAAGAGAGGGTTAGCGTCACCGATATAATGCTTGTCGGCTACGTTCACCTTACCGTCACCGTTGTAGTCCTCATACTGGATCATACCTGTCTCAGGATCTACTCCGAGAGCTGTATATCCCCAGAACTGAGAGAGCGGCTGACCAGGAGTCATACGTACTACATACTCGCTGAGAGCCTCAGAAGTCTGAGTGTAGTAGTAAACCTGCTGGAGGTTAAGCTTCTCGAGTCTGTTGCGGTTCATAGAGATATTGAAGTCGGTTGTCCATCTCCAGTTGTTCTTCTCGATGTTCACAGAGTTGATTGCGAGCTCGAGACCCCAGTTGGACATCTCACCCTCGTTGCGGTAGATGCTTGGGTATGGAGAAGGAAGAGGTACGTTCATGAGGAGATCCTTGGTGTACTTGTAGTAACCGTCGAGAGTTACGATGAGACGGCTGTTGAACATTGACCAGTCGATACCCACGTTAGTCTGAGTAGTAGTCTCCCAAGTAAGGTCCTTGTTACCGATGTTGCTCTTGCTACCGAGGGTAGGAGTTGCATCAGCGAACTCAGTCTTGGTCCAGTCATAGTAGTTTGTACCATACTGCTGTACCCAAGCGTAGTCTGCGAGACCAGACTGGTTACCCTGCTGTCCCCAACCTGCGCGGAGCTTGAGGTCATTGATCCAGGTAACATCCTTGAGGAAGTCCTCGCCAGAAAGACGCCATGCAACTGAAGCTGATGGGAAGTAACCCCAACGGTTACCAGGAGCAAGCTTTGAAGAACCGTCGGCACGGAAGTTAACAGTCACATAATACTTGCTGTCGAAGTTATATGAAACACGTGCGAGGTAAGACATGATAGCCCATTTTGATAAGCCCTGTGACTGTCCTCTGAGACCACCCTTGTTACCGCCGTTGATACCGAAGATAGCATTGTTGTAGTCTGGTGAGAAGTAGCTTCTTGATCCATAGAGGTTCTCCCAACGTGAAGTTGTAGCTGAAGTACCGGCCATTGCCTCGAAGTTGTGCTTTGCATTCCAAGAGTTGTTGTATGTGAAGATATTGTCATATACCATTCTCATATCATCACTTCTCTCTGAAGAAGCCTCACCGTGCTGTGTACGGCCGTAAGATGTCTTGATAGGATCGAGGAAGTAGTAGCTGTGTACCCATCTGCGGTCCATAGACACTGTAGACTTGAACTTGAAGTTCTTTGTGAAGTTGATCTGAGCGTAACCTGTGAGGAGGAGACGGTCAGTCTGAGTGTAGTTGTTCTCTGTTCTGGCAAGGTTCTCTGAAGGAGTAGTAAGGTTTGCTCCGTAGAACTCAGTCCAGTACCAGTTAGGGTTAGTCTCGCTCCAAGGCTTAGCGTAAGTAGGAGTGTTGATCACTGAAAGAACCACACCGGCACGGTTTGAACCTGTACCGGAGATGATACCGTTGTTCTTATAGTGTGAGTAAGCTACGTTAGCACCTACATTGAGCCAGTCGTAAAGATCTGAATCGAAGCTTGCCTTTACGTTGAATCGCTTGTTGAAAGCAACAGGAAGGATACCCTGCTCGTCTGAATAACCACCGCTGATATAATATCTCATCTTGTCGGTAGCATTAGAAACTGAGAGCTGGTAGTTCTGGTTGATACCAGTCTTGTAAGTCTCCTCGAACCAGTCAGTCTCATCCTTGAGGCCGTCAGGAAGGTTAACCATTCCGAGCTCGTCCATAAGGTCCTTGTACTCAGCCACGTTGAGGACTTCATATGTCTTGGCTACGTTAGCCAGACCTACTGAAGCGTTGAGGCTCACCTGAGGACCTCTGCTCTTCTTACCCTGCTTGGTAGTGATGAGAACGACACCGTTCGCAGCACGTGAACCGTAGATGGCAGCAGAAGAAGCATCCTTGAGGATCTGCATTGTCTCGATATCCTGTGGAGAGAGGTATGCGATCGCATAGTTACCTGTACCTACAGGCACACCATCCACAACATAAAGAGGGTCGTTTGATGATGCGATAGAAGAAGCACCACGCACGCGCACTGTCATACCGCTACCAGGAAGACCGCTGGTCTGCTGTACGGTAACACCGGCTACCTTACCCTGAATGAAACCTGAAGCCTCAGTTACAGGACGAAGCTTCATATCCTCTGTCGAAACAGTTGAAACGGCTGTGGTAAGGTCCTTCTTGCGGACTGAACCATAACCGATGGCTACGACTGCATCGAGGACCATTGCCTCTTCAGCAGATGTTACGTCGATGACAGCACGATTGTTCACTGCCTCAACGACTGTCTGATAGCCAAGTGCGGTAAATTCCAGAGATGCTGTTCCATTGGAAACAATGATCTGATAATTACCATCAATGTCGGTGGTAGTACCGTTCTGGGTACCCTGCTCCATTACGGTCATTCCGATAATCGGCTGTCCGTTCTGGTCCACCACCGTACCCTTTACAGAATGCTGCTGGGCGAACATTGCCACGCTCATAAACAGCAGCACCACCATAGTCAGATATTTTCTCATACGGTAGAAATTTGTTGTTAATATTAATTTGGTTAGTGTATGTGTCTTATACGGTCTGCGCCCGCTTGCGGACACTTTATCAAAGCAAATGTAACAAATCTATTATTAAAAATAGTTCTTTGTATATAAGAAGTGGACCAACAAAGAATTACAAAATTCATATAACACTAAAATTCAATATATTACAAAAATCCCTGATATAATCATATGTGGCTGCAACAAAGCCTTGCACTCCCTGGTTCAAGGCCTTTAAATGAATCAAAATTGATATTTTTCATCCCGTCTGACGTGATTTCCCCCGCCGGAATCCTCATAAATTATTTTTATGCTTTCTGCTGCTATATAAAGTGCAAAAAGTTCAGTAAATTTGCAGTTTATTCCGCGATAATAATTTCTATCTATGAAAAACAAATACATTACTGCCATCATCTGCGCCGCAGCTCTGGTTTCCTGCGGACAGACCCAAGAAAAGACTACACAGAAAGAAAACTATTATGAAACGATGACGGTTTCACTGAGCGACCGAACACTCACTACAGGATATTCTGCAGCCATCAGCGGAGTCCAGACAGTGGAGATCCGCCCTCAGGTAAGTGGAATGATCACCGATATCCTGATAGAGGAAGGAGAGAACGTGCAGAAAGGACAGGTCCTCTTCGTGATCGACCAGACTCCTTACAAGGCTGCCTATGAAATAGCAGTGGCCAATGTAAAGAGTGCGGAAGCCTCACTTTCCACAGCCCGTCTCATCCTCCAGAGCAACAAGGACCTCTATGCTCAGGACGTGGTCTCTGAGTTCGACCTGATGACAGCTCAGAACGACCTCACCGAAGCCGAGGCAAGACTCGCTCTCTGCAAGGCCGAGGAAGTCAATGCCAGCAACAATCTCTCCTACACCGAAGTACGCTCTCCGGTGAATGGCGTAGCCTCAATGATACCGTACCGCGTGGGAGCCCTTGTAAACAGCAATATCACACAGCCTCTGGTTACCGTATCTGACGACAGCCGCGTCTACGCATACTTCTCAATGGCTGAGAATCAGATGCTCGACATGGTGAAACAATACGGTTCGCTGGACAACGCCATCAGACAGATGCCTGAGGTAGAACTCATTATGAGCAACGGTGACAGATATGAACATACAGGAAAGATCAATGCCATCAGCGGTACCATCAGCGAAAGTACCGGTTCCGTGAGCATCAGAGCCGTATTCAGCAACCGCAATCACCTCCTTCGCAACGGAGGCAGCGGCACCATCATCATCCCTACCACTCTCAAGGACTGCATGGTAATTCCTCAATCAGCCACATATGAGCTCCAGGACAGGATATTCGTATATAAGGTTGTGGACGGAAAGGCTTCATCTACTGAAATCCACATTGCTCCTCAGAACAATGGAGTGGAATATATTGTCACAGACGGACTTGAAGTGGGAGATGTAATCGTAGCTGAAGGAGCAGGTCTCATAAAGGAAAGTACCCCTATCAAGAGCAAGGAGGACAAGGAATAATGAACGTAAAGACATTCATTGACCGTCCGATATTTGCGGGCGTCATATCGGTGATGATCCTTCTGGTGGGTCTGATCGGCCTTACGCAGCTGCCTGTGGAGCAGTTCCCGGAAATCGCTCCTCCTACCGTCAGTGTTTCCGCGGCCTATGCCGGAGCCAATGCAGAGACAGTGCAGAAGAGTGTGCTCGTACCTCTGGAAGAGGCAATCAACGGTGTAGAGAACATGATGTACATGGTCTCTTCTGCGACCAACTCCGGATCAGCAAGCATCCAGATCTATTTCCGTCAGGGAACAGACGGAGACATGGCAATGGTCAATGTGCAGAACCGCATCGCATCTGCCCAGAGCCTTCTGCCTGCCGAAGTCACCCGAAGCGGCGTGACTGTACGCAAGCGCCAGACAAGCCGCATCAAGACATTGGCAGTATATAGTCCTGACGGATCATTCGACAGGAAATTCATCACTAACTACCTGAAGATCAATATTGAACCGAGACTTTCTCGTATAGCCGGAGTCGGTGAGGTGGACGTACGAGGCGGAGACTACTCGCTCCGTATCTGGCTCGATCCGGGAAAGATGGGCAAATACGGGCTTATGCCTTCGGACATTTCGGCAGTATTGTCTGAGCAGAACCTTGAAGCCCCTACAGGAACTCTCGGAGCAGAGTCGGAGAACACCTTCAGATATGTGCTGAAATATCGCGGACGTTACGAGAACGTCACCGACTATGAAAATATGGTCATCCGTTCGGAAAGCGACGGTACAGTGCTGAGGCTCAAGGATGTAGCTACAATCGAACTCGGTGAAAGAAGCTACGATTATGTAGGTCTGGTGAACGGACATCCGGGTACGACCATCAGCATTTCCCAGACATCGGGATCCAATGCCAACGAAATCATTGTGGCAGTGGATGCTGAGATCGAGAAAATCCGTGCCGATCTGCCTAAAGGCCTGGAAATCGTCGACCTGATGAGCACCAAGGACTTCCTCGACGCTTCGATCAAGAATGTGATCAAGACACTTTTCGAGGCCATCCTTCTGGTGATTCTCGTGGTGTTCATCTTCCTCCAGAGCTTCCGCTCGACCGTAATCCCTACCATTTCGATCATCGTTTCCCTCGTGGGAACATTCGCATTCCTGATGGTTGCAGGATTCAGCCTCAATATGATCACCCTCTTCGCCCTGGTGCTCGTGATCGGTACCGTGGTGGATGACTCCATCGTGGTGGTGGAAGCGGTGCAGGCCAAATTCGACGAAGGATACAGATCACCATATAAAGCCACAGTGGATGCAATGGGCGGCATCGCCACAGCTCTCGTAGCCACCACATTCGTATTCATGGCAGTGTTCATCCCGGTAAGTTTCATGGGAGGAACGACAGGTACGTTCTATACCCAGTTCGGACTTACGATGGCCGTGGCCGTAGGTATCTCATTGGTTAACTCACTCACGCTCTCCCCTGCTCTGTGCGCCATAATAATGACTCCGCACGAAGAAGTCATTCCGGGACAGAAGGCCAGCTTCTCAAGCCGTTTCCACAAGGCATTTGACGCAGGATTCGGAGCCGTAGTGAACAAATACAAGCACGTCGTGCTGTTTATGTTCAAGCGTAAATGGCTCACTGTCATATTATTGATAATAGCCTGCGGAGGACTTGCATACCTCATGAACACCACCAAGACCGGTCTCGTTCCTAAGGAAGATATGGGATCTATCAATATGGACGTCCGCACTCCTCCGGGAACCAATATAGCAGAAACCGACAAGGTATTGGCTGAAATTGACGCCAGAATCAGCTCCATTCCTCAGATCGAGGCCTACTCGAGAACTACCGGATGGGGTATGATGTTCGGACAGGGTTCTTCTACAGGTAACTTCGTGATCAAGCTGAAAGACTGGAACGAGCGTACAGGAAAGGGCGACGATATTGACTCCATCATTGAAGAAATGTATGCCCGCACGGCCGATATCACTTCTGCCGACATCATGATATATACCCGCGGTATGATTCCGGGATATGGAGCGAGCAACGGTTTCGAGGTCTATGTCCAGGACCAGAAGGGAGGAAAGCTGGATGATCTGGAGAAGATCACCAACGACTTCATCATCGAGCTGAACAAACGTCCGGAAGTATCCCGTGCCAAGACTTCATTCGACTCGAAATACCCTATGTATCTGGTAGAAGTGGATGCAGTGCAGTGCAAGAGAAACGGAATTTCCCCAAGCGATGTGCTGGGAGTGCTCGCAGGATATGTGGGAGGAAGCTATGCATCGAATATGAACAGATTCTCGAAGCTGTACCGCGTGATGCTTCAGGCCGCACCGGAGTTCCGTCTGGACACGGAATCGCTCCAGAATATGTTCGTGCGCAACTCCCGCGGCGAAATGTCACCGATAAACCAGTATCTGAAGCTGACCAGGATATATGGTCCTCAGTCGATTTCACGATTCAATCTCTTCACCGCGATCTCAGTCAGCGGACAGGCTGCAGACGGATACAGTTCCGGTCAGGCCATCCAGGCCGTACGTGAAGTAGCGGCCAAGGTCCTCCCTGCCGGATACGGTTATGAATTCGGAGGAATGTCGCGAGAGGAAGCCGACACAGGAAACTCCGTAGCTGTGATCTTCGGTATCTGCGTATTGTTCATCTTCCTGATACTCTGCGCATTGTACGAAAGCATCTTCATCCCTGTCGTGATCATCCTTTCGGTTCCGTTCGGACTTGCGGGAAGCTTCCTTTTCGCAAGAATGTTCGGACTTGAAAACAACATCTACCTCCAGATCGGTCTCCTTATGCTCATCGGACTCCTGGCCAAGACAGCCATCCTCCTGACCGAGTATGCATCACAGAAACGAGCTGAAGGAATGTCCATCACGATGGCGGCCATGTCAGCCGCAAAGGTTCGTCTCAGACCGATCCTCATGACGTCGCTGACCATGATTTTCGGTATGCTTCCGCTTATGTTCGCCAGCGGCGTGGGAGCCAACGGAAACATTTCCATCGGAGTGGGTACTGTCGGCGGAATGCTCATCGGAACCATCGCCCTTATCATCGTGGTACCGGCCCTCTTCATCGTATTCCAATACATCGAAGAAAAGGTAATGCCGAAGCGCAACCCTAGTCATTCTGAGGAGCGCCAGCGACGTGAGAATCTATAAAACCAGAACAAAATGAACAAGTTATACAAGTCACTGATATTGACAATCGCCATCCTCTCCCTCCACAGCTGCGGCCTCTACAAAAAGTACGAGCGCGAGCAGATGTGGTTTGTGGACAGCCTCTACAGAAGAATGGAAATCACCGGCGACACCCTTTCCACCGCATCCGTTTCCTGGAACGACATGTTCACAGATCCTATCCTCCAGGAATGGATACAGCTGGGTCTCGACTACAATACAGACCTCAACGTAGCCCGTCACAGGGTGCAGGAAGCCGAAGCTGCATTGCTCTCAGCCAGATGGGCACTGCTCCCGGGTGCCACATTCACCGTTCAGGGAGGAGCTCCGGGCAATTTTTCAGCCCGTGCAGACGCAAGCTGGCAGGCAGATATCTTCGGATCGCTCAGAAACAGCAAGCGCAAGGCCCAGGCAGCCGTCGAGCAGAGCAAGGCATTTGAGCAGGCAGTCCAGACTCAGCTCGTTGCCACTATAGCCAACAGCTACTACACCCTTGTCACCCTTGATGAGAAACTTGCCATCAGCAAAAGGACAATGCAGACATGGGACGAGAATATCCGCACCCTCGAGGCATTGAAACGCGCAGGAAAGACCAATGAGGCCGCAGTGCTCCAGGCAAAGGCCAACAGGCTCAATGTCGAAGCATCAGTCCTCACACTTGAAAAAGAAATATTGGCAATGGAGAATTCATTCTGCGCACTGGTCAGCATCGTACCGATGCCTATCGAACGCAGCAGTCTGACAGACCTGGAATTCCCGGAAAAGCTTTCGGTAGGAGTACCGGCAGAGCTTCTAAGCCGCAGGCCGGATGTCCACCAGGCAGAAATGGCTCTTGCCCAGACTTTCTACAATGTCAATTCGGCCAAGGCTGCATTTTATCCGAACCTCACCCTCAGCGGAGCCCTTGGATGGACAATTTCCGGCGGCACTGCCATTGACCCGAGTTCGATGATTACCAATTTCATCGGTTCTCTGGTACAACCAGTCTTCGGAAGAGGCGCCAACAAAGCACGACTCCAGGCGGCACAGGCACAGCGCGAGGCAGCAGCATGGCAGTTCAGACAGAGCCTTCTCGACGCAGGCGTGGAGGTCAATAATGCTGTAACTCAGTGGCAGACAGCTCAGAAGAGAGTCGAACTCGACAAGAGACAGATCCTGAATCTCCAGGCTTCGGTATGGAATACCCAGCTGCTCATGAAGCACGGTAACGCGAATTATCTCGAAGTTCTGACCGCTCAGAAGAACCTTCTTCAGGCTGAACTTTCTGAAGTTTCTGACAGATTCGATGAAATCCAGGCGGTTATAAATCTCTATCAGGCTCTTGGCGGAGGCTATTAAATTTGGAAAATCAGATTTATATATCTATTTTTGAAATTCTTTCGCGTCGGAAAACAACCAAAAACAATTATAATATGAAAAAGTTTTTTAAGTTTGCTGCAGTAGCAGCGATCGCAGCTATGTTTGTAAGCTGTACTGAGAAGCCAGGTCCAGATCCTGAAAAACCAAATAATCAAGAGCCTGAGACTCCAAAGGTGGAGATCACTGAGAACCTCGCATTCACTCTCGAGGTGACTGAAGTTGAGGCTGAGCAGGCTAAGGTCAAGGTAGAACACAACGGTACTACAAAGGACACTTGGTATGCATTTGCAACTGCAGAGGCTGATGTAAACAAAGCTGTTGCGGCAAAGGTAGCAGAGCTCACCGCAGACGGTGGCAAGATTTCAGGTCTGAAGAAGAGCAAGAGCACAACTATTACTGTAAGAAGCCTCGAGCCAGAGACTGACTACACATTCATCGCATTCGGTATCACAGCTGAAGGCCAGGTTTACGGAACAGCCGCTTCCACTACTTTCAAAACAGTGAAGGGTGAGCTCAAGTACACTGAGAATGCGGCCTGGACTATCGAGTACAGTGGCGCAGGTGTAGTTATGGAAGAGCCATACGATCATACTGTAACTGTAACAAGTACAGACAACAACGCTTATTTCGTAGCGGCATATCCTGTAGCTGATTTCGAGGAGTTCGGTATCAAGGCTATCGCAGAGGCAGAGTACAATGCATACAGAGAATACATCGACGCATTCAATGCACAGTATGGTACAAACTATACAATGATTGACGCATTCTGCTGGATCGGAACAGCTACTGACGCCATCTTCATCGACGCAGGTGTAGATTATTACGCATTTGCTATCGGTGTTGGCGCTGACGGCGAGCTCAGCGGTCTTTGGGCTAAGTCTGATGTAATTCATGTTGCGGAGGAAGATATGACTCCGGAGTATGCAGCTTGGCTTGGTGACTGGACTATCACAGGAGCTAACGGAGCCGAGCAGTATGTTACATTCGCAAAAGGCATCGCAAACCAGACATATAAGATGATCGGCTTCGAGGGCGAGGCTACTACCGGACTTGATGTAGAGGTAGAGTGGATGCAGGAAGAAGGCGTATGGGTAATTTACAACCAGAGCTTCGGAACATATGAGTTCACACTTAATGGAGGCCAGGAGGCTGACGGTGAAGTTTGGTTCGTAGGACAGACTGCAGAAGGTGATCTTTATCTCGACGAGCTTCCAGTATGTCTCGGTGGTGTAACTGAAGATGGTACTATGGCCGCATTCGGATATGAGGAAACTTGGGAGAACGAAGATGGCACTCAGGGATCATACGTGGTGGACAGCATGCTCTACCTTGCATATTTCGAAGAACTTGGTCAGCTCAGCTACATCTCTGGCACATACCAGACCGGTTACCCTACATTCCCTATGACATTCACAAAGCTTGAGACCAGATCCGCTTCAAACGGACTTAAGGTTTCTGCACGTCCTGCAGCAAAACTTCCTATGGCCTACGAGTTCGGCTCATTCAACATTCTCTAAGAGAATCTGAACTATAATATACCGGGGCTGACATCAAGTGTGATGTCAGCCTTTTTTCATATGACTGATGCTGTTGCACAGATATTGGAATACAGTACCTTAAAAGTATTTATGAAGACTCTCGTACAATGGCTCAATGAAATGATGAGCGGACGGTTCAAGATAGACCAGGAACTGGCCGACACAGTCGATGGAATAATAGCATTGGCTATGATTGTCTTGATCTCGGTCGGTATAAACTGGCTGATCCAAGGCATTTACAGATGGATGTCACGGCACAATATCAGACTCAGACATTGGAAATGGCAGCCTTACCTCGCAAAACACAAGACGGGACACCGCATACTGCTTCTGATACCCGGAGCGGCGTTCTATTTTCTGACCACCCTGGCATTCGGAGCCGAAGGAGAGACTACCCGTCTGCTTCACAGGATAGACATAGCATATATGATCATGATCGTGATAATGGTATGCAATGCCGTCCTGCTCTCAGCATTGGATGCCTACAGCAAGACAGACAGATACAAAAGCCATCCTCTGCAGGGATTGATCCAGGGTATCCAGGTGCTGTTGTACTTTGTGGGCGGCATCATCATATTGGCCGTTCTGATCGACAAATCTCCGGCCGTGCTTCTGACCGGCCTTGGTGCTTCCGCCGCCGTATTGATGCTTGTGTTCAAGGACAGCATATTGGGCTTTGTGGCAGGAGTGCAGCTTTCACAGAACGATATGATCCGCATCGGCGACTGGATCCAGATGCCTGACGGAAGCGCGAACGGGAATGTCGAAGAAATCACATTGAATACCGTGAAGGTCCGCAATTGGGACAATACCCTGACGATGATTCCGCCCTACACCCTTGTCACCACCGCATTCAAGAACTGGCGCGGGATGCAGGAAAGCGCCGGCCGCAGAGCCGACAAATCCATTTTCATTGATGTCAATACTATGGAGGTCTGTACACCTGATCTCATTTCAGACATCTGCAAGGCCGTCCCATTGCTCTCGAGCTATATAAAATCGCTTCCGAGCGAAAGCCAGCCGACGACCAACATACAGATATACCGTATATATATTGAACTTTACCTGCGTTCCCATCCTGAGGTGAATCCTGATCTGGATATTATTGTCACCCAGAAGGAAGCCACAGCCTACGGAGTGCCGGTCTATGTGTATTTCTTCCTGAAAGACAAGGCCTGGGCATCGTTCGAGCGGAAGCAGTCCGACATTTTCGACCACCTGATGAGCATCGTGTCGGAATTCGGCCTGCGCATCTACCAGCGACCGTAGCACCTAACAGCCTATCCACCAACGAATTATCAATTATACCTGCTGCACTTATACAGCAGGCATTTTGCATAAAAGTCTGTGCAGCAGAGCCTTACAAGCCACCCTCCAATTTTATGAGATTTTATGACACATTTTGTACATTTGTGCGTCATATAGGCAGAAATGGAACTTAACGGAAGAAATATATTCGGACAGAAACGGCTGGACTTCATGTTCAGACTGGCCTGCAGCATCCTCGGGCGGAGCGATGAGGCTCAGGATATGATGCAGGACGTGGCCGAAAGGGTTCTTCGCAAGCAGGGCAGCCTTCAGGAGGTCGAAAACATCGACGCCTTTCTTACCCGGTCCGTCAGGAATGCCTGCATCGACCGCCTGCGCCGCCGGAAAGACACGACTCCGAAAATTCCGGAAGTTCCCGACGAAAAAAGCCCTGAGGGGTGGAGCGACAGACAGCTCGTTCACAAAGCCTTGGCCCGGCTGCCCGAAAAGCAGCGTCTGGCTGTCCACCTGAAAGACATAGAAGGGTATTCCGGCAAAGAGATAGCCCGGATCCTCGAAACGGACGAGGCAAATGTAAGGACAATCCTATCGAGAGGCCGGCGGGCCCTGAGGGAAATAATAGAAAAGGAGATCGGATATGGAATATGACATCAATAAGATACGCACGCTCTGCGACAGGTACTTCGACGGGGACACTACCGCCGAAGAGGAACAGCTGCTGAGGGAGTATTTCAATCACGTCAAGGATATTCCCGCCGACTTGAAAGCGGTGAAAGTGATGATGACAGGAATGTCCGAGGCTGCTGCAATGACATACTCATCGCCGGCTCCTGCACGGAAAGGGATTGTAAGAAAGATAGTATGGGGGACAATATCTGCCGCGGCAGCCATCGGGCTCTTCGTCTCACTTTTCGACCGGGAAATATATGGATACGATGCTGATGGCAAGGCTATTACGGATCCCGACATTGCTTTCGAAAGCACGAAATACCTTTCTTACCTAAGTCAATTGGAAACCACCATCGACATAGCTCAGATGATTACACAGGAAATGGAAAACAACAACTAAACAAATAGACAATGAAACGTATCATAACCCTATTGGCCTTGATCGCGACAGCATCAGCCGCACACGCTCAGACAGACTCTCTTGTAGTTTTCGACACTCAGGGAGACAACATTGAAATCAGCATCGCCGGATTCGACATCACACTCTCAGACGATGAGAAGGACGAGAAACCGAAGGTTAAGAGAGTCACAACAAATTTCATAAGCATTTCCCTCGGATACAACGTATTGACTCAAAAGCCTAATTACGGAAACTGGGCCGGGGAACAGAACTTCATGACAGACAACACTCACGGATGGCGACTTGGCTGCGAACCTTTCAGCGTGCAGGTTTCACTTGACCGAAGGAAGTCAATCTTCCTGAGAGCGGCACTTAACACCTATGTGGACAATTACCGTTTCAAGACTCCGATGACCCTGATTAATGATAAGGATGGAAATCTTCTGACTCAGGACATAGAAGGAAAAGTAAAGAAGTCCAGGATAAGTACAGGCTACATAGGACTTTGCGCCGGAATGGGATTCAAGATCAGCCGATTGCTGCTTATGTTTGATTTCAATGCAGACCTGCTGACGAAATCTGTTGCAATGTATAAGAATCCTAAGAAGACCAGGTACGATATCAGCGGATTCAACAACGTCAGATACAAGGTCGGTGCATCTGCTACAATCAACGGATTCGGCATATATGTAGATTATAGTCTTACTCCTCTTTTCAGAGAAGGCGTAGGCAATGACGGAAATGTCATCTCCCTCGGAACACGCTGGGGATTCTAAGACTCAATGTTATGAAACGGATATTGATTTTATTGATATTGACCCTGGCCCCTTTGACCGCGTCTGCGCAAAGCAGCATGGACCACTTCTTTGAGAGACACAGCGGTGAGCAAGGATATCAGACCGTCGTCTATGGCAAGCGGATGCTCGATATGATGAAGGAGAATGCGAGCGCTGATGTCAGGTCGATTCTGAACAGGATCACTAACATACGCATCATAAGCCACGAACAGCCGCAGGACAGGATTATTGATCTGGCAAGACGCGACATGAAGAACAGCCGCAAATATGAGACAATCTCCCTGATAAACGAAAACGGAAGCCTTTCCGAATTCTATATCTCGGAAAACATCGGCAGATCGAAGAATGTTTCGTTCCTGATGATTGTCAGCGGTCCTCAAGGCTCTGCAGTAATGGAAATCATCGGCAATTTCGATGTCAAGGATATTTCCAAACTATCGGTCATGGGACAAAAGCGATGAAGCTCATGCAACAAATTGAATGATTCATGCATCTTAGGGCTGTAACTCAAAAACTAATGACTATGCTTAAAAAGGTTATTGTGGCGGTTGCAGCCATTATTGTATCTGCACTCGCGGTTTCTGCACAGACTCCCGGACCGAGATTCGAACGCTATAACAGATGGATGGTTGGAGGACAGCTATCATATAATACCCAATATTATCCTGGCATCGGAGTGGAAGCGATATACGGACGACAGTTTTCTGAAATTGTATTTCTGGGAGTGGGATTCGGAACAGATATGTTTGTAGGGAACAGGGGTGAGATGAGTATGACGATAACCCACCCTGACGGAACAGAGACCGTAATGAAGTATCCTCCTTATGAATTCACATTCCTTCTTCCTGTCTATGCTGACCTCCAGGTCAATTTTTCACGCAAAAGAGCTCCCTTCTTCGCTGAATTGAAATTCGGAGGAGCAATCGACGTGGAACTGGAAAGGATCAGGGGAACCAAGAATACGAATGAACTGGACCTTTGGGGAGGAGGAGTTCTTTTCGGATTGGCAATAGGCAAAAAAATCGCCCTCAATAATGAGAGCGAAATCGATGTCACCTTAGGATGGGACGGCATCATCTGGCCATGGTACATAAATGCGCCGGTATCCTTAGGAGTCCGTTACTGCTTCTGATACTGTTTCCACAGCTTCTTTATATCTGCACTGATCAGGGCTACAGCCGGAGCCAGCACGGTTCCATGGTTGAAGCCCTGCATTTCGTATAATACAGAGTCGTGTCTGAAGTTCTTCAGAAGGGCCTGAAGATGGAAATTCTCCTCATAACGTGCAAGCATTTCGAGGTCTCGGTCACCAGAGATGAGAATCATCGGAGCGCCTCCTCTGGCAGCGTGAGTCATCGGAGCATACTCGTCGATCACCGGGATACCGTCAGGGAGTCCTCTTTCCTTTCTGATTGTATAATGGGTAACTGTCTGGCCGCTTACAGGATATGCCTTTGCGATCTTGTCAGCATTGAATCCATATTTTGCGGTATATTCTTTAGCAAGCGCCACCATCAGAGTGAGGTAGCCGCCGGCAGAATGTCCTGAAACATAGATCTGGTCCTTTACTCCACCATATTTTTCAATATTGTCATAAGTCCATGCGACAGCCATTGCAGCATCGTCGATATAATCAGGACACTTGCATTTAGGGAAAAGACGGTAATTCACGCTGACCACTGCGAAACCCTGTCTGCGGAATCCTTCGAGAAGTTCCTTGTTGCCGCCTTCGAGACCGCCGCCGTGGAACCATACGAGAGTTGCAAAGCCCTTGTCTGTCTCAGGATAGTAAATGTCGAGCTTGCAGCGTTCCAGACGATATGCATCTGTCTCTTCCGCCGAAGTGTAGGAGATGTTCTGAACGAAATTGTAGCCTTTATCCTGAGGATGAGGCTGGGCTGATGCCGAGAATGCGGCGAGAATGATGATGGCCGCGATAAGGAGTCTTGATTTCATAATATTTAGTTTGGTTTTTGCGCGAGTTTTGGACGATTTTCCGCTTATCTTATGTAATTTTCCTTGTTTTGAGCGAGTTTTTGGCATTTTCTCGCTCGTTATCTGATTGAGACCAGGTCAGCCAGCACGATTGCCGTCATCGCTTCCACCACCACAGGGGCACGGAGCGCGAAGCAGACATCGTGACGGCCCGGCACCTCGAGTGTATCCATCTCACCGGTCATGAAATTGAAGGTCTGCTGGGCCTTGCGAATGCTGGAAGTCGGCTTGAAGGCCACACGGAAGGTCAATGGAGCTCCGTTGGTAATACCGCCATTGGCTCCTCCGGCACCGTTCTTTACAGGCCTGCCGTCTTCTCCGATCGGGTCATTGTGCTCCGATCCTTTCATCCGCGCAGCCTGGAATCCGTCACCGAATTCGATTCCGCGGACGCCAGGAATGGCAAACACGGCGTGTGCGACAAGTGACTCCACGCTATCCCAGAACGGTTCTCCATAGCCGGGATCAATATCTGGAACGGTACATTCGATGATTGCTCCGAGGCTGTCCCCTTCCTTGATGGCCTGGTCGATGGCTGCCTGCCAGTTCTCGTTATTGGCTTCTGAGCCATTGTCATTCTGAATGCATTGAAGAATCTGTCCGTCAGACACACCTTCTCCACCCTCAGAATGGCAACAAGATGCTATTCCTCCAAGCTCCACTATACGGGCCTGCACAGCTGTCACCGGAGTATCATCCAACATTGTCGCATCAGCGAGCATCTTTTTGGCCACGACTCCGGCAGCCACTATCGGCAGCGTAAGTCTTCCGGAAAAATGCCCGCCGCCACGGGGATCCTGACAGTCATCCCATTTCAGGGCTGCGGTAAGGTCCGCATGCCCCGGACGAGGCATAGCAGCAAAAAGCTCATAATCAGAGGAATGCGTATTAGTATTCTTGAAAGTGATCGTCAGAGGAGCTCCTGTGGTATGACCTTCAAAGACTCCGTTCACGATCATCGGACGGTCCGCCTCGATACGAGGAGTCGTACCCCTGGCTCCGCTTTTTCTGCGGACGATATCCTGCTCGAAATCCTGCTCGCTGAGCTCCAGGCCGGCCGGAACGCCGTCCAGAACCACTCCGATGAGTTCCCCGTGTGACTCTCCGAAGATGCTTACTCTGAATTTTCTACCGAATGTATTCATAGCTTATCAAATATTTCATGAAACTGTGGGAAGGATTTGGCCACGCACTGTTCGTCGTCGATGCTGATCGGACCGTCGGCTCCGAGGGAAGCGACCTTCAGGGCCATCACCATACGGTGGTCGTGATGGGAGGTGTACAGGCCGCCCTTCAGGAGACAATTATCCAGCAGTCTCTGTGCAAGACTATGCCCTTCGATTACCATCTCGTCACCTTCCACACATGCCCGGACGCCCATCTGGGTCAGCATCTCCAGAATCGCCTTGGCCCTGTCGCTTTCCTTATTGGCCAGACGACCTACTCCGGCCAGACGGCTTATACCCTGGCAGAATGCGGCAAGCACGGAAATGATCGGAAAGAGGTCCGGACAATTGGATGCATCCACACGGAAAGCCTTGAGCGGAGCGCGCTGGACAGTGATATTGCCCCTGTCTCCGTCAAGCTGCGACAGGCTCGCACCCGCGTCCATCAATATATCCATGATCGAGAGGTCCGCCTGGAGGGAAGTGGTGTCAAGTCCCTGAAGCTCAGCCTTTCCGAAGATCGCACCTGCTACCAGGAAATTAGCTGCGGCGCTCCAATCGCCCTCAAGATCAATATCGGCAGCCTTATATTTCTGACCACCCTTTACCTTGAAAACCATCTCGGTGCAGAGGGACCAATCCCCGTCGGAAGCCAGAAAATCCGGACCGCCGAGCATATCATTGCCTATCTTGATACCGAATTTCTTGAGTACTTCGAGAGTGATGAACATATATGGAATGCTCTTAGGCTCATGGACTATGAGAGAGCTGTTCTTTTCTGCAAACGGCAGGGCCATAAGAAGACCCGAGATGAGCTGCGATCCGTGCTTGCCGGAAATTTCGGCACGGCCGGCCTTGAGCGGTCCTTTTACTGTCAACGGGACACGGACAACGGATTCTTCGGCTTCACTCGGAATGACAGTGGCTTCGAAAGCTTCCATTATCTCTTTGGCTCCGGTGAGAGGACGTCCCAGAAGGGTCTTCTCTCCTGTAAATGAAACCGGATCCGGACTGAGCTGAGCCATGACAGGAATCAGCATACGGGTAAGCAGACCGGATTCACCTACATGGAGTTCGGGTAGATTGAGCCCGCCAAGTTGAGCGGATATTCCATTGATTGTCACCTCATTGCCATTGACATTCACCTCTGCGCCAAGATTGCGTGCGACCTGGAGAGCGGCTTCATTGTCCCCGCATGGGGTGTAGCCGCGAAGGTGGGATGTGCCGTCGGCGAGGGCTGCGGCAATGATGGCACGCTGGGCGAAACTCTTGGAAACCGGCATTGACAGAGGCTCAGAATCAATGAACGGGAAATCAGCGTACACCGTCCTGCGCATTGGAGCCGTAGCCCATTGGCCTGGAGCCGCAGCTTCCTCTTCGGTGAGAGCGGCATAAGTGTAAGGAGCTCCGAACTTCAGACAATCCAGACGCGAGCTGCGACCCTCCTCGCCCATGCAGAAGGCAATAAGGCCGCCATCGGAAAGCGCACCGATCCTCTCATTGCCGGAGGCCTTCTCCTCGCGGCACCATTGGTACAAGGCCAATATCTTGTCAATATCAGCCTCGGACTGGGCCAGGGTAACGATCTTGACCATGTCCGCACCGTGATAGACGCATTTCTCCACGATGGCCTTGAGAGCTTCGAGCGAGTCGGTTCCTTCGAAATCGTGGTATGATCTGATGAAGATCGTGCCGTTTTCGTGAGCTGCCTGACGTACCCTTTTGGACATCTGTTTCTGAGCTTCGATCTCCACATCGACATATCGCGCACCCGCCTCGATGGCCCTGACCAGACGTTTTTCCGCAATCTGCATTGCCTTGATCTCACGGCTCTGCTGTGGCAGGTTCTGGAGGGATGGCTCTGCAGAAGCTATTTCATCAATGCGGCAGGTTGCCACCAGAGGAATGTCCGATGTAAAGAGCTCATCTGTCTCCTTTGCAGTCAGAGAGCATCTGTCCAGACGGATTTCCGCCATTTCACATTGTTCCAGTGCAGAAAGAATCTGCTCGTAGTTTTTATTCTGTATTGTCGTACAAATCATAGACTTATTATTTTTCTTTGTGCTTCCCGGCACTTTATGTGGCTGTTTTTGAATGCGCCGGGCATTTCATTATTTCATCAGGCGGCAGACCTCATCGACTGTCAATTCCACTGTCTCAACCTCTCCGATGGACTTAGGCAGGACAAAATGAATCGCACTCCCCTCGGCTTTCTTATCCTTCTTCATTGTTTCTGCCATTTCTTCGATAGTGTATGGGCAGTAACATGGGATGTCGCAATCCCAAAGGTCATTACTTATCTTATCTTCAAGTGCAGTTGTTTCGCCGCAGTCATTCCTGTAATAACGGTCCGCGAGTCGGGCAGCCAGCACGAGGCCCATTGCTACAGCCTCACCGTGGGTCACTCCAGAAGGGAAATGTTGTTCTTCCGCCGGAAGAGTGGAGCTCTCATTCTGGGCGAGGGTCTCGATAGCATGGGCAAACGTATGTCCCAGATTCAATTTCCTTCGTTCCCCTTTCTCGAACTGGTCTCGGGAAACCACTCCGGCCTTTATATTGGCAGCTGCCGCAATAAGTGGCGTCAGAGTCTTCCGATGTTTTTTGAGGAGTTCCCGCCATTGGGTCTTCTCATCCTTTCCATACATCATCACTTCCAGATGGAACTCGCTCTGAATGTCGAAAAAGAGATCGGCTGCCTTCTGGTAATTGCCATTATCCTCTATGATGAAAGTCTTGAGCATTTCAGCTGCTCCGGAAAGGAAGTCACGCTTGGGAAGGCTCTCGAGCAACTGGGGACAGATGTATGTAAACGCAGGCTGACGGATTATGCCCAGGATATTCTTATATTTTTCGAAATTGACCCCGGTCTTTCCTCCTATGGCCGCATCCACCTGCGAAAGCAGAGTCGTCGGAACATATGCGAATCGTACTCCCCTCTTATAGATGCACGCAGCGAAACCCGCCATGTCAGTGGTGATGCCACCGCCGACAGCCAATATCATTGCATCCCTGTCCGCACCGCTTTCCAGCAGCCAGCTGCAGATATCCATCACAGTCTCAATGGTCTTGGTTTCCTCCGAAGGATTTATATACCTGATCCCGGCGTTTTTAGCCTTGAGCATTTCCATCAGCTGAGCGTTGACAGGAATATTTTTGTCAATCACGGCAAATACACTCCTGAACGGTTCCAGACAGGCACCGAGGCCTTTTATGCTGTCCGATGTCACGATGCGACTGATGGCCTTCTTGCCGGAATATATGTTGATATGTTCCATAGAGGTGCTGTTAGTTACGGTTACATCCTACAAATATAACATAAATCACCACAGCTACGGCCAGATCGACTCATTATTCCAATTCAAAAGCACGAAAACGGGCCATTTCATGCTTTCGAACCTGTTTTCAAGCTTCCAAAGCACAGATCAAGGCTTTTTTGTGCTTTCGACTGTCCCCGCCAAAAGAATTGTTCCTCATTATTATTTTGCATTTTCCGAAAAATCCAATACCTTTGCATTTCTAACCAGAAGGTCTATCCTTCACGTGCCTCTTTCAGTCCTGGAGACAGGCTACCGAAAAAGCACACCAGCCCGGATGGCGGAATCGGTAGACGCGCTGGTCTCAAACACCAGTGGAGCAATCCGTGCCGGTTCGATCCCGGCTCCGGGTACACGCAAATGGCCTACAGACACCTGTAGGCCATTTTTATATAAGATT
>JBGVCR010000026.1:0-5179 GCA_045118995.1 Candidatus Cryptobacteroides sp.
CAAAACTCAATAGTAGTCCAATCCAATTGACATTAACAGAATTAATCCTGTAAACTCCCATCAGGGCAAGAACGCCTACGACACTCGCAATGAAAAGGCTTCCGATAAGTAGTCCTGTCAGCATATCGGGCAATGCCCTTCGTAGGTTAAGTTCCGAGACCTTTCTTCTCTCAAAGACTTTCACCCATACTGCATAAAGCCCCAGTACAGCTGTCGCCCCGAGCAGTAAAAGCAGAGCTTTTAGCCAGATGTTGTTACTGAAGCTGCCGACAACCGGAACAGTTTGAGACAAAAACAGGAAAAGTGCCGACCCGAACACGATCAGCAGAATCCACTTCCACAATGGCATAGTTGATTTTACCGAACTCATAATGTCTGCTTATTTTAGCGGTTCACCCTTAACATACACCCTCGTCACAGGCACGAACTCGTCATACTGTTCTACAAGTGCAACGACCGACTTATCATCCTTACAGATATACAATGGAGTCTCATCCTCCTGTGCTGAAACGAATAATTCTGCATATTTCGTCTTCACCTCGGCACTCTCACTGTAGACAGGATCCTTGTACAGTTTCTTCATATAATCATACAGCCAGGCTCGTGCATCCTCCAGACTTTCCGGATTCTCGACAGTAACCTTTACAGATGGAGTATTCTCCTTGAAATAGGCGGCCGTAACAATGCTATATTGAGGTTCGATGAAATTATTGAAACCGACAGTTCCAAGCTTCGATGCATCAGAGACTTCATCCCAATCGTACATCAGGAAATCCTTGTCATTTGTCAGATTGACCTCGATGGCATCAGTATAGATCACTTCATTATCCTTATATGCCTGAATCCTACATAAGCATCCCACCGGCAGATAAAAATGATGATCCCATCCGGCAATCAGTTCAGAGTGTCCCTTCTCATCATAATACACCTTACGGCTTCCGTCCTCTCCCATAACGCTGAATACAAGAGAATCGCACAGCTGCGACAGACTCCAGTTCATATAATCGTCACCCTCAAGATAGAAATGCACAGGCTCAAATATGTTTGCAGTATGTTTGTTCAGACTGGCACCTTTGATCTC
Source organism: Candidatus Cryptobacteroides sp. (assembly GCA_045118995.1). Classification (GTDB taxonomy): domain Bacteria; phylum Bacteroidota; class Bacteroidia; order Bacteroidales; family UBA932; genus Cryptobacteroides. The sequence goes on from JBGVCR010000026.1 coordinate 1,082, forward strand.
CAGAGTAGGGAACTTCGGCTCCGATGGTGCTGAAGTCTCTTTTGTTATGGTAATCCTATGATTTTCGGTCTTCACACCATTCACGACATAATGCCTCTTGATGTCATATCCGCCGTTCATTGTGGTCCTGCAATCGTTATATATCACGATTGTATCGAACGTACCGTCTCCCCAGTTGATTACAAACTCATCGTTCATATCGTGAGTTCCGTCAAGTTCACCGAAATACAACATAGTGCCCAGATCTCGGCCAGTTACCTTGAAACCGTAGAAATGCGGCATATATGCCCTTGTCGGCACATCCTTCTGCAATTCGTAAGTCTCACCCTTGAATGTGGCTGTGACATTCTTCCCGTCAAGCCATTCATAATCCAGGAGATTGTTCCCCTCAGTATCCTTCACGAATATTTCCAAAGTGACAGGCATAGCATCAGCATCTACTCCGATAATCTCACAGGAGGTCACAGCAGAAGACATTACAATCAGAAGAAATAACAAAATCCTTTTCATATAAGTTCGTTTAACTGTTTATATAGATGCAAAACGGGGGCGTCAGCTGAACTGTGTCAAGGCTGTTAGATAAATTGGAATACTTTAAGGTTGCATTACAACTCCTTCGAAAAGGATAGTTCCTGAGGTTTCTTCTCCTATAATGAACACAAATGGGTGGTCAGCATAGAAAAAAACCTCTTTTGGACCTGGGCCAGCATCAGTGGCGCCATCCATCTCAACGACAGTGACGGAACCAGCTTCTGTACCCCATTCTGAAACTGAAATACGAGACTTCTGGATGACCTTGCTTATCCAATAATAATAGTCATCCTTTGGGGTAAACATTCCGTTAAATTCTGCAGACGCGGGCTCAAATGCTTTTCTGACGCCAAGCCCATTGAGAGCATCATTCAGATTGTGTTTGTTTTCTATATTGAACTTTGGAAGTTTGACATGTACTTCAGCATCTTGTTTCAAGTTTGCGAGAATATCTGTCCAAGATGATGTCTGTAGCTTTTCAATGAGTCCTTCAATATTGTTTTCGTCAGGGAGAAGAATATACATGTTGAATTTTCTGTTTGCATATGGCAATACTAAGACTTTATAACCATCCATTTCAGCATACTCATGATATCGTGTGTTTCTCATCATGGCTGCCTTTATAGTTTTGCCATCATTTAACGTAAAATTCTCAGATTTTGTCCCTTCCTCCCTAAACATAGGGCTATACTCATCTCCAGCCCATTTAGCTTTAAAATATAAAGCATTCATAATATATGCTACTGCATCAGCCGATATCTCAGACGGTTCAATTACTTTATCGATAAAACCATTGGTATTTCTTTTCGCCCACTCATTAATTCGCGCAGCAATCTGCTGAGGATCAGAAAAATCCATGTTGTCAACAGCGGCGTAAAAGCTTTCTTCGACAGTCTTCTTGAAAGATGGCAGAAGAGGGAAATCATCATTAACTAAAAGAGCATCTGTCACTTTCAAAGTTACATCGAGATCAACAGCAGGTAACTGCTCGAGCAAAGTTTTACTATACTCATTCAATGCATCTATACCTTCTTCGCCATAACCCAGAAAATCGATGATTTCCTGAAGAGTTTCGCCACTAGCTCCATTTGCAGCCATTGCAATGGCATACTGAAGACTCAGAGGTGAACATATCAGATTCTCTCCACAGTATATTTCTTTGAGGAATTTGAATGACATAGTATTCCCAGCTTCCACATAACCCGATTGCATATCACTCAGGGTAACTTTTGTGATTTGTTCTGTAGGAGATGGGGATGAAATGGTAATCGGATCCTTTACCTTGACTGTATCGATATCTGAGCAGGAAATAATGCACGTAAATCCTGCAATAATACCAAGAATAAGGGCAGTTCTCATAAGCTTTTATTTTAATAACGTACCATATCTTGTAATACTTCCACGATAGATGCTAAATCCACATCTATCGTGACGCTTAAATGCGATTTATCGGTGTAAATATAACAAATCTATAGCAAATTGTATCTGTCTTCGAACTTTATCGCAAGCTGTTGTGAGATAATGCCCCAGTTCGGGACAGGCATCGTCCATTTTTTGCGGGCATTACGATATGCCAGGTAGACGAGTTTGATCAAGGCAGTGTCGTTAGGGAAAACACCCTTATTCTTTGTAACCTTGCGGATCTGGCGGTGGTAGCCTTCCACGGTATTGGTCGTATAAATTAGCTTCCTGATAGGCTCAGAATATTGGAAGAACTCACTCAAGCGGTCCCAGTTGTCACGCCATGACTTGATGACTATTGGATACTGTTCACACCACTTCTCCTCAAGTTTGTCAAGGGCAATCTCGCCAGCATCCTTTGTCACCGCCCCATATACTGGCTTCAAATCCTTCATGAACTCCTTTTGATACTTGCTGCCCACATACTTCATCGAGTTGCGAATCTGATGGATGACACAAAGTTGCACCGCAGTGTCTGGGAATACGCTCTTGATAGCATCTGGGAAGCCTTTCAGTCCATCTATGCAGGCAATCATTATGTCTTTCACTCCTCTGTTCTGAAGGTCTGTTAAAACAGATAGCCAGAAGTTTGCAAACTCGCTCTTTGAAACATACATACCTAGCAGATCCTTATGCCCATCTTTGTCAATACCAAGCACGTTGTAGATAGCCCTGGAGACCACTCTATTCTTTTCATCCATTACCTTGTAATGCAGAGCGTCGAGCCATACGATAGGATAGACTTCATCAAGGCTACGGTTACGCCAGGCCTCAAGTTCAGGCAGAACTCTATCTGTTATGGAACTTATAGTCTCAGCAGATACAGATGTGCCAACTGTCTCTTCAAGCCAACTGCTGATGTCTCTAGTGCTTGTTCCAAGAGCATACAGACCGATAATACGGTCTGTCATACCCTCGGACAGCATGGTTTCTCTCTTTTTAATGAATTGGGGATCGAATGAGGCGTCAGGGTCTCTCGGAGTTGTAACTGTGATGTCGCCTACAGGTGTCTGAACCTGTTTCTGCATCTTGCCATTGCGACGATTGTCCGACTCGCGTGACTCCTGAGTAAGGTGAGCATCCATCTCTCCCTCCAGGACCGCATTGACTATGTTCTCAATCATTGGAGCAAGTGCTCCATCTTTACCAAACAGCGGCTTACCCGCTTTAATGTCATCAAGGATCTGTGCCTTGAAGATGTTGAAATCTAGTTCTTTTTTCATCGTTACTGTGTATTACAAAAATAAAACTTTATTCTTGCTTGACACAGTTCATTTTACACTCTCTGCAAAACCGCACCATTTCGTTCCAGACTGCAATATAATCGGGGGCAAAAATACAAGTAATTCACGTATGTATTGGAACTCCGGCCAGAAGGCTCACGCCCTCTGACCGGAACAATATTTATGTTTTACTCAGATTCGAGATTTCTGGAATGTGCTGATGAGGACAGAAATCAAGTAGATGAAAAGTCCATAGACGATAGGAAGTAGAGAGCATAATATGCCGCCCCAGACTACTGGCGCTGATACATCTGGATTGACCATAAGGGCCTGACTCATTTGTACGAGAGTTATCGTTACCCATAGGATCGATGCCAAAAGGGCAGAGAAACCGATACCTCTTACCCAGTTCGGTGCTTTCCAAGCTGCAATGAGTACGCCTATAAGAAAGATGGTAAGTATGGTCATAGGGCCTGAACCACCCATAAAGAAATAGTCCACAAGATTGTAGTTTGTGTCAAGTATTTCTGTAGTTTCCATTTTGATGTGGTTTTAATTGTGTTAAACTTGAGTGTTGTGGAATTCCATGGCGCAAAGGTATTCAGGTATGTTGAAAAAAGCGAATTCAAATCCGATTAACCTACTGTTAAAAGCCCGTAATTACGCATTACGCTATTCTATATGTGGTTTTTTTAGTATTTTTGACATCGTTAACTGATATAAGATGAAACGGATTCTGATAACTGTCGCATACTGGTCTGCCTCTGTTCTGATGATATCTCTCATGCTCATGAGCCTGGGATATTGCTTTTCAGATGCCATGTTTGTGAGTATGTCTTTTGTTCCGGGATGTCTTGTCCTGAGGTGGCTCCTGCCTCATGTC
>JBGVCR010000027.1:0-8959 GCA_045118995.1 Candidatus Cryptobacteroides sp.
ATTTACGACAAGGCACGTGAACTGAACGAGAGCAGTCCACAGAAGACTGAACGTCTGAAAGAGTGGTTAGGGTGGGAAGATATTGACACCTTGTTCCGTGTTGAGGTAGTCCTCCATAATACCAATGTCCGTGAATTCATAGAGCGGTACGGGGAACGCCTATATAGTGAAGTCGGGGAACACTCGAACGTCTTGAATTTGCTCGGGATGTCCGAGTTCCGAACAGCGATGTTCCTTGATAGTGCAGACAGAATGATATACTTCCGAGAGAAGAAGACACGTGAAAAAATCAGTCTTGTTGAGGTATGCTCGGGTATATAACCAATATACCTGTGCGAACATAAGTGAGCGACAGCAGGGGGTAGCCGATTGCGTTTGGCGAGGGGGTGCAACCCCCTTGAAACCGCTCATAAAAAGAAAATATAAAATACTATATTTCAAATTGATATGGTGGATATGAACCTATCCAACCGACGTTAGTCAATATCTCATTGAATTCTTCGGGTGTATATGTTCCTGCTTCTATTACACCTTGTCCGAAATCTGTATTGTATAGTTCACTCTTTCCATTGTATGTAATTTTCTTTGTCTCTTTATCGTAAGTCAATGATAAATCTTGATTGTTCAAGAACCACGACGGATATTCGGGACACGAGCATAAGGCAGGGTCATAGAACATTTCAGTCTTCTTGTATCTGAAATTCTTTACCGTTCCCCACATCTCACCTCCGTCAATGAAATGCACGATTATCAAACTCCATAACTTTGACATTCTATGAATTGTAATCTCGCTGATGAACTCGTTTACATATTCCTTGACGAGTGTTCTATCCGTTCTGATTTCATTCTGTCTTGCCATCAGATTTGAATTTGACTTCATCTTGGTAAGACTTGCTTTCCTCATTTTCAGATTAGTCAGTTCACCTTTGATTCTTGTGATTGACTTTTGAAGTTCATCGGCAATCTTCTTGAATCTTGCCCGCTCTGCGTCAATCTGAATTTTCGCCTGTTCCTCATCTTCGACAAGTCTGATAACCTTACCGATAAAAGCATTCATAGTGTCTGTTTCGGTTTTCAGTTTCGCTTCGTGATTGGATATCAGTTCGGTCTTTTCGCAGATTTCCTTGTCTATCTGTTCAATCTTTCCCGATACTTCCTGTTCTATGTTGTAGTCGGTAAATTTTGCAATACATAGTTGCAGAACCAATCCGTCAAGACGTTTCATCTGTGTCTCTGTTCCCGTAGTACACGTCTTCGGTTTATCGGTTCTGTTTACCGTTCCATAGCATTTGTACTTTCTGTCCTGCATACCACCACCGACAGAATAACGACTACCACAATCACCGCACCTTAACAGATGTTTCAGAAGATTGTCGTGTCTTATACCGAGGTTCTTGTTAAACCTCTTTTCATCCACTAATCTCTGAACCTCATTGAATGTGTCCTCATCTACTATGCATAGTTCGGGTTCATATATCTTAAATTCGTGGAGCACCTTTCTGTCTTTCCTTAAATGTGTCGGTAGGGGATTGGACGGGTCAGGTTCATAGAATTTGAACTCTCTCTTTCCGATGTAGAGTTCATTCTTAATAAGTCTGCTTAATGTAGACGGACGCCATTTCAATTCCTCCAAGTTTATTCTTTTCTCCTTGATTGCCAATCCTTTTGCAGTTCGTTTCTTATCCGATACTTCAAACCTTTTCTTATATGGTGCGGGTATTCCCTCTGCATTCAAGATGTCTGCAATCTCCAACGATGATACTCCATTCTTGTAGTATTGAAATATCCTCCTAACCACCTCCGCTTCTTCCTCGTTTATTACGAGTTTCTTTTCTATGTCTGTCGTTGTGTATCCGTAAGCAGTGAAACCGCCCTGCGAGATACCTCGGTTCTTTATTGCAGATACCTTTCCATCCACGCCACGAGCGACGAATAGTTCAATCTCATACTGACTCATCACAGCAAGTACCGAAATCATTATAGAGGTGGATAAATCGGACTTGTCTCGAACCCATAGGTTCTGTTTCTTGAAGAACAGATGGACGTCCTTGCTCTGATAGTATTCTATGGATTTCAAAAGGTTTGATGGTTTTCTGTCAAGTCTGCTGAACTCGCTGAATAATATCTGCTGATACACTCCGTCCTCAACCTTTCGTTTTAGTATTCCATAATTCTGACGTACTTCTCCATCTTTGAAACCACTGATGACATCAATGTAGATGTCATCATCATTAACGACTATTCCGTTCCTCATAGCAAAGTCCAAAAGTTCCTCCTTCTGTCTGTCAGTCTGTTGATGTGAGGTTGAAATTCTGATGTAGATTGCCGTCTTGCGGTTCTTGTCTATCTCTCCGAATATTGACATAATTGCTTATCTTTGTGCCTATGGAAGCAAATTTAACTAATATAGACGGTAAGTCCAAATTTAAGGATCTGTCAATCGCACCCGCACATACTGCAGAGCATCTTCTGAATGCAACGATGGTAAGGATGTTCGGATGTCCTCGGTCGAGGAATGCTCACGTCGAAAAGAAGAAGTCTAAGTGTGATTATATTCTGGAAGCTGAGCCGAGCGCTGAAGAAGTCGGAATGATCGAGGCTAAGGTCAATGAAATCATAGCTGCAGGACTTGATGTGACGGCCGAATTTGTATCCCGTGAGGAAGCTGCAGAGATTGTTGATCTCAGCAAGCTTCCTGAGGATGCCTCCCAGACATTGAGAATTGTGAGGATCGGGGATTATGACGTTTGTGCATGCATTGGGGCGCATGTGGCAAATACAGCGGAAATCGGCGTTTTCAAGATAATCAGTCATTCCTATTCCGAGGGTGTGTGGAGGCTGCGTTGGAAAGTCGTGTCAAAATGATTATTTTTGCCGGCCTTTAACAAGAAAAATATATGAACGAAATTCCAAAGTGCCCCAAGTGTGGCAGTGAATACACTTATTTTGACGGATCGCTTTATGTGTGCCCGGATTGTGCCTATGAGTTTGATTCTGTAGATGAAGCTGCAGAGGCTGATGATGTAGCGAGAGATTCCAATGGTGCCGAATTGTTTGACGGTGATGCTGTTACAGTCATCAAGGATCTTAAGGTCAAGGGTTCTTCAATGGTCATCAAGCGTGGAACTAAGGTGAAGAGTATCCGTCTGACTGAAAATCCAGAAGAAGTGGACTGCAAGATCGACGGCAGCAGTATCGTACTCAAGACCTGCTTCCTGAAGAAGTAATATGAAAGTACTGGTAACAGGCGCATCCCGGGGAATAGGAAGGGCAATAGCAGAAATGTTCCTGAATAAGGGACATCATGTTGTCGGGCTCGACCGTCTGGAATCGTCGCTTGCCGGGGACAATTACACTCATATCTGCTGTGATGTACGAGGTGAGTTACCTGAGATCGAAGGCGTCGAGATATTGGTCAATAATGCCGGAGTGCAGAATGAGGATGATATCGATGTGAATCTGAAGGCTCTGATCAGGGTTACTGAGAAATATGGAGTCCGCCAAGGAATCAAGGCCATTCTGAATATTGGTTCGGCGAGTGGCCATACGGGGTCTGAATTTCCGGAATATTGTGCCAGCAAAGGGGGAGTGATTGCATACACGAAGAATGTGGCATTGCGAACAGCGGCTTTTGGTGCTGTATGCAACAGCCTTGATCCAGGTGGAGTACTGACCCCGCTCAACGATTGTGTGGTCAATGATCCTCTTCTGTGGAATGAGATTATGGAACAGACTCCGCTGAAGAGATGGGCTACAGCAGAAGAAATAGCTCAATGGGCCTATTTCCTGACAGTGGTGAATCGTTTCTGTACCGGTCAGAGTATAGTCGTGGATGGTGGCGAGTCTATCAATTCGAAGTTCGTCTGGCCGGAATAATCATCTGATGATCACAGTGGTGACTGCATGATCGCCTATAGAATAGCTGCATCTGAGAGCGAAGACTTCATCCAGTTCCTTTCGGATTGCAGCTTTTAATATGCCGTACCGTGTATGGAGATGATTCTCAACTCTTTATCAGTTCACCCATAAATACAGGTGATGGCTGGTGATTCTGAGAGTCGAAGCCGAAAATGAACCTCTTTCCGTCTGATTTCAGCTGGAAGTACCTGTGAGAAGGTTCTGCGCAGCCGTATCTTCCGACCAGTCCCATATCCTCGCTTTCAAGCAGGGATTCCAGATGCTTGATCCTGCTGATTTCTCCGGCAGGCTCTTTCTTAAGTGACAATCCGGCTTCGATCCAAGCAATGGATACTTCTGTCAATTTCTCCGGAAAATGTTCTTTGCAATATTCATATAATATGACGCCTCGCCTTTCAATGCTGACAGGGGAGTCAAGCAGCATCCTGCTCTTAAGATACCCGGTGAAATCCTTTATGAACCTCTCTGATATCATTCCTCTTATTACTTTCTGCCAGGTAGGACAATTGTAATAAAGGTCTGTCATTCTGGACATCTGCATGGCATTTAGAATGTCATCCGCAGACATTGACCGAGTCTGGAGGACTTCATATGGGGCCAAAGGGGAATACTTTATTCCTATCCTGTCTGCGTTGGAACGCATTACAGTGCCGGGTAACACTTTAAGGGATTCTATCTGAAGCTCATCTACACCTGTTTCGATGAGCTTGAAGATATCTTTGCAGAGCATTTCCAGATTATATTCCGGCAGTCCGGCGATGAGGTCAGCGTGAGTCTGGAGATTATTCAAGGAACATAGGTATTCCAGTCCCTTGAGTGATGCATCAAGGCTTCCTTTACGTCCGCTTTCTGACAATACCTTGCTGTCCAGACTCTGGATCCCGGCCTCAAGGTGCAGCAGCCCCTCAGGCAAGCTTTCGAGCTTTCTTTTCAATGGCTCAGAAAGCAGTGCCGGATGAATCTCCAGATGAAAACGCATCCTGCCTGCATATTCGGTGAATATATCCAGCATTTCGCAGGCACGGGCTGTGTCATAATTGAAAGTCCTGTCCAGAACTCTGATGTCTTTTATCCCGTGAGCACATATATTTTCAAGTCTATCCCTGACCTGCTTTATGCTCTGGTATCTTACGGGCTTTTCGCCACCGCTTACACAGAATGCGCAAGTGTTGAAGCATCCGCGTGTGGTTTCAAGCTGGACGAAAGGCTTGTCCCAATTGAAGAAGCAGCTTTGCTCGGGATATTTCAATGCTGCAAAATCCGCTACTCTCGCTATGCCATTGTCCTTGTATTCTCCTGTCTTGGCATCCAACCAGCACAGACCGTCGATAGTCTTCCAGTCTTCTTCCTTTTCTACAGCTTCAAGCCATTGAGGCAATGATTTTTCGCCTTCCCCTCTAATGACGGCAGTGATGAATTGATTGGCTCTCAGGAATTTCTCGTTATCACCTAGAAATTCCGGCCCTCCGCATACTACTTTCACTTCTTCCAGAAGCGTTGATACTCTTGACAACACTTCGATCTGCATCCTGTGGGTAAAGAGCCAGAATGTTGAAGCAATGATGTCCGGTTCGTGCTGAGCGACAGCAGCTGCTATTGTTCCCGGATTGTCATTGATCGTGCCTCTGACCACGCACCACTCCCATTCGCGTTTTTCACTCACCTGAGCGTGAATTGCCGGAAGTGCCACTGAAGCATGGGAGTATGAACTGTTGATATCAAGCCAGAGGATTTTCATATTCTTTGCAGAGGATATTATTCGGCAAAGTTAGTGATATAATCCGAATCATAAATTGTTAATCAGATGAAAAACCGTACATTTGGAAAATAAAGAAGGATACTATGTTCAAGCTATTCAAGGAAGATTCTGATTCGGTACTACTTACAAGACGCAATGCTGCCATTGATGTGTTCAGGGGGCTTGTTATGCTTCTTATGGTTTTTGTCAATGATTTCTGGACTGTACATGCAGTTCCGCATTGGCTGGAGCATTTCGGGACTTTTGAAGATGGTATGGGACTTTCTGATATAGTGTTTCCGATGTTTCTCTTTGCTATGGGAATGTCAATACCTTATGCCATAGAGAGCAGATTTTCCAAAGGATATTCCGGTGAATCCACTATCGGACATATTGTAAGCAGAACATTTGCTCTGCTGATAATGGGAGTTTTCATCGTGAATTCAGAAGGTGGATTCGATTCAACTGTCGGATATGGAGTCGGAATGTACCGTATTCTTATGGTCCTTGCGTTCTTTCTTATCTGGAATGCTTATCCAAAGAATTTCAGACCTGAAGGATGGCTTAAATTGACCGGCGTGTTGCTCCTGATCTTTCTCGCAATTACATTCCGCACACCTGAAGGTGGTTTCTTCCGTGCAGGCTGGTGGGGGATACTTGGTCTGATTGGCTGGGCTTACTTATTCTGTTCTACTGCGTATATCCTTCTTCGCAGGAGACCAATATATCTGTTGTTGCTGTGGGCAGCCATTCTTCTGCTCAATATGCTTGTGACCAGACTCCGTGGAGGAGAATCCTTGATCGGAGGTCCTTCATTTGTCGGTGACATGGCCGCTGCCCTGAATATCGGCAACGGCTCCTCGGTAATAATGGCGATGACGGGTATCCTTCTCTCTTTGGCAGAGAAATACACCGGTCATCTTAAATCAGCTCACAGGATATTTATGGCTGCCGCATTGGCTGTACTCCTGGCTGGTGCAGCTGCATTGTCTCATAATCTCTGGATTATATCAAAAAATATCGGCACTCTACCTTGGTGTCTGTATGTAAGTGCTTTATCTGTCGCGGTTTATACGACTTTACGTATAATGGAACATCTCGGCAGACTATCCTGGTTCAATCCTTTCCGATATTCCGGACTTGCTACCTTGACAGTATATATGATACCTTACATTCTGTACAGTATAAGCGGGTTCTGTGGAATGGAAAGTCCCGAATGGCTGTCAGGACCGGTCGGGCTTATCAAGTGCGCATTGTTTTCTTTGCTGTGTCTTGCTGTTACTACAGTTTTGGTCAAGTGCGGATGTAAATTGAAGGTATAAAAAAAGGGAGCGATCTGCTCCCTTCATGCTGAGATTCAATACTTTCCTACCATCTCGGATTTGTAACCTCAGGTGCGGTAAGAACCTGTGCGTTCATCCACTCGAAGATATTGGCGTGACCCTGAGGAGCGACACTGCCGCCTCCGTTGTTGCTTGGCTTCACGTCTCCTTCGCTCTGCTCCTGTGACAATGTCACCGCGTCATTGAACAGATAGCACCACGAGAAATGTCCGTAGAGTCTCTGGCCAGGATTGTCCATGCCTTCGACAGTTTCAAACATTGACATCCATACATTTTTTGCGCCTGCCTTTATGAGGCGTTGGAATGTAGGTATGCAATGAGTCTTGGCATCTACAGTAGTATCGTCGTATGACTGTACGAACCAGATGTTCTCCTCGGCGAGTGCTGCGATCTCATTATCAGAAATGTTCTTGTCCAGATATGCCTGGCAGGTAGGATATGCCGCTGCGAAATATCTTGGATTGCGCATCAGCATATGCATTGTCATATAACCTCCGTTCGAGCAGCCGCCGAGGTAGATACGGTTGCGGTCCACGTCAGGATGCTGGTCCACGAATTCATCTATGCAGGACTTCAACACATCGCCATAAAGTGAAGGGTATTCTCCGTGACCGAAACCTTTCGAAGTTCCCATCCACATTGTAGGACACTGGATAGAGAGAACATATGCGCCGCCAGCTCCGCCTTCAGAGGTGAAATGTGACTGAATCTGTGGACGGATAAGGGAAACCACCTCGTTGCCCAGAAGGGTGATCGAAACATCCACTCCTCCTTCTCCACCTCCGTGAAGCCAGATTACCAATGGATTGGCCACGCCGTCACCTTTAAGTGACCAAGGCTCGTATGATGCGTAAGTAAGGGTTACATCCCCCGGCTTTCCGGTCAATCTGCCAGTGTAGGTTCCTTTGCTGAAATAGTCAGCTTCAGATACGAAATCTCTGAGAGCTCTGTCTGTCTCACATTCTATGGCAGTGAACTTCTGTTTGCCTGCTTTGATGACTTTGCCTTTCTTAAGGCCTATCTTGACTGCGTATTCCTCATTCCATACACTTCCAGCCTTTGAAAGTCCAAGTCCTCGTCCGTCTGCCTTCTCAAGTCCGAGTGCAAGGTATTCACCTTCTGGGTTGAATGCACCTCTTGCATCACAAGGATAGACAGATACGACGTTTCTGTCAGTGCCGTTTGTATTTACGATGAGAAGAGACGGATCAAGATTACCGATCTTTATTTCCGGCTTTACGACCACAAGGTTAACAGCTGTTGAAGCTTCGTAGGTCGTTACGCCAGAAACCTGATGTGTCATTTTGAGCGTCTGTGCGCCTGCTGTAGCCGCTGCGGTCATTGCCATTGCGGCGAGAATTGATTTTATAGTCTTCATTTTTTATGTGGTTAATGTCTATACAACCATATTATGACAATCTCTTTGTCAGATGGTTTAATATCCTACTTTAGAAATGCACCCTGTTACCTGACGACTTACATATGTCATAAAAAATTCTACGATCCGATTCAATCATGAACAAATATTTCTTTTATGCCCCGAACTGCGATTCGTCAGTCATAGATAGGATATGATGTAACGTAAAATTCAATATCTTTGCACCCGCAAACATAAAAAACAGAATTGGTCACTCTCACTTCGGGAGCTATGCCTGTTTTCATGTTGGCGGGGCCGGTGATCCTGCTTGCTGCAATTGTCGCTTTTGTCGTCAGCATAATCAGATCCCGTTGCAGTAAAATCTGAACTACGGTCCTGGAAATAAAGATTGAAGCGAGATGATTTCTGATTGAAATTATTGTGAATGAAATCAGGAATTCATAATTTTCCTCTATAAATCCAGATCCCATACTATCCATGCACTGTGGGTGGCATCATGACTTCTCAGAAGTGCGTGAGGCGGCACCACTACCATAGATAGCGGTGTAGATATAATATAACATTTTCCTCTGCGAACTAAGA
>JBGVCR010000028.1:0-14911 GCA_045118995.1 Candidatus Cryptobacteroides sp.
TAATATTGAACCTAAGAAAAAGAACGTTTAAGCAATATGAGGCACAATAAAGCAATCAACCATCTTGGTCGTAAGAGCGGTCACCGCAAGGCCCTTCTTGCTAACATGGCTACCTCACTCATTCTCCACAAGAGAATCCAGACTACAGTAGCTAAGGCAAAGGCTCTCAAGATGTATGTAGAACCTCTCATCACTAAGTCAAAGGAGGATACTACTCACTCACGTCGTGTTGTATTCAGCTACCTCAAGAACAAGGAGGCTGTTACAGAGCTCTTCCGCACTGTTGCTCCAAAGATCGCTGACCGTCCAGGTGGATACACTCGCGTGTTGAAGACTGGTTTCCGTCAGGGTGACGGAGCTGATATGGCTCTCATCGAGCTCGTAGACTTCAACGAGGCAGCTCTCGCAGCAGCTCCAAAGGCAGCTAAGAAGACTACTCGTCGTAGCTCGAAGAAGGCTGCTGAGGCTGCACCTGCAGCTGAGGCTCCTGCAGCAGAGTAATTATCTGACGCAAAGTCACGGCAGGGACATCCTGCCACAATATAATCCGGATACCGCCAGGTGTCCGGATTTTTTATAGTAATATACAGAAAACGGGAATTAGCCATGCGGCAAAAGAGATTTTGACGAAATACAGTAATATATTCAGGAAAAGTCATAAATTTGAAGAATTATGAGAAAGATTTTATCCATTATGATGTCTGCCATTGCGGTGTTTATGGCAGTATCTTGTGCTCAACAAGAGCAGTACGCCAGCCGGGCAGAAAAGATTCTTGCTCAGATCAATGATCCGAATTCTGAATACGTAGTAGTAATCTCCCATAGAGGGGACTGGAGAAACTTCCCGGAGAATTCAATTCCGGCGATTGAGTCAGTCATCCGAATGGGTGCGGATATGATGGAGCTTGATGTCAAGATGACAAAGGACAGTGTCCTTATCCTTATGCACGACAAGACCATAGACCGTATGACCAATGGTAAGGGTCTTGTAAGCGACATCACGTATGACTCCCTGATGACTTTCAATATGAAACGGGCTCACAATGTGGTGACTGACTCCATCAAGGTACCGACTCTTCGGGAGGCTCTTCTTTGCTGCAAGGACAGGATTCTTGTGAATGTCGACCACGCATACCCTTATTATAAGGAAATTGTCGAGCTTGCCGATGAACTCGGTGTGACCGGACAAGTGCTTATGAAGGGTAAGAGTACTGTTGACAAGGTTAACGAAGATATGTCCAAGCATGAGAATAATCTTCTTTATATGCCGATAATCGATATCAATAACCCTAAAGGGCAGGCCTTGTTCGCAGAATATCAGGAAAGAGGTGTTGTTCCAATGGCATATGAGGTGTGCTGGAAGTATCCTGGTGAAGAAGTTGACAGTTGTTTTGAAAGAATTATTGAGACAGGATCGAAGATCTGGGTGAACACGCTCTGGCCATCGCTATGCGGAGGCAGCGGCAATGACGATGATGCAGCCTTCGCTGCTGCAGATCCGGCTGATGTTTATGGGCAGTATCTTGATATGGGAGTCTCGATGATTCAGACTGACCGCCCAGAACTGCTTATAAATTATCTCCGTTCTGTAGGTCGACACGAATGATTCCGGATCTGATATCATATTATTTTATATGCCCTATTGCATAAGATAGGAAAATAATATATGTTTGCGATGAGATTATAGTTTTTAAAAATTAACACTTAAACTACTGATTTATGAAACGAATTTTAATGATGATGTCCATGGCCTTGAGCCTGGCTGTTATGGCAGGATGTGATCCTGCTGATCCTACTCCGAGTCCAAGCCCGAAGCCGGAACCAGAACCAGATCCGACACCTGCTATCCAGTCTTTTGAAGTGGCTGTGGATGCAGTGACAAAGACTTCGGTTACCTATACTGTGACTCCAGCTCTTCTTGATAAGGAGTATCTTGCTGTTGTCAAGACAGCCGAGAGCATCAAGGGACTTGATGATGAAGATATCGTAAACCTTGTTTTTGCAGATATCAAGGCTGCCGCTGGTGCAGAAGGTCTCACTTTCGCAGAAAAGATGCCTAAGATTGTTGTGAAAGGCGCGCAGGAGCATGTTGAACTGACTGGTCTTGCTGTGGATACTGAGTATGCATTGGTGGTATTCGGCGTAGATCCTGCCAAGGATTGGGAATTTACTACCTTCCCTGTTGTCAAGGAGTTCAAGACAGAGGCTGTGGAGATTGTGGAATATACCTTTGATGTTACAACTACAGTGGAGAACAATACTGTGTCATTTAAGGTGGTTCCTTCTGATAACAACATCGCATGGCATCTTCTTACAGTGACAAAGGCGATGTATGATGCCTATACAGATCCTGCGGGTGATTACCAGTGGACAAAGGATGTGTTCTACCAGGCGTACACTGAGAACGAGATTCAGACATATGCCGGCATGGGATACACTGAGGAGCAGATCCTTTCGGCAATGTTCCTTAAGGGAGAGCAGACTCTTCAGGCAGAAGGCTTGAATGCCAATACAGAATATGTATATCTTATTGCTGCCTTTGTGATCGAGGGTAACAATCTTCTCATCGCATCAGAGCCATCTGAGGGAACTTATACTACAGGTGATGTCGCTAAATCTGAGCTGACATTCGATATTTCAGTTACTGATGTAGAGCAGATGAGAGCTGCTATCAAGATTACTCCATCTGACCTTGAGGCTGCCTTCGTTTGGATGTGCCAGGCGTATGATGGTGTATCTACCCCTGCTGAAATTGTGGATGCAATCGTTGCGGCAAACAAGTCATGGCTGGATATGGGCTTCATGTCTTATTATGGAGTTCAGGATTATACCGGAGGCCCTGGCAGCCCGTATAAGTTCAAGCTTGATGCACCGGATACTGATTATTATGTAATCGCATTCGGATATGCAGGCGGCGTTACTTCAGAACCTGAAATGGTGACATTCAGAACTCTTCCGGGTGCAGATCCTGCAGAATGTACTTTCGACCTTGTTCTCAATGAGACTACTACTTACGGATTCTCATTCAATGTGACTCCTTCTGATGCTACTACATATTATTATGGTGATGTATGTGTGGCTTCTGAATATGACGAGGCTGCAATCGTAGCAGAGGTAGAGGCTGGAATCCAGCAGATGTACGAGATGAACAAGATGTTCAGCCCAGATCTGACCATGAGTGCAATGATTGCCCAGTATTACTGGAATGGTCCGAATGTAATGGACGCAGATAACCTCACTCCTGACACAGAGTACACCGTGTATATTCTTGCACTTGATGCCAAGACAGGAAAGGTTGTCAAGGCTCATGCATATCCTTCGTTTGCCAAGACAAAGCCAGTGGGAACCATCGTTCCTGAAATCGAGCTTGTCGGATACTATTCAGGAGATGAAGAGGCCGGTTCTATTTTCGGACAGCCTGCTGCAACAGCCGGCAAGGCCATCGCTGTTGTCAAATATAACGTGGATCCTGCAGCTACAGCGCTTTATAGTGGCGTTCTTGAAGGAAACGGTATGGATGCAGTAGAGTACGATGACGTCTATATCAATGAGATGCTCAAGTTCTATTGGGATGGTGTATCTCTCCAGCAGCCATATTCATTCTTTGTTACTACTTGGCAGATGGAGCAGACAGTATTTGCATATGCAGAAGATGCAAACGGCGGAAAGGGTGCATTGGGACGTTTCCTCCTTTGTCCTACAGCAGAAGAGAAAGGCAATATCGAGGATCTCAAGGCATTGGTTGCTGAGCTTAACGGTAAGTCAAAGGCTGCTTCAGCCCATGCTTCTGTAAATGTAAGTGAGGTTGTTGCAGGTAAGCCTGTCGTAACTGTAAGAGAGAAAGCCAAGACTGTATCAGTAGAGCCAAGTCCTATGGTAGCTCGTCCGGTTGAACATAAGACTCTCAGAGCAGGAAACCTTATGCAGCTGGATTATGTACCTTCTTTCTGGGTTAAATAACAAGACCTTATGAAAAGGATAACAATAGCTTTAATTGCAATTCTATCTGTCTTCTCTGCCTGTACACCGGTTACAGGCGGGGAAGAGGATGGACCTGTCGGTCAGATAGAATTGGCTTCAAGCAGCAAGGATAATATTCAATTGCCATCTGACGGAGGATCTGGAAGCCTCAGGTTCACGTCGTCTCTGAACTGGACTATAGAGTGTTCGGAAGGCTGGGTCAAGATCAACCCTATGGAGGGCGAGGCCGGCATGGCAAGGGTGACGATCTCTGCTGATGCGAATGATACTCCGCAGACAAGGACAGCGGTAGTGAATATATGTTCCGGAGTTACAAAATTTCCGATCACAGTAACTCAGGATTCATTCATCCCTACTTTCGAACTCTTGGATACAGAAAAGGAAGTGTCTTCGCGTGGTGGCGAAATCACTGTTCGTGTCCGTGCTGATGTAGATTATGAGTTCCACTGTGAAGCAGACTGGATAAGCGATGCTTCGACAAAGGCTCCGCGTACTCGCGAGCATAAGTTTGTTGTCGAGCCGAATACTTCTGCTGAGGAGCGTACAGCTATGATTACCTTCTGTGCTGATCAGACATGCAAGGCTTTCACCGTCAAGCAGAGACCTGCCGGTACTGAAGCTGATGACTGGAAGAACGATGCCTTCGTTCATCGTTCTCTGGCGATGAGATTCACTGCAACCTGGTGCGGATATTGCCCTTATATGGGTACTGCCTTTGATTCTGCCAAATCGCAGATGGGTAGCGCACTGGAGTTAGTGAGCCTGCATGGAGCTGATTCGGATCTTGAGTTCTCAGGAACAAACGAACTCGTAAACAGATTCCGTGTATCAGGATTCCCTACAGGAGTAGTCGATGCGAGAGCTTCAATCCCGAACTACAGCTCTACTGCTACTACTGCTTCTGTAGCTGTGGGTGTGGCACAGGAGACACAGCAGGCCTATCCGGCCAAGACAGGTATAGAGCTTGAGAGCTCGCTTGATGGAACAAGACTGACAGTGGATCTGGGCCTTTATGTAAAGGAGGCTGACTCATATAGAGTGACTGTTCTTCTTATGGAGGATGGCATTTACGGATATCAGAACGGAGGTTCCAACAACTATGAGCACAAGGATGTGGCACGTCTTGCCCTGACATCAATGTCTGGAGAGACAGTAAGAATATCTGAGGATAATCAGATATGGACCAAAACATTCACAGCCGACATCAAGTCTTCATGGAAGGCTGAGAACCTTGAGATTCTTGTCTATGTCGAGAAACCATATGGCGATCAGTCAAAGGTCTCTGAAGTGGATGGAGCTGAGTATGGAAGATATGGCGACACTTACATCGACAACTGTCGTGTAGTAAAGGTCGGAACTGAGGCTCCTCTGGAACTTAAATAGATCTGACTTATAATTTGAAAAGCGGAAGTCATCGAAATGGATGACTTCCGCTTTTTTCAGACCTTGTCTATCTGAGATAGATTTTAAAGAATTCCCATATCTCTCTGCACGTGTCCATGTCATTGAGAGCCCAGGTGTGTTTTCCGCCGATAACCTCGTATAGGCGTACTTCGACAGCCGGTCCTCCTTCCCAGGCAGGTTCGCCGCCATTGTATTTGTGAAGGATTACCTTGTTTCTCACCAGCGGCATTTCGATTGTCTCTTCATGCGTGCAGCGAGCCTGCGCGGCCCAATATCCCACAGCCTGAGGAACGGCCAGGTATGAGCCCCATCCGCCTTCATTGAAAGGATCTCCTTCCCATTTGGATGTCTTGTCCATTGTTCCGTGGACTTCCATTAGAGGGACAGGTTTCTTTGCATCGTATTTCTTATATGACCATTGCATCGAGAGACCGGCTATAGGTGCGAAGGCTGCAAAGAAGTCAGGCTTGAGGTAAGCCATCAGATAACACATCTCACCTCCGTTGGACATTCCTGTCAGGAAGGTGTTCTGGCGGCTCAGCCCGTGCTCTTTCTGAAGATGTCTGGCCAATGAGCAGAGGAAATCCACATCATCGGTCTTGAGGTCTTCCTGGAAAGGATAACCAACATTCCAGCAGGTCTTGCCTCTTCCATCCAGAGCTCCCTGAGGATAACAGAGTGCGAATCCGTTCTCCTTGGCTACCTGAATCATTTCGGGACGATATCCCTCTGCGCTGGCCTTGTAGCCGTGAAGAAGGAGTACAAGGGGAGCGCCCTCCGGGAGATTGTCCGGGAGATAAAGCCAGTATTCTCTATCCATTCCCTGGTGTCTGTAGGTGTGTTTTACGGCTTCCTGAGCGGAGGCCATCATAACGATTGATGCACAGAAAATTGTAAGTGCGGTGCGTAAGATTGTCTTCATATTATCTTTTCTTGTTTTGCTGTTTATATTGACTTGGCGTGAGTCCGGTGCTGGTTTTGAAGGCGGTACTGAAGTAACTTTGGCTTGCAAATCCTGTCTTTTCCGCAATCTCTGCTATTGACATATCTGTATTTTCCATCAGTGACTTTGCCTTTTCTATTCGGATTCTGGTTATGTATTCCTTTGCTCCGGCCCCTGTTATGCTTTTCATCTTATTGAACAGGGAGGCGCGGCTCAGTCCCATTTCCCTGCACAGGAGTATCTGGTCCAGGTCGGGATTGCTGAGATTGTCGGATATAATCTTATTCAATCTGATGATGAACCCTTCTTCATTGGAACCATATTCCGATGTGAGCACTCCTTCATTGTCGAGATATTTCTTTTTGATCTCTTTCTTTTTCCGGAGCATTCCTTTGAGGAGTTCCAGGAGGGTGTCCACTTCGAATGGTTTGGCCATGAAGGCGTCTGCTCCGGCCTTGTAACTGTCGATCTGGCTCTGACCGTCTCCTCGTGCTGTAAGAAGCACGATAGGGATGTGGCTGTATCTTTCATTGCCTTTCAGTGCGGAACAAAGCCTGTATCCGTCTCCGTCAGGCATATTGACATCGCTGACTATTATGTCCGGAAGTTTTCCGTTGTTCAGGATTGCCAATGCCTTGTTACCGCTGGTGGCAGTGATGATTTCTGTGAATTCCCCTGTCAGGGCTTCCCGTAGGAAATCAAGAAGATCCTGACTGTCATCCACCAGCATAAGCCTGGTGCCTGATGTGATGAGGGTTTCGGTGTCCGGTGCAGAGAATACGTCAGCGGAATTATCATCAATGATCTCGTTCAGATAGGCCTTTGACGGGATTTCCGAAATGCCTCCGAATCTGACAGGTATTTCCCACCAGAAGGTCGCTCCTTTGTCCGGATTGTTTTCTGCTCCTATCTGTCCTCCCTGAAGTTCCACGAGGATCTTCGAGTAGGATAGTCCTATGCCGCTTCCGTACTGTTCGTTGGTGCTTTGGTAGAAGCGGGTGAATATCTTGGATCTGTCGATGTCTCCGAGTCCCGGACCTTCATCACTGATGCTCACCCTTACATTTCCGTTTTCCTGGAGGTGTGTTCTGATGTGGATGCGGCTGCCTTTTGTGCTGTGCTTTACAGCATTCATCAGGATATTCATCAGAATTGTCTCGCATTTCCTGAGGTCGAATTCCACTTCTTTCACGTTGGTGTCTGGGTCGATGTCTATTGTGATTCCTTCGGCGTCCTCTTCCTTTATGATGTCATCAATAGTGCTGCCGAGCCACTGGTTGAAATCAGCTTTCTCAATTCTCAGCCCGTTCTTTCCTTCTTCGAACTTCCTCAGGTCGAGGACCATGTCCAGAAGGATCTTCATGCGTTTGGACTGTCTGTAGATACGCTGCAGTGTCGCTGTCTGAGGCTGCTGAGGATCGGCTTCTCCCAACAGTCTTTTCAGAGGAGCCATGACCAATGTCAAAGGCGTTCTCAGCTCATGGCTGATGTTTATGAGCATACGCACCTTTTCTTCATATATTGTCTGCTCCTGTTCCTTCAATGCCAGCTGCAGGCGGCTTGTCTTTCTGAACATCAGGCCTATGACCACGCCTGAACATATGATCATAATGAAGACAAGAACTCCTGCTATGAACCATCCGCTCAGATACCAAGGCCTTGGAATCTTGATTGTCATTATCTTCGAAGGCTCAGTCCACTCTCCGTTTCTTTTTGTACAGGATACCAGCACATCATATCTTCCGGGTTCCGGAAGGTCTCTGATTTCAAGAGTCGGTGAGGTAAGTCTGTATTCTTTTCCGCTTCCCTGAATGCAGAACCGATACATCTTATGTCGGGATATGTCGGTTTCCTGTGTCGAAACGCTGATGCTAAGGATCTTGCTTGCGCGGGGAACCTTGTATATCCCGTCTTTCCCCGAATAGATTCTTTCCTTGTCGGCGGAAATGTCGTATAGGCTTAATTGAGGGATCTCTGAAGCATCGATTGTATATTCCGAGTCGATGCGCAGCAGTCCCTGCACGCCACCGATATAGACATCTCCTCTATTGGAGAGCAGGCGTGGCTTGCTGAGGTATTCGTTCGGTGAGGCTCCGTCGGATTCGCCGAACATGGCGAAGCTGTCTTCGTCTGTAAGGTATGCGTACAGGCTGCTTCCAGCGCCTATCCATACTTTCGACCTTCCGTCCCATACGACTGTGGAAGTCCCTGTAAAAAGATTTGTCTCAATGTGATGAGTGCTTCCGCTGTTTTCGTCGAAACGGCAGAGGCCTTTGTTTGTAGCGAGCCAGATGTTTCCGTTCTCACCAAGGTGTCCGCTGCTGATCCTGTAGTCTCCGGTCGTGCCTATTTTCCGGAATTTGTCTTCATTGACAAGATAGATGTTGAAGAAATCGTGTACATACAGACCTTTTTCTCCTGCTCCGATGACATAGATGCCTCCGGATGTTCTTCCTCCTCCCTCTAATGTAACCTGGGTACACATACCGGTCTTTCTGTCGTACATCTTTATAAAATCAGCGAGCAGATACAGTTCTCCGTTCTTTCCGTTGGAAGTCAGGAGGCTTCTTCCTGTGTATTTCATAAAATAACAAAGCGCATCATCCTTGATTTCCAACGGACGTACCGCCCCTGTGTGTTTGTTGAAAATCCAGATTCCGCCCGAGTAGACCGAAAGGGCCAGTTCCGTTTCCGAATAAGTGGATATCGTGATTATCTTGGTGCCGAGAGTTCCCGGATAATGGGTGAACTTTTTGGTCCCGGGGTCGAATCTGTTCAGTCCGCCTCCGTCTGTTCCAATCCATACGACGTCATCATCCCCTTCCTGGAACAGACATAGTACGGTATGATTGGTCATTCCGTCAGACAGGCCGATGTGGCTGTCTGAGTAGGTTTTCATTCCGCTTGGGCTGACCTTGATAAGTCCGTCTCGTGTGCTTCCGGCCCAGATGTTGCCATAATTGTCTGTGTATATGCTCTTTATGGAGTGGGCGGGAAATGAGGATGAGTCTCCCGGTATGTATGAAAGTACAGTAAGCTTGTCGTTTTCCAGATCTATGACATTGATGCCTCCGCCATCTGTGCCTGCCCAGATCTTTCCGTCTTTCTCGGTAAGACATATTACCAGATCACTGCTGAGTGATGAATTACCTGTGCTATAGGACCTGCGGAGTGTCCAGTCTTTTTCATAAACACGGATTCCGTGATTATAACAAGCAATCCATAATCTGCCCTTGCTGTCGGTAAGTACGGCTGATACCTCTTTGGGAGAGTCTGTCAGGACATCAGTGACTTCTCCGGTCATGGTGTTTACCAGAATGCTGCCATTGCTGGAGCTGCACATCAAGGTGGATATGCCTGCTTTATTTATTATCGAGCAGTATCTGTTTCCCAGGCTGCAGAAATGGGATAGCTGTTCTTCGTTATAAGTATATCTGTAAATGCATCCGACTCCGCCGAACCATAATCCTTCTTCGTCCTGACACATACTCATAAAGGAAGGCGTTTCTTTTTCTTCGCCACACCCGACTACCTTGAAAGCCTCCTCGCCTTTCTTTCTGTGCATTATCCATCTGTCGGTGAGAATCCATATTCCACCCTTGATGTCTTCTTCTATATCGTATACTGCCCGGCCGATGAACAGGGAGTCATTGAAATGTTTGATGTTGTATCCGTTGAAGGAATACAGTCCTCGGGGTGTGCCCAGCCATACTGCTCCGTCTTTTTCTTTATAGATGCAGTTCACCGTAGAAGTCAGACCGTTCTGGTTTGATATTTTGGTGTATATGTATTGCTCGCCAGCCTTGAGATACAGTGTGGAAAGAATGATGTAAAGGCTCAGTACAATCCGTTTCATTTCTTATTGATATTGACGTAACAAAGATAAGAAACTGCTTGAATTTTCAAAAATGTCCAATCTTCTTTTGAAAATCGTTTAATCACGTGTGTCCTTGACAAAATCTAAAATCAATTGTTCAAATGTGGATTTGCCAGGTTTGAAGTGCATCTAATTTTGCAGTGGGACCACACAAAGCCGTAATATTATGAAATCTACAATCGCATTCGCTGTTTTTATGCTGCTTCTGCCTTTTATGACAGGATGCTCGGATGGTGCAAAGAATAATGACAATGTCTGTACCAGATTCAATATAGAATATCAGGGGCAATCTCAAACTGCCGGCTTGAAGATAAGGTTCAATTCAGTCAAGAAAAAGGACGAGGCGACCCTGGCAATGGAGACGGCAGCCGGCAGGTGGAGCCGGAACCTGTATCTTTCGGGCGGATATGACTCTTTGGATGAATATGTGGTGGCTTACGGGCAGAATCCCTGAATTCCGAATATAACCATATTCCGGAGTTTTGCAAATATAATAAAAAGGTCAATCGGTAGTATGGGGAAATTTAAAAATCTTTATAAAGCTGCTGGTTTTAATTGAAATTTGTATCGTAGAGGTGTTGCTTTCTTCGGAATTTTAAATAATTTTGTCAACCCTTCCTCGGGGAAAAGTCCTCCGGAAGGGCTTGAAAGACACATTTATTAATAACAACTAATATGAATTACCTATTCTATCTTGTGCCGGCGGCGGCAGTGGTTGCACTGGTGTTTGCCTACATTTTCTTCCGTCAGATGATGAAGGAAAGCGAAGGAACTGTGACAATGAAGCAGATCGCGCAGTTCGTAAGAGAGGGAGCTATGGCTTATCTGAAGCAGCAGTACAAAGTCGTTATAATCGTCTTTATCGTACTCGCTGCTCTTTTTACATTATTGGCCTTCCTCGGAGTGCAGAACAGCTGGGTGCCGTTCGCATTCCTTACCGGTGGATTCTTCTCGGGCCTTGCAGGCTTCGTGGGTATGAAGACCGCCACCTATGCTTCAGCAAGAACAGCAAATGCAGCTCAGAGATCCCTCAACTCAGGTCTTAAGGTCGCTTTCCGAAGCGGTGCCGTAATGGGTCTTACAGTGGTGGGTCTGGGCCTTCTTGATATTGCCCTTTGGTGGATCATCCTCAATGCATTCGTCGACATCGAAGGAACACAGAAGCTAGTATTCATCACCACTACAATGCTTACATTCGGAATGGGTGCCTCTACACAGGCCCTCTTCGCTCGCGTTGGTGGAGGTATCTACACAAAGGCTGCCGATGTTGGAGCTGACCTCGTAGGTAAGGTTGAGGCCGGTATTCCTGAGGACGACCCTCGTAACCCTGCTACCATCGCTGACAACGTAGGTGACAATGTCGGTGACGTAGCAGGTATGGGCGCTGACCTTTATGAGTCTTACTGCGGATCCATCCTTGCTACAATGGCTCTCGGTGCTGCGGCATTCAGCGGAGTCGGCGTCGAGGCGCAGATGAAGGCTATCCTTGCTCCAATGACAATTGCTGCAATCGGTGTGGCCCTTTCAATCCTCGGCATCTACGTGGTGCGCACCAAGGAAGGTGCCGGCATGGATGACCTTCTGAAGTCTCTCGGACGCGGTACAAACCTCAGCTCTGTTCTTATCGCAGCCGCTACATTCGGTATCATGTACCTCCTCGGAATGGACAACTGGTGGCAGCTTTCACTTTCAGTGGTTACCGGTCTTGTGGCTGGTGTGATCATCGGTCAGGCTACAGAGTACTATACATCACATTCTTATCGTCCTACACAGAAACTTGCCGAGTCGGCGGAGACAGGTCCTGCTACAGTCATCATCTCAGGCGTGGGTCTCGGTATGCTTTCTACAGCCATTCCTGTAGTGACAATCGCAGTGGCGATTCTCCTCGCATATCTTTGTGCTAACGGATTCGATCTTTCATTCTCGGCTGAAAGCCTCTCGACAGGTCTTTACGGTATCGGTATCGCAGCTGTCGGAATGCTCTCGACTCTGGGAATCACTCTCGCAACAGATGCATACGGCCCTATCGCTGACAATGCCGGCGGTAATGCTCAGATGAGCGAGCTCGATCCGGAAGTGCGCAGACGTACAGACGTTCTCGATGCACTCGGAAACACTACAGCAGCTACAGGTAAGGGATTCGCAATCGGTTCGGCTGCCCTCACTGGACTTGCTCTCCTTGCTTCATACATAGAGGAAATCAAGATCGGTCTGACTCATCTCGGAAAGCAGATCGTCGATGTTGCCGGCAATACCATCGATGCGGCTCAGGCAACAATTCCTGATATCATGGCATACTATCACGTCGATCTCATGAACCCTGTAGTTCTCGTAGGCGTGTTCATCGGTGCAATGATGTCGTTCCTTTTCTGCGGTCTTACAATGAACGCAGTAGGCCGTGCGGCTCAGAGCATGGTGACAGAGGTGCGTCGTCAGTTCCGTGAGATCAAGGGTATCCTCACACGTGAGGCCACTCCGGATTATGCTCGTTGCGTAGAGATTTCTACAAAGGGCGCACAGCGTGAGATGCTTCTTCCTTCGCTCATAGCTATCATCGTTCCTGTACTCGTAGGTCTCATCCTCGGCCCTGCAGGTGTGATGGGTCTTCTCATCGGAGGTCTCGGCTCGGGCTTCGTTCTCGCAGTCTTCATGTCCAACTCTGGCGGTGCCTGGGACAATGCGAAGAAGTATGTGGAGGAAGGCCACCTCGGAGGAAAGAACTCGGAGGCACACAAGGCTACCGTTACAGGTGACACAGTGGGTGACCCGTTCAAGGATACATCAGGACCATCTCTCAATATCCTTATCAAGCTTATGAGTATGGTGTCAATCGTAATGGCAATGCTTACCGTAGCGATCCATTAATGGATTTGGGTGGCGCTTATTGCGCTGATACTCAATGATATATGTTATATGCCTGCTGTCGCGCGACAGCAGGCATATTCTTTAAGTGGTTGTGTGCCAGCCCTTTGTGCGACACCTTTGCCTATGGCCGGATACGGAAGCTGCAGGGTCGTGCCATTCAAAATAAATAGTTATATTTGCTGTACTAAAAATGATCAGGTCATGAGAACTTTTATTGCCACTTTATTGATACTTCTTGTCTCCTTTTCTGCAGATGCCCAGGACAGGAAGGCAGAGCGCCAGGCCCGCAGGGAAGCCCGTCGTGAACTTCAGCGGATTGAACGTGCCATACGGGATTCGTTACGTCTGCGAAGTCAGGAGGAAGATTCTGTCAATGTGGGATACGGATATGTCAAGAACAAGAACCTGACAAGTTCTGTGTCAAAGGTCTCGATGGATAATGTGCATACGAGCAGCTATGCGCATATCGGAGAATATCTGGCCGGACGTGTGCCCGGTCTCGTGGTTCATAAGACCGGCGGCGGTTATAAATATACGATACGAGGAGCTACGTCAATATATGCGTCCACAGATCCGCTTTTCATAGTGGATGGAACGGAAGTGATGGATATAGACTATCTCAATCCGAGTGATGTGGAGTCGGTCGAGATCTTGAAAGATTCCTCTGCTTCAATCTACGGAACCAGAGGTGCATGCGGAGTCATACTTATAACTACCCGCAAGAAATGATTCATTACAATTCCTCACCGGTGAGCTCGAGAGTGATAAGCCTCCTTTTCGTCACAGGCCCCAGGGCATAGTTTCCGAAATCGATTGTCTCGTTTTTAAGAATAGAGTTCAGGCAGAGGTCCACCCCTTTGAATATGGTGGCTTCTGCCTTTTTGTTGATTTCCTTCATCTTGTCGATAGACTCCTTGGGAACTACCAGATGACATGGAATCACTACGGAAACCGGGTTCAGACCTATTGCGTGGGCTACGGCCCGCACTCCTGCGCGGTTCTGACACAGCTGGGCGAAGTCGGTGTAGCTGATGAGCCTGACGGTGTTATCTTCCTGGTGTGTCAGGTCGAAAAGCTTTCTCCAGACCTTCTTCTGGAATTCTGTTCCGAACAGCAGGAAATCGTCCCAGGATGCTTCCTGCCGGAGTTTCCATATCTGGTCAAAGTCCGCGGCTTCGGCTGAGATTTTCTGATAAGGGAGATTGTTTTTCTGACTGATCTTCTTTCCTGACTTTGTCGGGGCAGCGATGCGTGCGGTGATTTCCGCCAGCAGTCTGTAGTCTGTCGATATTGCCGCAATCTTTCCGTCAATGCGGACAATTATCCATTTCCGGTCGGTTTCCATAGCAGTTTTTAGTCACAACGCTCAAATTTACAAAAACTTATCAACAACTCAAAATACTGAATTTCAATAATATTGTTGATAAATAAAAAATTATTCGTATATTTGCAGCCCCAAAAATATGGGGTAACAAACATAAATTATTTATTTACAAACATTTATGCCTACAATTCAACAATTAGTTCGCAAAGGACGCGAGGTTATCGTCGAGAAGAGCAAATCTCGCGCGTTGGATGCTTGTCCTCAGAGAAGAGGAGTATGCGTACGTGTGTACACTACTACACCTAAGAAACCTAACTCAGCTATGCGTAAGGTTGCCCGTGTACGTCTTACTAACTCTAAAGAGGTCAACGCCTACATACCTGGCGAGGGCCACAACCTCCAGGAGCACTCAATCGTGCTCGTTCGCGGTGGTCGTGTAAAGGACCTTCCGGGTGTGCGTTACCACATCCTTAGAGGAGCTTCGGATACTGCAGGTGTCGATGGAAGAACACAGTCA
>JBGVCR010000029.1:0-21570 GCA_045118995.1 Candidatus Cryptobacteroides sp.
TAGTCGATCACCATATCTGAATTCTTGATAGACCAGCCGTTGAAAGTGTTCTTCGAATCGGTCTTCTGTGCTATCTTTCTTGTAGACTGCATGATCTTGTCAAGATCTGTAAGGGCAGGATTGTTCGGTTTGATGTTGAAGTCTCCTGTAAGCACCATAGGATAACCCTGTGGATTGATGCTTGCTATGCGGTCAACAATGAGTTTGAGACCGTTCTTCTGTGCCTCTGCTCCCCTATGGTCAAGATGTGTGTTGACGAAATAGAATTTCTTTCCTGTCTTCTTATCCTTCATCAGGGCCCAGGTTGCTGTCCTGTAGCATGCTGCATCCCATCCCATTGAAGGTTTTTCAGGTGTTTCCGAAAGCCAGAATGTACCCCACTTGAGCATTGATACGGTCTTCTTGTTCCAGAAGATCGACATGAATTCGCCTTCTTTCTTTCCGTTCTCTCGACCTACACCTACGCTCTGATAATTGCGGAAGTTCTCTTCGATAAGATAAATCTGATAACTCAAAGCCTCCTGCACACCGAATACATCTGGAGCCTGATCCTCTATCATTTCAAGCGTAGCCGGATAACGCATAGGCCATGCATTGGTACCGTCATTGGCAGAACCAAGTCTGATATTGTATGACATCACCTTGAGTCCCTCTGCTTCGTCATTGTTCTTCTGGGCTGAAACAGCCTGCGGCAGCATGATCAAAGCCGCCATAATCATAAGCGCAAATCTTTTCATAATCCGTTTTTGAATATCTGCACAAAATTAGTCAATTTATTGTATTTTTGCATAAATACGATTCAACTATGGCAGAAGAAAGATTCTCAGACCTCGGCAGAGTCGAGGCAATCGCAAAATTATTTGAAGGAACCCCCTACAAGCCTTTCCAGAGCAGCTGGTTCGAGACATCGGGCAAAAGCTATATCAGTTCGCATGCGCGCACATTCCTCGAAGGTATTGACTTCGACCTTACATATTTCCCATTGAAACACCTTGGTTATAAATGCGTTACAGCCGTGACTGGCGAGCTTTACGCCGAAATGTCCCACCCGCGCACTATGGATGTACGTCTGGGAATCTCATCTAAACTGGATTTCAAGCATATCAAGGAAGTATGGGAAGGTATCGTGGCGGCGGCCAAGGAGCACGGCTACAAGCAGGTGACACTCGATCTGGTCCCATCACCTAACGGACTGGCCGTAAGCATTTCATCCACAGGAGAGACCACAAACCTTATGGCAAAGCGCCGTCCTGCAGCAAAAAGCATGGACCTTATCTGTATCTCGGACAATATAGGTGCGGCATTCATGGGCTTCCAGGTACTCGAAAGGGAGAAGAGGGCTTTCGAAAAGAGCGGAGACGCAGTGGCTCAGCCTAAGCTGGACGACTACAAGAATCTCGTCGGAGCATACCTCAGGCCTCAGATCAATCCTCAGATAATCAACCAATTGGAAGAAACCGAGATAATGCCGTCATACGGTTATCTCGTCACTCGAGGTCTTGCAGATGCAGTGAAGAGACTTGTGCGCGACAGCGGCTTAGGAGCAAAGATATATGTCGATAAGCTTCCGTTTGCAGGCAAGACCTTCGAACTGGGAAGAGAACTCAATATTGATCCTATATCTGCCGCCCTCAACGGCGGAGAGGACTACAGACTCCTTTTCACCATCCCTATCGGAAAGCACGAGAAATTCCGTCACGATTTCCAGACATTCGACATCATCGGCCATCTCGCAAAGCCGGAAGTCGGAGCTGTCGCAGTGACACCTGACGGAGTGGAGCTTCCGCTCAAGGCACAAGGCTGGAAGAACGAATAACAAAAATACGAGACTATGAGAACAATTTTCAAATCAATCATCATTGCCTCTGTACTTTGCCTTGCAGGCAATACAGTATCGGCACAGACGCTCAAGGATATCCTGGGAAAGGTAGCAAACAATTCCACTGTCAATGAGATTGTCGAGAAAGTGACAGGTGTCAATCTTTCAAAGGGTGATATAAAAGGCACCTGGAACTATACAGGATCAGCAGTAAAGCTGGAAAGTGAAGATATCCTGAAGACAGCGGCGGCCGGAGCGGCAGCAACACAGATAGAGAAGAAACTGGACGAATATCTCGCGAAAGCAGGATTGAAAACCGGTACATTCAGCTTCACATTCAATGAGGACAACACATTTGCCACCACTGTAAAGGGAAAGAGCTTCAACGGCACATACACCCTCTCAGAGGATGGCACCACCATCAATCTCAAATACGGAAAGAGCCTCGGATCTACCGGCATCACTGCCACCGCTCAGATCAATGCCAGCACTTTCGAGCTTCTTTTCAAGGCAGACAAACTGCTAGACCTTATCGGAAAGCTCACTGCGAATACTAACAATACCACCCTCAAGACAATCGGATCGCTTGCGGGTCAGTATGACGGATTGAAAATCGGACTTGAGCTCCAGAAATAATTTAAAGATACCTGTCATTGGTCCAAATTTTGGTCGATGGCAGGTATTTTTTTATAATTTTTATTGATTTTTTGTTGTTTTTCGTAAAAAACTTTATTACTTTCGCGACATAAACATATAAAACACACGAACTATGACTGAATGGTGGACCTCACTTGATCTATTTATGAAGATACTTTGGTGCATCGCCATCGCTTCTTCCCTGATCTTCATCATCGAGACCGTGCTCACTTTCATCGGAGCTGACGTCGAGATGGACATGGACACAGACTTCGACATGCCTGACGGCGGATTCGAAGGCGATCCTTCAATGAATCTCTACACCTTCCGCAACCTTGTGAATTTCCTTCTGGGAATGAGCTGGACAGCGATTCTCCTGAACGGCCAGATCGCCTCAAAGGCATTGCTGATGGCGATTGCATTTGCAGTGGGAGCAATCCTCGTATTTGCAGTAATGATGCTTTTCAAAGGTCTCAGCAAGATGCAGCAGAGCGGCAATATCAATGTATTCGAATCTGCCGTAGGATGCAACGGAAAGGTATATCTCACTATACCGGGCGAAAGAAAAGGCACAGGAAAGGTACAGATCAATATCAATAATTCCGTAAGAGAATATGATGCCCTCACCGATTCAGAGGATGATCTTAAAACAGGAACTTCCATTAAAGTGACAGAGGTAATAGACGCCTCTACACTCATTGTGGAAGAAATAAACTCACTGATAATCTAACAACCACTTAAAAAATAACGAACTATGCAGACTATCTACATCATCGTGATCGCCGT
The DNA here is from genome assembly GCA_045118995.1 of Candidatus Cryptobacteroides sp. Lineage (GTDB taxonomy): Bacteria > Bacteroidota > Bacteroidia > Bacteroidales > UBA932 > Cryptobacteroides. The sequence goes on from JBGVCR010000029.1 coordinate 3,242, forward strand.
TCTGGTGTTCGTAGTGACACTTGCGGCTATTCTCAGACGCTACAAGCGCTGTCCTTCCGACAAGATCCTCGTTATCTATGGAAAGACCGGAAAAAACAAGGCTGGCGGAGTCTCATCCGCACGATGCATCCACGGTGGAGCGGCATTCATCTGGCCTGTATTCCAGAGCTATGCGTTCCTCGATCTCAAGCCTATCTCCATCGAGTGCAACCTCACAAACGCCCTCAGTAAGCAGAATATCCGTGTCGATGTACCTTGCCGATTCACAGTAGGTATCTCGACAGAGCCTGAAAACATGACCAATGCTGCCGAGCGACTTCTCGGACTCACCATCGAGAACATCCAGAACATCGCTACCGATATCCTCTTCGGACAGCTCCGTCTTGTAATCGCTACAATGGATATCGAGGAGATCAACTCTGACCGTGACAAATTCCTCGCTAACGTAAGTATGAACGTGGAAGCCGAGCTCAGAAAGATCGGTCTCAAGCTCATCAACGTGAACGTTACCGATATCCGTGACGAGTCCGGTTATATCGAGGCTCTCGGTAAGGAGGCAGCCGCAAAGGCAATCAATGACGCCAAGAAGAGCGTTGCAGAGCAGAACCGTTTCGGTGAGATCGGTAAGGCCGAGGCTGACAGAGACAAGGATATCCGTATCGCCGAGACTCTCAGAGATACCCGTATCAGCACCGCAGACGCCAATGCAAAGGCAGTAGAAGGAGAAAACAACTCCAAGATAGCCATTGCTGCATCTGACGCAAAAAGACGCGAAAAAGAGGCGGAAGCGGCAAGAATCGCGATAGCTGCCGAGAAGGTGCAGGCCGCTCTCGCTCTCGAAGAGGCTTACAAGTCAGAGCGTGACGCCGAGCTTGCCCGTGCAGACAGGGAGAAGGCTACACAGCTGGCCAATGTAGTCGTTCCTGCTCAGATCGAGAAGGAAAAGGCCATCATCGAGGCTGAGGCAGAAGCTGAGAAAATCCGCAGAATGGCTCAGGGAGAGGCTGACGCAATCTACGCGAAGATGGATGCTCAGGCACGAGGTATTCTCGAAGTGCTCACCAAGCAGGCAGAAGGATTCCAGCATCTGGTCAATGCAGCTGCAGGAGACCCTCAGAAGGCCGTTCTCATGCTCATCGCAGACAAGCTTCCTGATCTGGTCAAGACTCAGGTGGAGGCTGTCAAGGGCATAAAGATCGACAAGGTAACAGTTTGGGATGGAAACGGACAGGGAGCCGACGGAAAGACCGCCACATCAAACTTCATTTCTGGAATGATGAAGTCTGTTCCACCTCTTGAAGAACTCTTCAATATGGCTGGAATGAGTCTTCCGTCATATCTCAAGGGACAGGAAAAAGCAGAAGAACAGACAATCGAAGAATAATGCCTATCATAGTTAACATAGACGTAATGCTTGCCCGCAGGAAAATGTCATCCGGCGAACTTGCGGAAAAGATAGGTCTGTCAGCTACGAATCTATCCATCCTCAAGACAGGCAAGGCCAAAGCGATCAGATTCAAGACCCTGGTCGCCCTATGCCAGGCTCTCGACTGCCAGCCGGGCGACCTGCTTGAATACCAGAAAGAACAATAAGACATTAACCAGTTAAAGCATAAATGAGCGAGATTTATCAATTTTCTCGCTCATTTATGGCTTTTTGCTATTCTACGAGCGAGTTTTCTTTTTTTTTCGCTCGGAATCTTTTAGAATTTATATATTTGCTCTCAAGTTTGAATGCCGTGGGTCGACAAACAAAAAGAGTCCCACAACGCGATATAGGTATAGTCGTATATACCCGTATTGCGTTTTTTTGTTTTATACCCCTATCACTCCGAACGAAGCACTGATTGTAAAGTACGAAGTAATAACTCTGAGGAGCGAAGCGACGTGAGAATCTTTTAAACAAAAAAATATGGAAAACACATTACAACCACTAAAAATCGAATCCCTGATCCACGAAATCAGAGGACAGAAGGTAATGCTGGACAGAGATCTGGCGAAGCTTTATGGAGTAGAAACCAAAGTTTTGAACCAAGCTGTTAAAAGAAATATAAAAAGATTCCCAGAGGACTTTATGTTTCAGCTGACTATGGAAGAGTGTTTAAGGTCACAAATTGTGACCTTAAACACCAAGCAAGGACATCATTTGAAATATATGCCCTATGTATTTACAGAACAAGGAGTTGCAATGCTGAGCAGTGTATTGAGATCTGACACGGCAATTGAAATTAATATTAGAATTATGCGAGCTTTTGTCGCTATCAGAACTCAAATCTACACTATGAACCAGTTTAGCTACGAACTCGAAGCCATCAAGGCCAAGCTCGAACTGCTGGAACGCAGCAACGAAGACAATCTCGAAGCCATTAACGACCTTTCAGAAGACATGCGCCAAGAAATAGACACCATTTATCAAGCCATCGCCGCCCTCTCCGTTAAAGAACAATCAGATAACTCCCCACGTCCTAAAATCGGATTCAAGACTCAGAATAACAATACATCACATTAAACAGCAGCGGTGCGACAAGAAAGTAGTGATTCTTGTCGCACCGCTGTTATAGATAATCACCAGAACCTGAAAAAGTACTGATGAGGATATTTTACTTCAGTTTCTTAAGGATGTTGCTGAGGTTCACTTCCTTAGAGATGATTGCGTGGAGATCCTCGATCTTTACGCGCTCCTGCTGCATCGAATCACGATGACGGATGGTCACGCAACGGTCGTTGAGGGAGTCGTGGTCGATTGTAACGCAGAACGGTGTACCGATTGCGTCCTGACGACGATATCTCTTACCGATTGAATCCTTCTCATCGTACTGGCAGTTGAAGTCATACTTGAGTTCGTCCATAATCTCTCGTGCGATCTCTGGAAGACCATCCTTCTTGATGAGCGGAAGCACTGCCACCTTTACCGGTGCAAGCGGTGCAGGAATGCTGAGAACCACGCGGCTCTCGCCGTTCTCGAGCTGCTCCTCCTTATATGAATTAGAAAGAACTGCAAGGAACATACGGTCAACTCCGATAGAAGTCTCCACTACATATGGTACATAGTTTTCTCCTACCTCAGGATCGAAATACTGGATCTTCTTTCCAGAGAACTTCTGATGGTTTCCAAGGTCGAAGTCTGTACGAGAGTGGATACCCTCAAGCTCCTTGAAACCGAATGGGAAACGGAACTCGATGTCTGTAGCTGCATTTGCATAGTGTGCAAGCTTGTCATGATCGTGGAAACGATAGTTCTCGTCACCCATTCGGAGAGCCTTGTGCCAAGCCATACGGTTCTCTTTCCATTTTGCGAACCAGTCGAGCTCTGTACCAGGCTTGATGAAGAACTGCATCTCCATCTGCTCGAACTCTCTCATACGGAAGATGAACTGACGTGCAACGATCTCATTACGGAAAGCCTTACCGATCTGAGCGATACCGAAAGGAATCTTCATGCGGCCGGTCTTCTGTACGTTGAGATAGTTCACGAAGATACCCTGTGCAGTCTCAGGACGGAGATAGATGATATTTGACTCTCCTGAAACGCTACCGAGCTGGGTAGAGAACATAAGGTTGAACTGACGTACATCTGTCCAGTTCTTAGTACCTGAAATAGGGCAGGCAATCTCGCAGTCAACGATGATCTGACGAAGCTCTGCAAGGTCGTTTGCATTCAGAGCGTCAACCATTCTCTTCTTCACCTCATCAATCTTCTTCTGATTACGAAGAACGTTAGGGTTTGTAGCCTTGAACTGCACCTCATCGAAAGCTTCACCGAACTTCTTCTTACCTTTCTCCACATCCTTCTCGATCTTTTCCTCGAGTTTTCCGATGTAATCCTCGATAAGAACATCTGCACGATATCTCTTCTTCGAATCCTTATTGTCGATAAGCGGATCGTTGAAAGCACCTACGTGTCCTGATGCCTCCCAGATCTTAGGATGCATGAAGATAGCTGAATCAATACCCACGATATTCTCGTGAAGTCTTGTCATGGCCTCCCACCAATATCTCTTGATATTGTTCTTGAGCTCCGAACCGAGCTGGCCATAATCATAAACGGCACCGAGACCGTCATAGATCTCGCTTGAAGGGAAAATGAATCCGTACTCCTTACAGTGAGCTACGAGAATCTTAAAAAGTTCTTCCTGTGTCATAATAGTATTATAGTTTATCATTAATTTCATTCAAAGGGATCATTACGAAATCCCTCTCGTACATATGTTTATGCGGAACTGTAAGTTCCTGACAATCAATCTTGTCATCACCGAAAAGCAATATATCGATATCGATCGGACGGTCAGTATAGATTCTCTCCCCTGCCTCATCGTATTGAGGCTCTCCGCTGCGTCCCATTCTCCTTTCAATATCCTTACATACTTCCAATATCATCAATCCCTCGGCTTCAGGATTGTACCCTTGCGGCAAATCCAGTTCATAAAGCACCACGGCATTCATAAACTTCTGCTGTGACTCGAATCCCCAAGGCTCCGTCTCAATAAGTGAAGAAATTGCCCTGTAAGGTGTTTTCAATTCAACATTGAGCATTGCCACCGCATGCTCGATATTAAGCCGTCTGTCGCCCTGATTCGAGCCCAATCCAAGGTATAGCTTCACCTTGTTCTTTTCCACGTGTCTTGTTTCTCTTCTTCCGTCCCACATCATCCTCTCCTCTTCGGAAGTTCAGTCATCAAGACCAAGCTCTACCATCGCCTCTTCAGACATCCTGCTCTTGTCCCATACCGGCTCGAAAACAAGGTCAATTTCAACGCTGACCACTCCCGGCACATCTGCTACCGCAGTCCTGACCTGTTCCATCACATAATCAGCCATAGGACAATTCGGCGCAGTCAGGGTCATCTGAATATAGACATTATGATCATCATCGACCTTCACTTCATAAATAAGTCCGAGATCATAGACATTCACCGGAATCTCAGGGTCATAAACCTGCCTGAGAGCCATAATTATATCTCTTTCAAGTCTCATCTTTCTTTCCTTATCTTCTTCCGCCACCTCGGCAGATTTCTTTTTTATCCAATCCTTCAGTCCCATAATAGAGATTTCTCCAGAAATCCTTAAACATTCAATGTCGCCACCTCTCTGATCTTGGCAATCATAGAAACAAGTCCGTTTGCCCTTGTAGGTGAAAGATTCTCCTTCAAGCCTATCTTCTCCACTACAGAAAAATCCGAAGAAAGAATTTCCTGAGCTGTCCTGCCGGAATAAAGTCCGATCAGAAGTGAAATTATTCCTTTTGTAATGATAGCGTCACTGTCGGCATTGAAAACAATCTTTCCATCCTCTACCTTATAATCCAGCCATACCCTTGACTGACATCCCTTGATGAGTCTGTCATCTGTCTTTGCCGCCTCGGGATAGTCCTGCAAAGCTTTTCCAAGCTCAATCAGATATTCATATTTATCCAGCCATTCCTCATACATCGAGAATTCCTCGACAATGGCGTTTTCTGCTTCAATCAGTGTCATACCAACATATCTATCGCCCTGTTCAGGCATTTAACAAAATATTCAGCTTCTTCCATAGTATTATATGGAGCAAGTGAAGCTCTTAACATTCCTGTCACTCCGAATCTGTCCATCAGTGGTTCTGCACACATCTGTCCTGATCTCACTGCCACTCCCATCTTATCCATGATCAAAGCCAGATCTTCATGATGAACTCCATCCACGACAAATGAAAAAAGAGGAATCTTCTCATCAGATGTTCCACGAGGAACACCAAAGAGTCTTATTCTCGAATCATTTCTGAAATAATCAAGCAGATAATCTCTAATCTCATCATTATATTTTATTAACTCATTATCATTCAATAAGTTAATAAATTCCAAAGCCTGTTTTAAGGTCGCTGCAGAAGCAAAATTCTGCGTTCCTGCCTCAAATTTCATCGGAAGAGGTGCATAAGTGGTCTCTCTGAAACTTACATTTCCTACCATCTCCCCACCACCCATATACGGAGGCATGGCATCAAGCCATTTTCTCTTTCCATAAAGCACTCCAGTACCTGTGGCGGCATAGAGCTTATGTCCGGAGAACACATAGAAATCGCAGTCAAGCTTCTGAACATCTACCTTGCAATGAACCGCTCCCTGAGCACCATCCACAAGAACAGGCACTCCCTTTGCGTGACATCTTCTGATGATTTCCTCCACCGGATTCACAATTCCAAGCACATTGGAAATATGGGTTACGGCCAATATCTTCGTTCTCTCAGTAAGAAGCTCATCAAGTTTTTCCAAAACCAGATGTCCGTCATCATCCACAGGAAGAACCTTAAGAACAGCTCCTTTTCTCCTGCACATCATCTGCCAAGGAACAATATTGGAATGATGCTCTGCTTCTGTAACGATCACCTCATCTCCTGCTGAGACAAAAGCCTCACCAAAACAGAAGGCAACAAGATTAATCGCAGCAGTAGTTCCGCTGGTAAAGATAACTTCCTCCCTGGCATCAGCATTAAGAAAATCCTTGACGGCGTCCCTTGCCTGCTCATATGCCTGGGTAGCTTCATCAGCCAGTCTGTGCACTGCCCTATGAATATTAGCATTGGATTCTGCAGTGATTCTGTTCCACTCATCTATTACAGTCTGGGGACGCTGACTGGTCGCTGCATTATCGAAATACACAAGATTCTTTCCGTACACTTTTCTGGAAAGTGTCGGAAACATAGATCTTATTTCAATAATATTCATATCTGACTATAGTGCAAATAACTCGCAAATTTAGCAAAAACAATCTTTCTTTTACAGATTATTATCATATTTTTGCACTTAGATCACTTACAAGGTCAGGAATAAGGAAAAGGCAATTTAAAAAAAAAGCAATATGATAGACTACATAAAAGGAAATATAGCAGAAATAAATCCGACAGAAGTCGTCCTGGAATGCTATGGAATCGGATACAAAATCCTTATTTCCCTACAGACATACGAAGGACTTAACGGCAAATCGGAGGCCAAGGTTTACATCCATCACTACCTCAGGGAAGATGAAGAATTATACTACGGATTCTATACAAAAGATGAAAGAGAACTATTCAGGCTTCTTATCGGTGTATCAGGAGTAGGAGCATCCACAGCAAGAATGATGCTCTCTTCACTAACCTCAGATGAAATAAGAAATGCGATCATAGCAGAGGATATAAACAAGATAAAAAGCATAAAAGGTATCGGAACAAAGAGTGCCCAGAGGCTTATCCTTGAACTCAAAGACAAGGTCGTAAAGGGAGGCGGAAGCGACACTCCAGCCCTATTCTCCCCTTCTTCAAATCCTGCTGTAGACGAGGCTACAACCGCCCTGGTAATGCTTGGATTCACAAAGGCCAATGTCAATAAAGCTGTAGCAACAGTACTCAAAGGCAATCCTTCTGCCAGCCTGGAAGAAATTATAAAACTATCTTTGAAACTCCTATAAAGCAAGAAAGGTGTTCCACGTGGAACACCTTTCTTTATATAAATTACTTTTACTATCTTCCAAAATAAACCAGAAGAACAGACACATCTGCCGGAGAGATTCCAGAGATTCTCGATGCCTGCGCAATAGTTCGTGGAGCATATTTCTTTAACTTCTGACGACATTCGATAGAAAGACTCTCTACCCTGTCGAAATCAAAATCTTCAGGTATGGTAAGATTCTCAAGTCTCATAATCTTGTCTGCCATCTGTTGTTCTCTCTGAATATAACCTTTATATTTTATAGCTATCTCGCAAGAATCCAGAACCTCCCTCCTATAATTGGAATCTACCTTTTCATTCATAAATGACGAGTCAAGATCAGAAACCGGATACTCAGTATTGAACTTTAAAACATAGGCAGCATCCTTATATGATATATCTGTCTTATCAGAAAATTGACCAGCCAAAGAATCATAACTACCATATTTCAAAAGATCAGAATAGTTAACCTCGTCAGATAAAAGACCTGATAAAGGCGATGCAAATGCAGAGTCAATATCAATATTATTCTTAATAAAAGTTCCACGTGGAACCATATCAAATATATCTGCCAATTTTACTTGCGGGCGAGATACAAGATCTGAAATTCTCTTGCGCGAATCTACAGTAGAAGATGATACTGATTCAAGATATGAATTGACCACTTCCGGCTTAAGAGGAGTCTTATCAAAAAACTCGATCATTTCAGAAGCAGTATCGTACTTTCTCATCGTATAATCATATCTGAATTTATCAGCTAATCCTGCTTCGTAAGAAATCGGCGTAAGTCTGAAATCAGCATTATCCTGTCTCAGCAAAGTACGATATTCAGCTCTTGAAGTAAACATTCGATATGGTTCATCTACTCCCTTAGTGATAAGATCATCTATAAGAACTCCGATATAAGCCTGATCCCTTTTCAGAATGAAAGGTTCCTTGCCGGCAACTTTAAGATGAGCATTCATACCTGCTATCAATCCCTGGGCTGCAGCCTCTTCATATCCTGTCGTTCCATTAATTTGTCCGGCAAAATATAGATTCTCGATATTCTTAAGTTCGAGAGTAGGCTTCAACTGGGTCGGATCGAAATAGTCATATTCGACAGCATAAGCCGGGCGGAAAATCTTTGCGTCTTCCAGACCCTTGATTTTATGCAAGGCCTCCATCTGAATATTAAGAGGCAGAGAAGAAGAGAAGCCCTGAAGATAATATTCATTTGTTCCCCTACCCTCCGGCTCGAGGAAGAGCTGATGTTCAGTCTTATCTGCAAAAGTCCTGAGCTTATCTTCAATACTTGGACAATAACGCGGACCTATACCAGTTATCATTCCAGAGAATAAAGGGGAATCACCAAAGCCACTTCTCAGAATATCGTGAACTTCGGTATTGGTATGCACAACGAAGCAAGGCATCTGAGGAGTACCATTCTGAGCAGTAGAAAGGAATGGGAGATATGAGAACTTTTCAGGATCCTCATCACCGAACTGATGAAGAAGCTTGGAAGTATCGACAGATGAAATATCGATACGAGGCGGAGTACCCGTCTTCATCCTGGCAGTCTTGACTCCCATCTCGACAAGTTGCTGAGTAAGACCATGCGAAGGCAGTTCGCCTATTCTTCCACCTTCGAACATATTGCGCCCGATGAAAAGCCGACCATCAAGGAAGGTTCCGGCCGTAAGAATAACCGTCTGAGAATTAAATATTGCACCGGTAGTCGTACATACGCCCGAAATTTTCGAACCATCGAAGAGAAAACCAGTCACAGAATCTTGGTAAAGGTCTAATTTACAGGCACTTTCGAGTATTTTTCGCCAGTACAGAGAAAACTGTATTTTATCACACTGTGCTCGAGGACTCCACATAGCAGGACCCTTAGACCTGTTCAGCATTCTGAACTGGAGTGTAGAGGCATCCGTGACAATGCCCGTATAACCTCCAAGAGCATCTATCTCCCTGACTATCTGACCTTTAGCAATACCTCCAATAGCAGGATTACAAGACATCTGAGCATATTTGTTCATGTCCATCGAGATCAGAAGAACCGAAGATCCCATGCGAGAAGCAGCCATTGCGGCTTCACAGCCGGCATGACCACCCCCGACAACAATAACATCGTAATATTTATTCATATTATATAAGTTCCCTCAATGAAAGGTAATAATTTTCCTTTGCCCTCATCTGAGCAATATCTTCATCACAATGATCATCATAACCTATAAGATGGAGAAGACCATGAACTATGACCCTGTTAAGCTCATCCTTGAATTCGGCTCCATACTCAATGGCATTCTCACGGACAGAATCGACGCTGATGAAAAGATCGCCAGAGAGCTTCTCCCCTTCACAATAATCAAAGGTAATTATATCTGTGAAGTAATCATGCTGAAGATATTTCTGATTTACATCCAATATATAATTGTCAGAACAGAAAATAATGGATATTTCTCCAATGCGTCTGATCTCGCTCTCAGCTACAAGTCTGAGCCAACGGTTGGTAGCGGTTTTTCCTTTGAAAACAAAGTCTGTATCCTCGAAATAGTAAGAAATCATATCAAATAATTTTCTGCAAATCTACAAAAAGCATAAAAAGTTTGAAATAAAAAATATAATTTCTAACTTTACCGGGCAAAATGGAATATAAAAACTAACAATCAATATGGAGATCAAAAAATCAGAAAAAGCTAACTTGGAAAACAAGAAGCTTCTATTTGTCGAGATCGGACTTGTGATTTCACTTGCAATCACTCTTTTCGCATTTGAATGGACAAGCAAAGAGACTAATGTCGCAACTCTCGAAGACAATACTCAGGTTGTTCTTGAGGAAGAGATCATTCCTATTACACAGGAAACTCCTCCACCTCCACCAGCAGCACCTAAGATTCCTATTCTTTCTGACCAGATCGACATCGTGGACGACGAGATCGAGCTTGATGACGATATGTTCATGAACCTTGAGGACGACGCAAGCCTCGGAGTAGAGATCATGGACTACGTAGAGGTTGAAGAGGAAGTTGTAGAGGAAGAGGCTATTCCATTCCAGCTCGTAGAGGAGAAGCCTTCATTCCAGGGTGGTGATGCAAACCAGTTCTCAAAATGGGTGAACCAGAGACTTGTTTATCCAGAGATTGCAAAGGAGAATGGTGTACAGGGTCGTGTAACTCTCCAGTTTACTGTTGAGAAGGACGGTTCAGTTACAAAGGTAAAGGTTCTTCGTGGTGTTGACCCATCACTTGACAAGGAGGCTGTACGCGTAGTATCACAGTCACCTAAGTGGAAGCCAGGAAAGCAGAGAGACCGCGCGGTTCCTGTAACCTATACCTTCCCAGTTATCTTCCAGTTGAGATAATCATTTGATCACAAATATATTATCAGGCCGACCAAACGATTTGATCGGCCTGATTTTTCGATTAATACAATGAGTTGTCATCCTTTGAAAATAAGGATTATTACGATGCAGATATGGCAAAAATTACAGTAGAACAGCATAATGAAAAGGCGGTATTCGTAGGTGTAATCAAACAGGGAGACGATGAACGCCAGGTTATGGAATACCTTGACGAACTTGAATTTCTTGCAGAAACAGCTGGCGCAATCGGCGTAAAGAAGTTCATACAGAAGGTAGACAGGCCGGATTCAAGAACATATATCCGAAGCGGAAAACTTCAGGAAATCAAGGAATATATCGATGAAAATGAGATAGAGGTGGTTATTTTCGATGACGAACTCTCCCCTACTCAGCTCAGAAACATCGAGCGTGAGCTTAACATACGTATCCTTGACAGAACTAATCTTATTCTCGATATTTTCGCTCAGAGGGCTAAGACTGCATATGCAAAGATGCAGGTGGAACTTGCTCAGTATCAGTATCTTCTTCCACGATTGACACGAATGTGGACTCACCTTGAGAGACAGAAGGGAGGTATCGGAATGCGTGGTCCGGGTGAGACCCAGATCGAGACTGACCGTCGTATCATCCAGGATAAGATATCAAGACTAAAGGAGCAGTTGAAGAAGGTAGATAAGCAGATGGCTTCGCAGCGTGGAAACAGAGGCTCTATGGTGCGTATTTCTTTGGTTGGATATACAAATGTAGGTAAGAGTACACTTATGAATCTGCTTGCCAAGAGCGATGTGTTTGCAGAAAACAAGCTATTTGCTACACTTGATACGACTGTGCGTAAAGTGGTTATCGAGAATGTTCCTTTCCTGCTTAGCGACACTGTAGGATTCATCAGAAAACTTCCTCATCAGCTTGTAGAGGCTTTCAAGAGTACATTGGACGAGGTTCGTGAGGCGGATATTCTCATGCATGTGGTGGATATATCACATCCTAATTTCGAGGAACATATCAAGGTAGTGGAGGAAACTCTGAAGGATATCAAGGCAATTGATAAGCCTATTTTCGTGGTATTCAACAAGATAGATGCATATAGATATGAAGAGTACGACGAATTCTCACTTGAGCCTAAGAAGCAGATAAATTATACTTTGGAGGAGTTCAAGAACAGTTGGATAGCTAAGGAGAATACTCCATGTATCTTTATTTCAGCTCGAGAGAAAATAGGTATCGACAAGCTTCGCGGTGATCTCTACAAGATGGTAGCCGAGATCCACGCCGGCCGTTATCCTTTCGATAATTTCCTTTGGTAAACTCATAGAATAAAATAACTGAATCGGCAGATGATTCCGATGACCCCCGCCCTCCCTTTGGTCGGGCACCCCCTAGCCGGGGGCGGCATGTCATCTCCATCATTCTGCCGATTCAGTTATTTTATTAAAGCAATATACATCATTATATTAACTGTCATTTCGACCGAAAGAAGTGAGTGGAGAAATCTTTAAAAAGATTTCTCCACTACGCACGACATGACAGATGTAAACTGATATATTATTAAATCGTAATCTACTGATTATCAATCTGTTTTAAAAGAGCATTAACTGCTGCTTCGAGCTGCTCGTCACGACCTGTAACGACAAGTTCCTTTGTATTCTCTACATCTATATCAGGGTTCAACTGGTCATTTTCAAGGTAGGTTCCGTCTGCTTTTCTGTAGCCTACTACTGGGATACCAAAATAAAGCGTAGCATCCTGAAGAGTTTCCCAGGTTACTGATGTCATTGTTCCCGGAACAGGTTTACCTACTAAAAGTCCCATATTCTTATGCTTGTACACCCAAGGAGTACCGTGAGCGTTTGAGTAATTGGCCTCGCCGATAATCATTATCGAAGCCTTGTTGTAACGTCGGCTCGGCATATCGCATGCATCTTTTCCACGGATCTCCTGAGTCAGATATTTCTGGCCACTGAAAAGCACTTCAATATCCTCATGAAGGCGACCTCCACCATTGAATCGAGTGTCGATCACGATGCCTTCGCAATTGTTATAACGTCCTAAAATATCGGAATATACGGTACGGAAGCTCTCGTCATTCATACTTTCGATATGTACATATCCGAGTCTGCCACCGGAAAGTTTCTTAACCTTTTCCGCATTCTGTCTTACCCATCTCTTATAAAGTAAAGTTGTGAAAGCTGCGTCACTGATAGGAAGAACTACCATATCGGTATTTTCTTCTGACGCTTTTGAAATACCTATAAGGGTACGCTTCCCTGCCTTACGATCAAGAAGCGGATAGAAATCCATTCCTTTCTTTATCTGCACTCCGTCAATGGATGTTATGATATCGCCAGCCGAGAGCTTCGAAGATGCCTTATCGAAAGGACCTCCATTGACAATTTCAGCCACTTTAAGACCATCTCCCTGCCAAGTCCAATCGTAAAATACTCCTAAATTGGCCGTAGAGGCACTTTCCCGGGTCGCTGGAGCCCTGTAACCGCTTCCGGTATGGGAGACGTTCAATTCGCCGAGATATTCGCTTAAAAGCTCAGCAAAATCATAATTATTATTTATGTGCGGAAGGAATTTCCTGTATGTGGCAGTAAGCATTTCCCAGTCCACACCATGCATTTTCTCATTGTAGAAACGCTCTTTTTCCTGGCGATACACATGGTCGAACATATATTCTCTCTCAGCAGCGAGATCCATCACCATATTGCCGCTTACAGCTATGTTTTCAAGGTTCTTCGCACCATCTTTCATCTTTGAAAAACGGCTTCCGAGCACATAGAGAGTGCCCTGCTTTCCATCCCATTTCATACGGCCTCTTGCAGTGCCGATTTTTGTAGGAGTACCCTTTTCCAGATCATATTTCCAGAGATTCATCCCGCTTTCATATGATGCCTGATAATAAAGAACTGTTCCATCCTTGCTCAAAGCTGCAGAACCGAGATTTGAAGAGGTTGGGGTCAGTCTGATGATTCTTTCATCGATTCCGTCAAGTTCGACAACGATATCCTCTACCTTTTCCTTCTTTTCATCCTTGCCTTTATTATCGTCTTTTTTCTCTTCCGAAAGTCCTGCTATCTGCTTCTGAAGTTCTCTTTCTTCCTTGGTCATCTTGAAATCATCATAAGCCTTACGGTTAAGGAATACGATCATGACATCCTGAAGAGTACCCCATGATGCGTGATTTCTCATACCGTAACGTTCTGATGTAAAGAGAATTGCATTTCCACCAAGCACCCACTGCGGAGCACCGTCGGTATATCCGCTCTCTGTGAGATTTATCATAGACTCCCCTCCATTCGTGCTTATTATTCCTATGTCATCATACGGATAATGATTTCTTGCACAGTAGCTCATAAGAATCCATTTTCCGTCAGGAGACCAGCTGTATCCGAAAGATCCCGTAGTAGAATAGCATTGGCTGCCGTCAGTTATCTGTCTTGTCTTACCGGTCTCTAGATTCATGATTATAAGCCTGTCCCTGTCCTCTATATACGCAATTTCCTTTCCATCAGGAGAATATACAGGAGCACGACGATCAACCTTATTGTTCTTGAAAAGAGGTTTTTCTTCGATCAGGGTTGCGTAAGGAAAACTTATATCTTCCTTGCGGACAAGCTCAGCTGTGTAGATATTCCATATACCCTCCCTTTCTGAAGCATAGGCAAGCTTCTTTCCGTCAGGAGAGAATACCACATCAGCTTCAGCTTCCGGAGTATCAGTGATTTTCTTTACAGTATTGTATTCCGTAGAAGCCACGAAGACCTCTCCCCTGCTGATGAACGCGATCTGCTTTCCGTCAGTTGAAAGATCATTGTCACCACCTCCTGAGACTGAAAGTTCAGCAAGATGGTCGTCATTCTTATCTGATTTAACTGTAACCTGAAGCTTGCTGGCAGCTGCACCGGCCTTCTTTACATAGATATCTCCATCATATCCATAGCAGATATCATCATTATCAGAAAGGGTGAGAAAACGTACTGGATGTGTCTTGTGCCTGGTCACGCGGGTGACATTCTGAGGGTCATTCACAGGGAATGAATATACATTGAAACTTCCGTCTCTTTCGCTCATAAAATATACAGTCTTTCCGTCAGCAGACACCCTCGGAGAGCGGTCTTCCCCCTCGAATGATGTAAGTTTCACGTGCTTTGAACCATCATACATCCAGATATCCCTTGTTATGGAAGAAGTATGATGCTTACGCCAGATATTCTCACCTCCCTTGCAGTCCTGATATACAAAAGCCCCGTCATTGCCGATGAAAGAGACCTCCTCCGCAGGGGTTGCAAGCACCTGCTCGTATCTTCCACCGTCCACACTCACAGAATAAAGCTCAGTCATGGAACTCTTTGGAAACAAAGCACTTGCTGCAGGGTCTTGAATTCTTGCGGTGAACAATATATTCTTTCCATCTGGTGTGAATGTCCATGGAGTTTCCTTGGCGGAATGAGTGGTCACTCTGAAAGGCACTCCCCCGCTGAAAGGAATTGTATAAATATCGAAATTACCATATCTGTCCGAAGCAAAAGCCAGTGTCTTTCCGTCAGGAGACCATATCGGAGAATAATCATATGCCGTATTCGAGGTCAATTGACGGGCCTCTCCACCCTCAGAGTCCACGATGTAGATATCTCCCTTGTATGAAAAAGCAACAGTCTTTCCGTCAGGAGAAATCGAAGGATAACGAAGCCATGAAGCATTTTCAGCATAAGCCGAAACGGCAAATAATGCCATAAGAAGAAGACAGATACGTTTCATAGTTTTGATTTTATATATTCTCAATAATGCAAATATAAGAAAAAGGGATGACCTTTCGGCCATCCCTGTAAATATTATCACGTCAAGCGATTAGTCCTGAAGCTTAGCGCAGAGGAACTCACGGTTAAGACGTGCGATGTGAGTGACTGTGATGTGCTTAGGGCACTCCATCTCACAAGCCTTGGTGTTGGTACAAGCACCGAATCCGAGCTCGTCCATCTTTGCCACCATTGCCTTTGCACGCTTTGCACCCTCTACCTTACCCTGCGGAAGGAGAGCGAGTGAGCTTACGCGAGCTGCAACGAAAAGCATTGCAGAACCGTTCTTACAAGTAGCTGCACAAGCACCGCAACCGATACAAGCTGCACCGTCCATTGACTCCTCAGCCTGCTCGTAAGGAATAGGAATAACGTTTCCATCAGGAACACCACCTGTTCTTACAGATACGTATCCACCAGCCTGGAGGATCTTGTCATAAGCCTGACGGTCCACAACGAGGTCCTTGATTACTGGGAATCCCTTTGCTCTCCAAGGCTCGATAGTGATAGTATCGCCATCCTTGAATTTACGCATATGGAGCTGGCAGGTAGTCACCTCATCGTCCGGTCCGTGTGCACGTCCGTTGATATAGAGTGAGCAAGCTCCGCAGATACCCTCGCGGCAGTCGTGGTCAAATGATACAGGACCGCTGCTCTTGCATCCCTTCTCGACAGCTACCGGATCTGCACCCTCAGCAATAAGCTGCTCATTGAGGATATCGAGCATCTCGAGGAAAGAGCTGTCAGAGGAAATATTCTTAACCTGATAGGTCTCAAAATGTCCTTTTGCCTTGGCGTTTTTCTGACGCCATACTTTCAATGTCAAATCCATGTCTAATTAGTCTTTATAATTTCTGGTAGCTATCTTAATATTCTCATATACAAGAGGTTCCTTATGAAGTTCAGGCTCTACACCCTCACCCTTGTACTCCCAAGCGGCTACATACATATAGTTCTCGTCATCACGCTTGGTCTCACCCTCTTCAGTCTGCATTTCCTCACGGAAGTGACCTCCGCAAGACTCGTTTCTGTTGAGAGCGTCACGAGCCATAAGCTCACCGATTTCGAAGAAGTCTACAAGACGGAGTGCCTTCTCGAGCTCCTGGTTGAACTCACCGTTCTCGCCGGCTACATAAACGTTCTGCCAGAATTCCTTCTTGAGAGCCTGGATCTTCTCGATAGCTTCCTTAAGACCTGCCTCGTTACGAGCCATACCTACATTATCCCACATAATGAGACCGAGCTCCTTATGGAATGAATCTACAGTTCTCTTACCCTTTACAGCGAAAAGCTTAGCGATCTTGTCAGTGATAGCCTTCTCAGCTTCTGCGAACTCAGGTGCGTTCACGTCAGTCTTAGGCTCCTTGAACTTACCTGCGAGATAGTCACCGATAGTGTAAGGAAGGATGAAGTAACCGTCAGCAAGACCCTGCATGAGGGCTGATGCACCGAGACGGTTTCCACCGTGGTCAGAGAAGTTAGCCTCACCGATAGCGTAGAGACCTGGAACTGTTGTCTGGAGGTTGTAGTCTACCCAGATACCACCCATAGTATAGTGGATAGCAGGATAGATCATCATTGGCTCCTCATATGGATTCACGTCTGTGATCTTCTCGTACATCTGGAAAAGGTTACCGTATCTTGCAGCGATTACATCCTTTCCGAGACGCTCAATAGATGTCTTGAAATCAAGGAATACAGCAAGACCGGTATTGTTCACACCATAACCTGCGTCGCAACGCTCCTTAGCTGCACGTGAAGCAACGTCACGTGGAACGAGGTTACCGAATGCAGGATAACGACGCTCGAGATAGTAGTCGCGATCCTCTTCTGCGATATCAGAAGCCTTCTTTGTACCTGCGCGGAGAGCCTTTACGTCCTCCATCTTCTTAGGTACCCAGATACGTCCGTCATTACGGAGTGACTCTGACATGAGGGTAAGCTTAGACTGCTGGTCTCCGTGTACCGGAATACAAGTAGGATGAATCTGTGCAAAGCATGGGTTTGCGAAGAATGCTCCCTTCTTGTAGCACTGCCAAGCTGCAGAACCGTTAGAGTTCATTGCATTGGTAGAGAGGAAGTAAGCGTTTCCGTAACCACCTGTAGCGATAACCACAGCGTGAGCACCGAATCTCTCGATCTTACCAGTTACGAGGTTTCTTGCGATGATACCCTTAGCCTCACCGTTGATGAGAACCACGTCGAGCATCTCATAGCGAGGGTAGCTCTTTACTGTACCAGCCGCGATCTGACGGTTAAGGGCAGCATAAGCACCGAGAAGGAGCTGCTGACCGGTTTGTCCGCGGGCATAGAAGGTACGGCTAACCTGCGCACCTCCGAAAGAGCGGTTGGCGAGAAGTCCGCCGTATTCCCTTGCAAAAGGAACACCCTGTGCTACGCACTGGTCAATGATGTTGTTGCTGACCTCGGCAAGACGATAAACGTTAGCCTCACGTGCACGATAGTCTCCTCCCTTGATTGTGTCGTAGAAGAGACGGTAGATCGAGTCGTTGTCGTTCTGGTAGTTCTTAGCGGCATTGATAACACCCTGTGCTGCGATAGAGTGAGCACGACGAGGTGAGTCGCTGATGCAGAATACCTTCACGTTGTAGCCAAGCTCTCCGAGTGAAGCAGCTGCAGATGCTCCACCGAGACCTGTACCAACTACAATGACTTCCATTTTTCTTTTGTTGCCTGGGCTGACAACACGGATCTGAGATTTGTGCTTTGTCCATTTCTCGGC
>JBGVCR010000030.1:0-48840 GCA_045118995.1 Candidatus Cryptobacteroides sp.
AACTTCTACGACTACAACATATGTAGAAAGTGCAGCTGGAGTAGCCCAGGGAGGACGTTCGGGCTTGACAGCTCTGGTTGTAGGAGGCTGCTTCGTAATAGCAATGTTCTTCTCACCGCTGTTCCTTTCAATACCATCTGCTGCTACAGCTCCGGCTTTGATCATTGTCGGATTGCTGATGGCGGAGCAGATCAAGAATGTGGATTTCGATGATTTCTCTGAGTCAATTCCTGCATTTGTATGTATGCTCATGATGCCGCTGACATACTCGATTTCTAACGGAATTCTTATAGGAATGATTACTTATGTACTTATGAACATAATTTGCGGTAAGTTCAAGAAACTCTCTCCTGCAATGTACATTCTTGCAGTTCTGTTTATCCTGAAATATATTTTAATCTAATCGAATAAATTCGAATTTATCCGCGAGAAAAATGCCTGACACAAACTATTGTAGTCAGGCATTACTGTTTCTATGTGCATAATAAAAGGGATATTATGCACATTATCAACGAATTATGAAGCTATTTCAAAATCGCTTTTGCTCGTTTCCAATTGCCGAATTTGAGGTCGGAATCCTTCATGATGAAACTGATGGTTCTGTCCTGAAGGTCAAGTCCGGAGACTGAATCGGTGACGAGCTGCATCAGGGTCTGATGTTCCGGCTGCAAGTTTCCGTCACAAAGCATCTTGATGCCCGGTTCATCATCTGTACATTCAGAAAAAACGATTTCAAGCTCAGGCTCAGTAAGCTGTTCGTCCTCGTCGCCGACAAGCATGCAGGTCTGGAATGTCTCGAAATTTATGGCCTTAGCATATTTGACGACAAGACGTCCTTTAGGCCATTCACCTTCAGGATTCTGAACCGGTGATTCATATCCGAGATAATCATCGACTGCTGCAAAGAAATACAGCATTCCTTCGTGAGGAAGCTTGTTCTCCTTGTCAAACTCTGCGATATCTTCGCAATTGATCTGGCATACGAATGTCAGTGGATAATCAAATTTTTCACCGTCTTCCGAGACTTCCATAGTCGGATACTGCATGTTCTCCGGCATGTCCGGATCTCCCCACCATTTGCTTCCGCAGAAAAGGATTCTTTCTGTCTTTTTGAGTTCAAGTTTTATAGCCATATATTATAAATATTTGATTATCAGTTAGAATGTAAGTCCAAGACCGATGGAGACAGCACCTACGACTGCATTGTTCCTGTTCGTTCGGTTCATAGGTATTCGGTTGGAATCATAATAAACGCTTGGATGAGTAAATGTGCCTCTTGCGGAAAACAGAAAGTTCAGTTTTGTGTCGCTGCTAAGAGACATCTGATAACCTCCTCCGATCTTTCCTGTTAAAATTTCCTGAACAGGGGTCTTCAGACATATACCGCTACCTCCGTCTGCAAAGACAAACCATCTGTCTTGCGGCATATTCGCTTTGAAATATCTTGTTCCTCTTATGGAAACCGGCAATGATTTGTGCAGATTACCTACTCCGGCATATCCTATATATAATGCCAGATTCCATACCGGATTTACATTCCATCCTACATTAAGATACACATCTGCGCTGCTCATACATCCCCAGAGCAATCCCTTTTCGTCCACCCTGAAACCTTCCGGTGCGTAAAAATTATAATGGTAAAACGTAGTCATGGAAGCTATGTATCCCCATTCCAGGCCAAGTGTAAACTTAGGATAGGTCTCCCCTCCTTCATCCTGAGCCTTAACATTATTGTTAAATAAGCAGAGAATCAATGATATGAGAATAAATTTCTTCATGGTTAGAAAATATACCTTATCCCTGCTTCGGGCATGAATCCATAACAAAGTCCACCTCTATATAAGCGCATATTCACCATTCCTTCCTTCAATCTGAAATGTCCTCCAAGCATCGGCGAGATACTGAGTGATATCGCGATTCCTCTGGTGAAGCTGCATTCGGCTCCGATGCTGCCCTTAAGCCCGAAAAAGATTCCTGAAGGGTTCATGACGTCTTCCGAAAATCCTGCACAAATGCCCGGACCTGCATAAAAGCGGACAAGGTTGCCGTTTCGAGACTCTATCTGGGCAAAAACTGTATTCCAGAATGCTGATGCTGAAATACCCGGTTTGCCGTGGTCGGACCAGAAAAGACTTGTAGTTTCCATCCTTATCTGATATTGCGCAAAATGACGGCTGTCAGCAAACTGCACATACTCCAATCCTGTTCCGGCATAGCTGAATGTGGCCCCAAATGATCTCTCCTGGGCGAATGATTCGCTCAGAAACAATGTGGTCATCAGGAAAACGCACAATATTGATACAATCCTTTTCATCAGATCAGAGCGGAATCCGCCCCGTTCTATACATATTTAAACTCCATATATGTCGCTCCCAATTCATCATTGAAACTGCCACCTATGAATCCGACCAGATCCCCTTTGGAAATCTTACCGTCTTTGAGCAGTATGTTCAGTGAATTCTGGACGAATCCTTCCTTGGTTCCGGTAATTTCGAATTTATAACCATAAATATCATATGTCAGAGCCAATTCTCTCATTGTAAAAGAATTATAGCACATGGCATAAATCGGTACTTTAGGTCTGAACTCTGCCAGATACCTGCCGGTACGCCCTGTCCATGTATCAAATATGATAGCCTTTACAGGGATTTCCTGGGTGGCGGCAACCAATGACCTTGCCAGTACGGCCGCTATCGGTTTTGTCACTTGCTCAAGGTTTACTTCCAGCCTTGTGTCGATCGTCTGCTCGGCTTCCATTGCAATCGCACTCATTGTTTCCACAGCTTCGATCGGATATTTTCCGGATGCGGTCTCGCCGCTGAGCATAATGGCATCAGTGCTCTGGAATATTGCATTCGCCACATCGGTAACCTCTGCTCTGGTAGGACGTGGATTCTCGATCATGCTGTGAAGCATCTGTGTCGCTACGATCACCGGTTTTTTCCTTGCCCTGCATTTCTGGACAATCTTCTTCTGGATCATAGGAATCTTTTCAGCAGGTATCTCCACTCCAAGGTCTCCCCTTGCGATCATAACTCCATAACAATGTGCCAGAATCTCATCAAGATTGTCTATACCCTGCTGATTTTCGATCTTGGAAATTATCTTGAGATGGCTATGCTGTTTGTCCAGAATCTCCTGTATATCAATCAGATCCTTTTTAGTTCTGACAAATGAATGAGCGATGAAGTCAAGATCGGCGTCAATAGCCCACTGTACAAACATCCTGTCTTTATCCGTCAATGCCGGAAGAGATATGTATACATTAGGAACATTGATGCTTTTTCGACCTTTGATAGTTCCGCTGTTCATGATTCTGCAGGTCAGGCTATCTTCATCCTTTTCGACTACATTCAGTTCTACGCTTCCGTCATCGATCAGGATATGCGCACCGACCGGAACATCCTGGACAAAGGTCGCACAATTGGTATATAAGGTATTCGAGTCAGAGAAATTATCTTCACCGTTCCTTATCTTGACGGTATCTCCGGCCTTGGCAATGAAGCCCACGGCATTTTCCATCGGAGTCAGTCTTACTTCCGGTCCTTTGGTGTCCACCAGGATAGCTATTTTGTCTGATACGGCTCTGACATTGTCCACAATCTTCTGGGCACCTTCTATTGTGGCGTGCGCGGAATTTATCCTGACTACATTCATTCCTTTTCTATATAATTCCGTGAGAAAATCCACGTCACAGCGGATATCGGAAATCGTGCAGATGATCTTTGTTTTCTTTTCAATCATAACGTCAATACTTACTAACCAACTATCGCAAAAATAGCAAAAATCAGCGATTTTCTCAGTAATTTTAATAACTTTGTAAAATGTACTAACTAAACCTATGACTTATGTCAGTAATAATCAAGAAGGTAACCACAAAAAGGGATTTCAGGATATTCGCCAGATTTGCTAACAATCTTTATAAAGGAAATAAGTATTATGTTCCGTCAATGCCGTTTGACGATCTCAATACTTTCGACAAGGAAAAGAACGGAGCATATGAATTCAGCGAGGCTGAGTTCTATCTGGCGTATAAGGATGGCAAAGTCGCAGGACGAGTTGCTGCCATCATCAATCACAAAGCCAATGAGGCCTGGAAAGTCAAGCAGGTTCGTTTCGGATGGATTGATTTCATTGATGATATTCAGGTGAGCACTGCCCTTCTGGATGCTGTCACAGCATTTGGAAAGGCTCATGGAATGAATCAGGTCGTAGGCCCTCTCGGATTTACTGATTTCGATCCCGAAGGAATGCTTGTGGAAGGATTCGACCGTCTCAGTACGATGGCCCTCATCTATAATCATCCATATTATCCCGAGCATATGAAGAAGCTTGGATATGCAAAGGAAACAGGTTGGGTGGAATACAGGATCACCATACCTGACGAACTTCCTGAGCGTCATGTAAAGCTCGCTGAACTCGTGAAGGAGAGATATGAACTCAAGATAGTGAAAAAGACCAAGAGGCAGATCCGCAAAGAGAAATACGGACAGAAACTTTTCGAGCTTATAAATGAAACATACTGTGTACTTTACGGTTATTCACTTCTATCTCCAAAGCAGATAGATCAGTATGTGGATGTATATCTTTCCCTCGTGGATATGAAGATGCTTACCTTCGTGGAAGACAAGGAAGGAAACCTTATTGCTGCCGGTATTTCGATTCCGTCACTTTCGGAAGCTCTTC
This sequence comes from Candidatus Cryptobacteroides sp., assembly GCA_045118995.1. Lineage (GTDB taxonomy): Bacteria > Bacteroidota > Bacteroidia > Bacteroidales > UBA932 > Cryptobacteroides. The sequence goes on from JBGVCR010000030.1 coordinate 4,687, forward strand.
AGAAATGCAACGGTGAGATATTCCCACTGGGCTGGTGGCATCTCCTGAAGGCTATGTTCTGGAAAAAGCCGGACACATTGGATCTTCTCCTTATCGGTGTAAGACCTGACTATCAGAACAGAGGTGTCAATTCTCTTCTGTTTGTCGATCTGTTCCAGAATTATCGTAAGCTTGGCTTCAGATATGCCGAAACCAATGCAAATCTAGAGACCAATGCAAAGGTGCAGGCTATGTGGGTGCCGTTCGAAAAAGAACTTCATAAGCGTAGATGGGTATTCGGTAAAGAAATATGATGACTGGGGATACAATACGAGGCAGGATGCTTCCTCCGCTTCCTGAAAGGATGAGGCCGCAGGATCTTGAAGGATATGTAGGGCAGAGACATCTGATAGGGAAAGGATGCATACTGAGGAATATGATAGAAAGCGGCAACCTTTCTTCATTCATTCTGTGGGGGCCTCCCGGAGTGGGCAAGACTACTCTGTCACGTATAGTGGCAAAGTCACTCGGACGAGAATTTTATACTCTCTCAGCAGTAAGCGCCGGAGTCAAGGATGTCAGGGACGTCATTGATAAGGCACGTTCCAATTCGTTGTTTTCCAGCGGATTGTCTCCTATTCTGTTTATCGACGAAATACATCGTTTCAATAAGTCTCAGCAGGACGCCCTGCTGGGTGCTGTGGAGGATGGTACAATTGTACTGATAGGTGCCACTACTGAGAATCCGTCATTTGAGGTGATTACTCCCCTTCTGTCGCGTTGCCAGGTTTTCGTTCTGAAATCTTTGGAGAAGGATGACCTTCAGGTACTTCTTGACAGGGCACTTGCGACGGATGAGATTCTTAAGCACAGGGACATAAAGGTGGAAGAGACTGACGCTCTTTTCCGTCATTCGGCCGGAGATGCAAGAAAACTTCTGAATATTCTGGAAATTGTTACCGGAGCATATCCTGCTGATGCACCTTTGGTGATAGACAACAAGGCCGTAACATCATGTCTTCAGGAAAATATCGCCATATACGATAAAGGCGGAGAAATGCATTACGATGTGATTTCTGCCTTCATCAAGAGTGTCAGAGGTTCTGATCCTAATGCAGCCGTATATTATCTTGCCCGCATGCTGGATGGTGGTGAAGATCCGCTTTTCATTGCCCGTCGCTTATGCATTCTTGCGGCCGAAGATGTAGGCCTTGCGAATCCCAATGCCCTTTTATTGGCCAATGCCACATTCCAGATCGTTCATACCATAGGAATGCCTGAGGCCAGGATACCACTGTCTGAGTGTACCATATATCTTGCTTCGTCAGCTAAGAGCAATTCTGCGTATGTGGCTATAAATGAGGCTCTTTCTGTGGCTAAAGATACTCAGATGGCCTCTGTGCCATTGTCTCTGAGAAATGCCCCGACACAGCTTATGGCAGATCTGGGTTATTCCGACGGATATAAATATGCTCACGATTATCCGGGGCATTTTGCAGATCTGGAGTTTATGCCTTCGGAGCTTAAAGGCCACAAATTCTATGAACCGGCCCAGAATAAGCAGGAGGATGGGCTGAGGGCTCGCCTTGAGACGCTTTGGCCGAAATATTATCCGAAAAAATAGATCCTTCGCTCTCGCTCATGATGACAGTGCCAATGTTGGCAATTGCACAGGATGACAGTGCGTCAGAATGGGTATCCTACGCCGAAATGAAGGGCGTAATTGTCTTTCTTGAGCCATTGGCCCGGATTGACCCACTTCTTTTCACGTGATGGGTCGTGAATCTTCATACCCAGATCTACGCGCAGCAGCAGAAAACCGAAGTCAAGTCTGATTCCTGTACCCCAATCCGCCGCAAGGCTCTGTCCGAAATTGTTCCATCTGAATACGGCAGGATCATCAGCCGGTGTGTCTTTGTGCTTGAGTGTCCATACGTTACCGGCATCCACGAATACTGCTCCAGCCACCTTCCATACTATGTTGAATCTGTACTCGATATTGGCTTCAAGCTTCATATCTCCTGTCTGATTCGGGATTATGAAGGATTTGTCCATCTGGGAAGTGCCCGGGCCGACTGTCCTGGCCTGCCATCCTCTGAGACTGTTCGCTCCACCGCCGTAGAAATGCTTCTCGAATGGAAGGGCTGATGAATTACCGTAGGCATATCCGGCTCCGGCAAGAAGCCTGGTCGCGATTGATTGTCCGTTGTTCTTGCCCCATACCCATGTTCTGCCGAGGGTGAGCTCAGCTCTTACAAACTGAGAATAAGGGGTGTTCCAGATCATTCCTGATCCGTTAGCGTCCTTTTTCATGAGTGGGTTGAAGGCACGGAGGAGATTTCCGGCGACATCCACTTGAAGCCTCGAATAGAAATAGGTCTCGGTCGGAACAGCGGCTGCATTGGTCGTATAATAGAATATTCCACCTGAGCCGAGGTCGAAGTGGTCCTGATATGCATTGCGCAGGAACGGGTCTGCTGCGAGATTTTCGTAAAATTCACTGTCCAGATCGAAAAGTCTGACTATGTTCAGCTGGAGAGGATATGCCTGATAGAAGAACTTGTTGTCCACATCTCCGGTGTAACCGTATGAAGTGGATATTATATTCCTTGTGTATTCAGGTCTGTTCTGGTAATTGTATGAAAAGCTGATATCAGTTCTCGGGATATCTCCCTTGAAATATCTGTATGGCAGAGGGAAGAATCTTGGGAGGCTCAGGCTTGCAGACGCACCGAATTCATTGGACCTGATCTTGTCTTTGAACTTGAACTGGAAATTGCCTAAGAAGCTAAGGTTCAGCCATTCTCCCCCTTTGAATATGTTCTTGTGATAGTACGAAATCTGCGGAGATATTCCGAAGAGTCCTGAAGAATTGGTAGATGCCTCAAGATTCAGCTTGAGTCCCTGCAGCTTCGACTGGGCAAGAGATATCGAGCAGTCGATCAGATTCGTGTCCTTAGGGGTCATTCCGATATTGACGCTGCTGAATACGCGCAGGGCCGAAAGACGGGAATATGTAAGGTTGACCATATCCTCGCTATAGACTTTCCCTGGGATGACTGTGTTAAGGTTTCTTAAAACAGTCTCTTTGATCTTCAGCGTTTTAGGATAGGAGAAAGTGACATTGTCAATATAGAATTTCCTTATGGGATCTGCATCCTTTGACGATTCGTTTCTGGTATATTCGTTTACCAGCATTGTGAGAAGAACAGAGCTGGGATCGCTGACGGTATCAGCCTCAAAGAAGAAATTATTCTTGCTGAAATCGTAGAATCCTTTGTTTCTCATTATTGAAGCAAGTGATTCTGTCTCGGCTTCAAGAGATTGTTCTGAGAGAAAATCACCTGTCTTGATGGTGAATAAGGACGTATCTGCCAGGAATGCCTCTGTGAATTCTCCCCTCTTCGGAAGTTTGAGAGCAATTTCCTTTATCGGATACCTTTTGCCCAAGAATACATTATAGATTACTGTGACTTTTCGTTTGTTGACCTTGATTTCGGATCTTACATCTGATCCGTAATAACCGATGTATTCAAGGTGGTCTTTGATATTCGATATGGAATTGTCCACTTGTTCCGGGCTATAGACTACCGGAGCCTTTCCGATTTTCTGTACGAATCTGTCCCAGACACCTCCGTTGCCGTTTGTCCAGTTATATACATAAAGAAACGGAGACCAGCCGAGGCCTTTGTTCTGTTTCAGATATTTGTTCAACTGGTTTGAATTGAATTCCTTGTCGTTCTCTACTTTGATTTTGTTTCTTGCCAGGCGGTACTGGTCATCCTGCAGGACACGGGTCGTGCTGCAGGATATGGACAGAAGAAAAACCGTCAGAAGTGATATTATACGGAACCCTTTTTTCATACCTTATATAGAATGCAAATTTATCACTTATATCTCCATTTCACAAAATTTTGACCAAAAAAAACTATATTTGCTTGTTATTACGACAGGTGTCCGTCATGACATCTGCCTATACTTATGGTGAAACACTATCAGTGATTTTATGGCATCTATATCAAATAATGAGATAAAAAGAGTCAAGTCTCTGCAGCAGAAGAAGTTCCGCGATACGGAAGGTCTCTTTATAGCAGAGGGTGAAAAGATGGTTGAAGAGGCTCTGAAGTCAGGCTATCAGGTCGAGCAGATATATAGGAAAGAGGATATCGGAGAAGAAGCTATGAAGAGAATTTCCGCTTTGTCATCCCCTTCTCCGGTACTTGCGATAATCAGAAAGCCGGCTGATGTACAGATAAGCGATCTCTCCGGAATATTGTCTTCGATGTCTGAAGGAGGACTGTATCTGGCTCTTGACTCGATCCGTGACCCCGGTAATCTGGGAACAATCCTCCGTATAGCAGATTGGTTCGGTATAGATGCGGTGTTCGCTGCTCCTGATACTGTGGATGTATTCAATCCGAAAGTTGTCCAGTCGACAATGGGTGCGATATTCCGTGTCAAGATGCATTATCTGGATCTTCCGGCTTTATCCAAAGCTTTGCTTTCCATGGGCGGAAAGGTTTACGGTACTTTCCTTGACGGACAGAATATCTATTCAAGGCCTTTGGATACCGGCGAGAAGGGACCGGTCATGATAGTTATAGGCAATGAATCTGAAGGGATTTCCGAGCAGATGCAGAGCCTGGTGTCTGACAGGCTGTACATTCCACCGTATCCCGCAGGAGATCCGGGATCGGAATCTTTGAATGCGGCAGTGGCTACTGCCGTAACAGTCGCCGAATTTCGAAGAAGAACACATAATGGTGTGAGTATTAATGAATAAAGTTATTCTATATAAATGAATACTGTAGAACCTAAACTCTTGAAGGAACTCCTTAATGCTGACTATGATTCTCTGATGGGATTCAGGGTAAGGCGCATCCTTATGATATGCAGCAACTATGACGCCTTCATTCTGGAAGAGGACGGTCAGATCGAAACTCAGATCTATAAGGAGTATATTGACCTTAACCTGAGCACTCCTCCGACATTCGTATGGGTACAGACTTCCGCTCAGGCCCGTGAAGTCCTCCAAACCACAGTCGGCATCGATATGGTGATCTGTATGTACAATGCTGGAGATAATGATGTGTTTTCGCTGGCGGTAGATATCAAGAAAGAAAGAAAAAGCCTGCCATTTGTGCTGCTGACACATTTCTCGAAGGAGGTATATAGAAGGCTGTCATATATGGACACCTCAGCAATTGACTATATGTTCAGTTGGCATGGCAATGCAGATCTGATCGTGGCTATCATCAAGCTGTTCGAGGATTTGAAAAATGCTGACAATGATATACTTGGAGTGGGTGTTCAGAGTATTCTGCTGGTCGAAGACTCTGTCAGGTATTATTCCACATATCTTCCGGAGCTTTATCGCATGGTACTCCGTCAGAGTGCGGAATTCCTGAAGGAAACACTGAACGAACAGCAGAGAAAGCATATGAAGCGTTCTCGTCCGAAGATCCTTCTTGCCACTAATCTGGACGATGCGATGGCGATGTATGAAAAATACAAGTCCAATCTTCTTGGAGTGATTTCAGATGTGGGATTTTGTGAACATAGAGGAGGAAAGCCGGAGGAAGAAAAGCTGGATGCTGGAATTGAGCTCGTAAGACACATTAAGGCGGATGACCCCAAGATGCCGATTCTACTTCAGTCTTCACAGGACTGTATAAGTGCTGTGGCAGAGGAACTTGGAGTGGGTTTCTTGAGGAAATACTCTAAGACATTGATGATTCAGCTTTATGAATATATCAAGGAAGAATTTGCCTTCGGTGACTTTATTTTCAGGGATGCGGACCGCGTGGAATACGGTAGGGCTGCCAATCTGAAAGAGCTGGAGATTCTGATGCGTGAGGTACCTGAAGACATTCTCCTTGCCAATACTTCCAAGAATATGCTTTCCAAATGGTTCATGGCGCGAGGCCTGTTCACATTGGGAGCCAAGTTCAAGAAGGTGATTGAAAGTCAGTTTGCTAATGTGACTGAACTCAGGGCATATGTATCTCAGCAGATTCACGATTATCATGCTTTGACAGGCCGCGGAGTCATTGCCCATTTTGATGCGCAGACTTATGGAAGACATATATGGTTCTCACGCATGGGTGAGGGATCTTTGGGAGGAAAGGCCCGTGGACTTGCCTTCCTTAACAATCTCGTCTATAAGCATCATCTTGCCGACAGGTATGAAAATGTAAAGATTTCCATTCCACGTACGGTAGTGATCGCTACAGATTATTTCGACCAGTTCATCATCGAGAATGACCTTCAGTATGTGATTGATTCTGATATTTCAGATGAGGAGATTCTCTCGGAATTCGTATCATCCAGACTTCCTGAGAAGCTGGTGGAAGAATTGAGGGCTTTTGTCGATACTACTCGCTCCCCTCTTGCCGTTCGCTCGAGTTCCAAGCTTGAGGACAGCAGCTACCAACCTTTTGCCGGAGTATATGCCACATATATGATTCCTCTGGTAGAAAACCGTGACCAGATGCTCCGAATGCTTGGTAAAGCCATTAAAAGTGTCTATGCATCAGTGTTTTACAATGGAAGCAGGACCTATATCCAGACCACAGGCAATCTCTTGAGTGAGGAAAAGATGGCTGTAGTGGTTCAGAGCATATGCGGATCGGAGCATAATAATCTTTATTATCCGATGCTTTCCGGAGTTGCCCGTTCTGTAAATTTCTATCCGATAGGTAACGAAAAGGCGGAAGATGGAATTGTCGATCTGGCCTATGGCTTGGGAAAGACCGTGGTGGATGGAGGCAACTCCTTGAGGTTCAGTCCTAAGTATCCGAAGAAGATTCTGCAGCTTTCAGAGACTAAGCTTGCTCTGAGGGACACTCAGAAGATGATGTATGCGCTGGACCTTCGTCCGGGAGCGTTCAAGATATCTCGAGACGAGGGCGTGAATCTCGCTCATCTACCTGTGGCTGAAGCTCTTACAGACTTTTCACATCCGGAATTGATTGCATCTACATTCAGTATCGAGAACAACAGGATGTTACCGGGAATTACGGCAAAGGGTCCTCGTATCATATCATTTGATGCCATTCTCAAGTATAACAGATATCCTTTGGCACAGATCATACGAGAGGTACTTGAAATATGCAAGAAAGAACTGATGTGCGATATAGAAATGGAATTTGCTGCAGATATCCAGCATCGCGAAAGCGGTACAAGGTTCAATCTCAAGCTTCTTCAGGTACGTCCTGTAGGTGAATACAGTGCCGATAATTCGATATCAATCGAAAAGGTCAGCGAAAGTATGGGTACTATCCTTGTGAAGTCATCCAAAGCTCTTGGATCAGGACGGGTGGACAATATCGGCTATATACTTCATGTACCGTCTGACACCTTTGACAGCGCCAAGACCAAGGAAATGGCACAAGAGATTTCACGGATGAACGAATTGGTAAAGAAAGAAGGGTCTTCATATCTTCTGATTGGTCCTGGACGCTGGGGATCTTCTGATCCATGGCTTGGTATTCCTGTACTATGGAGCGATATTTCTGAAGCAAGGATGATAGTGGAAACTGCGATTCCGGGCTATCAGATAGAGCCGAGCCAGGGTACGCATTTCTTCCAGAACATTACTTCGCTGGGTGTAGGTTACCTTACAATCGATACTGTCAGAGGCGACGGTGCAGTGGATGAAGAGACCATATCCGCCCTGGAATGCGTCCAAAAAGGTGAATATACCCGACTTTACAGAGCTCCGGAAGGCCTTGAAGGCTATATTGACCGCTCATCAAACAAAGCAATAGTAGGATATTAATAACTAATTAATAATCAAAGCGGTTAACAAAAATGTTTATACTGATAACATTTTTGTTAACCGCTTTAGTTTATTGTTATTGACCTTAAATCAGGGTTATGACAGCTCCATCCATTGAAGGTACAGTGACTTCTATTACTTTTCCCGGATGCATGTCTTCGGTTATAGGAATTCCCATCCATTCGAAGGCGTGCTCTGGAATAGTGAGCTTCATCACAGCATCATGCGCAGAGAAATTGGCGGCGATGAGAAGAGTATGGTCTTCGTAGTCGCGAAGGAAGGCATAGTGTCTGTTCTTGTCGAATCCGTCTGAGGACATGTTGCAGTAGCAGAGATCATATGTAGTACCCATTCTGACAGCTTCGTCTTCTGCTGCAAATCTTACTGCTTTGGAGAACTTCAGGAATATTTCAGCCTCTTCTTTCTTCAGGCCTCCCTTTACAAGTGCTGAAACAGATGTCGATTTATACGCTCCTGAAGCGATCAGCTTTCTGAGTCTGCGGACAGATCCCACGCTCCACCAGTCGAAGATGGTGGTTCTGCCGTCGCAGCCGCTGAACCCTTCTTCATCCATACCTCTCTCACCTGTTTCCTCGCCGAAATATATCATGAAAGGAGCCGTATTCAGGAAAAGAGATACATATAATGGGGCAAAAGTCTTATGAGCATCTCCTCCGAAAAAGTCTGAGGCGAATCTCTGTTCATCGTGGTTTTCAAGGAAATTCAGCATATATGGCTGAAGATCTCCCAGGAACTGCCAGTTACGTGTGATACCTGTGGTTGACTGCCATAGTTCTACAGGCATGCCATTGTCGTTGACACATTTGTCCACGACGGTCCTTAGGGTGTCGTACAGTCCTGATTTATCGTAGAGATAGTCAAAGCCGATAGCCCTTATGTACTGGGCATAAAGTTCCTTCTTATATACCTCTGCAATGAATATCAGAGATGGATACTTCTGCTTGGCCTTGGCAATCATCCATTTGAAGAACTCAGGCGGAACAAGCTCCACCATATCGCAGCGGAATCCGTCCACTCCCTTTGCAGCCCAGAAGTCAATGATATCCCACATCTTGTCCCAGGTGGATGTGTGAGTGTCTCCGTAATTGATCTTCACAGTTTCATACCAGTCGTTGATTCCCGGAGCCGGATTGTAGCAGTTGTTGCCTGTCGCCATTGCCGGAAATTCTGAATATGCTTCCATTCCTGCAGGAATCGGTGTCGGAAGGACAAGCTGCTGTCCCGGATAATAGTAGAAATCATTCTCTGCCTTCCAGTGCACTGTCTTGTCATCTTCAGCCCCCAGAACAGGGTGTCCTGCAGTTGGGGTGATTTTTCCGTAATCTCTGGATACATGATTCGGTACAAAGTCAATGATCACCTTGAGTCCGGCCTCGTGAGTCCTATTGATCAAAGACTCGAATTCGCTTATTCTATCTTCCGGATTATCAGCAAGATATACGTTTACGTCATAATAGTCGCATATTGCATACGGAGAACCTGCCTTGCCTTTTACGAACTGAGGATGAGACGGAGTGCATCCGTCTTCGGATGCTTGTGTCGAGTGTCTGAGAATTCCAGTGAACCATATGTGGCTGCATCCAAGCCATTTGAGGTAATCCAGTGTCGCTGTATCAATATCAGAAAACTTGCCTGTACCGTTTTCTGCAAGAGTGCCGTTCTTTTTAGGTCTGAGTTTATCGTTGCCCCACAGACGAGGGAGCATCTGGTATATTATAGGTTTCTGCATAGTTCTGAAATTTTCGCGCGCAAAGGTATAACAAAAATCATACTTTATAAGTATCTTTGTGAAGTATGATCAGGAAATTGTCAGCAATATTGATTTTTTGTCTTTTCTCGTGTTCCTCTGTGAACGAGAGGCATCTGGAAGAGGCAGTGAGCAACGGTGAAATGCTTTTTCAGGAAAAGCGTTATTCCGAAGCTATGACTGTATGTTCTGAAGCGGAGCAGATGGCTCGTCAGCTCGATGATCAGTTCTGCCTGGGTAAGATTTACAGGATAATGGCTCACATCAGCAATGCAGCATATCGCTATCAGGACGAGATCCAGTATCTTAAAATGGCTTCGGATGCCTTCCATAATGCTGAGAAACCATATAACAGACTATATGTCGATATGGAAAAAGGAGTGGCATATTATAATGTAAGTGATTATGCTTCAGCGGAAAAGGTTTACCGTGATGTACTTTACAGGGCTTATGAGGTTTCGGATACAGCACTTCAGGCTCAATGTCTTTCTGCGTATGCCTCGCTTAGCCTTGAGGTTTCCAGACCGGATCCTTCTCTGGCTATAGATATGCTCTCCAGGGTGGCAAATGATCTGAAATATCCGCTCAGCAGCGCTGACAGAGGTGTTCTGGCTTATGCATATTCATTGTCAGGTAAGGATGATGAGGCTTTGAAGTGGGCTGAAAAGGCACTTTCAACTGCTCAATCCCCTTCTGAAAAAGCTCAGGCAGATTTCCGTCTTTACCAGATAAGAAGCCGTATGGGAGACGATTCGCATGCTTTGAGATCGCTTGAAGCAGTGATGGAATACAGTAATTCCGTGGAAATGGCCTCTTTGATGAAATCAGTGGCTTCATCCCGCAAGGATTTTCTTGACCAGCAACACATGGCGACGCAGCATCGTCTTAGATCTACAAGACTGACAGCGGCATTTATCCTCCTGTCGCTTATGTCAGTGGTATTCGCAATGTTGGGTTATATAAGGTATAAGAGACTGGAGGCTGCGAAGATTCTTGCAGAGGAGAAAGCGGAAACAGAAAAGTACATGAACATAGCCGAAGATCTTCAGGCAAAACTTAAGACTGCTTCGAAAAGACTGCCTTCGGAAAAACATATGTCCATTGCAAAATTCGATGTCCTTGAAAGACTTTGCGAGCAATATTATGTATATGAAGGTACACCTAACCTTCAGGACAAGGTTCTTAAGGAAGTCAAGTCAGTAATTCAGGGACTCCGCGATGACCCTAAGATGCTCAAAGGACTGGAACTGATGCTCGACCGGAATTGTAATGAAATTGTCCGCAGACTGAGGGAGCAGCTTCCGAAACTGAAGGAGGATGATATAAGGCTGTTTGTTTTTGCAGCATCGGGATTCTCCAGCACCACCATTTCCACAATTCTTGAGAAGGATAAGGGTATTGTCTATAATCGCATATGGCGTCTGAAAGGTAAGATTTCATCATCGGAAGCCTCAGATAAGGATGATTTTCTTGCTTCTCTAAATGCTTGATATTCAAGATGTTATAAAAGCGGAGAGATTTTGCAAGGTTTGTATCTAGCAATGCTTTGATTATCAATGTGTTATATATTAACTGAGAGAGATTTTAAAGGCCTGGAAATTCGTTTTCAGGCTTTTTTAGTGCATACCTTTGCACAAACCAATTAAATCTCGCGTTATGGAAAAAAAGAAAACCTGCAAAGCCGATCTTGAAACCAAGAGGCTTCTTTTCGTGGAAATCGGACTGGTGGTCGCACTGGCTGTAGTTTACGGAGCTTTCGAGTACAGTACTGCTGAAATCACAACAGCTGAACTCGTGGATACTGCTGCCGTATATGATGAGGACTTCATTATCCCGACTACATTCGAGACTCCCCCTCCTCCACCTCCTGCCGTACCTAAAATCGAACTGTCAGACATTATCGATATAGTCGACGATGACATCGAAGTCGATGACAATCTTTTCAAGACAATCGAAGACGATCCGAGTGCAGGAATCGAGATCTACGATTATTATGATGTGGAAGAAGTCGAGGTCAATGAAGATCCGATACCTTTTGCAATCGTGGAACAGAAGCCGAAGTTCAACGGTGGCGATGCCAATGAATTCAGCAGATGGGTGAATAAGAGGCTTGTATATCCTCAGATATGCGTAGAGAATGGTGTACAGGGCAGAGTGACTCTCTCATTTACTGTAATGCCTGACGGAAGCCTTTCTAACATTTCTGTTTTAAGAGGTGTAGATAAGGAACTTGACAAAGAAGCTCTGAGAGTTGTAAGCAGTTCTCCACGTTGGGAGCCGGGCAGGCAGAGAGACAGGGCTGTGCCGGTCACATATACCTTCCCGGTAGTCTTCAGCCTTAGATAATGCTGATTTTTTCAAGTGAACCGTCTGGTCTGACGCTATAAAGTGCCTGGTTTGTCAGAGGAGATTTCAGTCCGCCAAGTGACTCGATATAAGGACCGAGCTTTATATAATCCAGGCATTTTATGTCAAAGCCATCAGGGACAGCTTCGCTACCTGAATACCAGGCAGTCTTCAGGTGAGGATATTCTCCCCTTATCCAAAGAGAAAGGCGCTGTATTTCTGAATGGTCAGCGTCACCTCCCATAAAACAGAAACAGGTAATGGCGGCAGAGTACTTTCCGATTATGTCGGATAAGAGTTCTGTCGTCATTTCCTTGCCTTCATTTTCCCATAACCAGGGACTATGGCATCCCGGACATCTGTTGGGACATCCGGAAATATTGACTGCCAGGCTGATCTCATTCGGGATCTCCTGGCAGACAATGTCATAACTGCAGCACTTTAGCATAGATGCTTTCCTTCGTCACGATGGTAGTGGCGTCTTGCTGCTTCTTCCTGGCGGGCCATCGAGAAGTTGCTGACACGCTTCATGTATCCGATGATACGGGTCAGATAATCGATGTCTCCGCTGTGGCACTGAGGACATTCCTTGAGGTAGTGCTTGCTGATGTGGCCGCACTTGTTGCAGATAGTGTTAGGAATGTTGAATGTAAAGTAGTTACATCCTTCCTGGGCAGCTACGCGAAGCAGCTGGCTGTACTGTGCCTTTGTCAGATGTTCTTCAAGGTTAAGGTGAAGGGCAGAGCCTCCGGTAAGATGTTCTATGTATTTACGACCGTGGAGTCGCATCTTGTCGATGATGTTCAGAGACTTATCCTCGACGATGTAGAAGTAGCTGTTGTAACAGTCGCGAGGCACTGCATATCCGTCTTCCCTATCCCACTTTGCATGCTTCACACCCACATTTTCTGCAGGAATCATCTCACAATTGAAGAGTGTGGTCTTAGAACGGTATTTCTTGTTATATTCCTCGATCAGTCCGAGTGTATTCTGTACGAACTGGACATATTCCGGATTGTCATTGATCTCGATTCCAAGGAACTCCGCCGCTTCGACAAGTCCGTTAATTCCCACTGTCAGGTACTGGCGGCCGATATTGATGAATCCAGCATCGAAGAGCGGAAGCATTCCCTGTTCTTTAAGAGCCTTGAGATTTTCATCGTAAGCAAGCTGTACCTTATGTACAAGGTCCACAACCTCAGCAAGATAGGTCAGATAATCGCGTCCGTTCTTCACTGCATACTGGATGCATCGGTTCAAGTTGATGGTAAGCACGCTCTTTGAACCTGTCGATACTCCACCAGCACCGAGGGTATAGCTGAAACCGTTGTCCTGGATCTCGTTACGCAGACGGCAGCAGGAAGCAAGAGAGTCGGCATTGTCACTCATATATGTGAAGAATGAATGTCCCTCAGAGTACATCTCGGCTGTGAAATCTCCCCATTCCTTATCCTTTACTTCATTGTTCTCTGTCAGAAGAGCCATAGTCTCCACAGGGAATGTAAGAGGTGTCTTGAGACGTTCTGCATTGAACCACTTCATAAACCTCTTCTGGAGCCATGAGAGACCGTCCCAATCAGGTTTTGAACCGTCAGGGAAGCGGAATTCGCCGAAAATGCTTTCGAAATAATTCTTGTCGTAATATGAGATATTCCAGAATACGGCCTGGAAGTTACGAGCACCGGTAGGCTGGTTGATGGAATATACGATCTGCTCGAAGCAGTCTGTAATGATCTTGTCGACAGAACGCTGCTTTGTAGAATTATCAGCCTGACGTTCCGGATTCTTCCAATAATCAAGTCCATATTCCTTACCTATGAAATAATTCATGTACATAAGGAACTCAGGTGTGGCGCAGGCACCGCTGAGCATGCTTGAGACCATGAACACAAGATTTATGAAGCCGCCGCAGAATGACTTCAGATTTGTCGGACCGATCGAGTTTCCACCGATAGGCTTTGTACCCTCGAGCAGCCAAGGATACATTGTGATGCTGGCGCAATAGTTTGCCAGAGATGTCTCGTCATTCTTATATATGTGATGGTTCTTGAGTAGACGTATATATTTGTCTGACAGCTCCTTGCCATACATCTTCTTCATTCTGTCCGTAAGGATGCGGCGGTTAAGTCTGATGAAATTCTTCTTCGGGAGCTCACCGATGAGCGTAGCGAGATTCTTCTTCTCGATATTTGCATTTGCGTCATACTTGCTGCCGGTAGCAGCATTCTCTGCCTGGCAGTACTGGATGAGGAAGTCGAGGTGATCACGGACTTCACGATCCTCTGAATGTCTCTGGCGGTAAAGCATGTATGCCTTGGCGACAGTGAAATACTGCTCTGCCATGAGTCCGATTTCCACCTGATTCTGAATCTCTTCCACGTGCATTCCTTCAGTAATGCGTACATGTGAAAGAATATTTACAAGATCCTCCTCCGTAGCGAATGCTCCGACCGAAAGGAAAGCTTTACGGATGGCGTTCTTGATCTTTTCCACCGAAAAGGTCTTCCGCTTGCCGTCTCTCTTGATGATTGTGATTTCTGCGCTGCTCATATATGGTCAATATTATTGGTTACTATTTGCGGTCCCGCTAAGGTACTTGTTATTATTGTATTGGAGTGATACATACTCTTATATTTATCAACAGATTTTTGAACAACCGCAATACAGCTGCATCAGACGACGATTCCCCGGGATAATTCATATAGTTTTCTTACGAAAAGTGAAAAAAACGATCAAATAAGGTGATTTATCAAAACTTTATTTTATTTTTGTAACGATAAAGGGTATTGTCGTCTGATTGGAAACGACATATCCCTTTTAAACATAAATAAAGCTCTTATGTATTTGACTGTTTATTAGATTGATGAAGAAACTATTTGTCTTTTTGGGGGTTGTCCTTATGACAATCGGCTCTGCGGTCAGAGCACAGGAAGCCGACAGTACTGTGCCATTGCAGAAGTCATCCTGGGGGGATGCGGAAAATTCTGAAGTAACTGATTATATCCCGGACATATCATTGGATATGAGAGGCGGGTTTGGTCATGATTTCGGAAGCAGTACCGGCCAATTCTTTGGCGACGGTCTGTATCTGGATATAAACGGTAATATAAGTCCACATTTTTCATATAGTCTTAATCAAAGACTTGCCTCCACCTACTACGAAGACAATAGTGGCTTCAACGGTACAAACTGGCTGACTCTTACTTACGAGAATGATTATTTCGGAGTGACTTTCGGTAAGGATGCAGTCTTTGTCGGAAGTTTCGAATATGATGCCTATGACCTGGATGCGTATTATGATATGAATTCAGGCTTCTATAATAGTTTCGATTGCTGGCAGTGGGGTGTTTCTGCGGCTTGGTATCCTGCTGATGAGCACGAAGTTCTGCTGCAGATTTCCAATTCTCCTTATGCTTTTGGCGAGACAGGACTTTTCGCTTATGCTCTCGGATGGAGAGGAGCTTGGGATTTCTATGAATCATATTGGACAGCGAATCTATGGCAGTATTCGTCTGAGAATTATGTCAAGTCATTGAATCTCGGTAACAGGTTCACTTTCGGTAATTTCAGTGTGGATCTGGATCTTATGGGCCGATTCGGAGAGATTGAAGTGCCATATTCAGGCTTTACCGGAACACTCGCCCCATCTTATGAAATCTCCGATTGGGGCCGTGCATTCGCCAAGTTCGGCTGGGAAACCGGCGAGGCCGAAGATTATATGTTTTATGGTGCTGGATTCGAATACTTCCCTCTCAAGGAAGACAAGGATGTGAGAATTCACGCTGCGTGGTCGGCTAACTCCTTTGGTGATAATTATTTTAATATAGGAGTGACCTGGAAGTTCGATATTACATCCGCATCCAAGTATCTGTTCGGTCGCATGGCCCGCTAACCTTCTAAAACCTATTGAAAATGAACAACAACGAATATATAATCGAGATAAAGAATATCTCGAAGAGTTTTGGAGACAAGTGCATCCTCGACGATGTCAGCATAAATGTAAAGAAGGGAGAATTCGTGACGATCCTTGGTCCATCAGGCTGCGGTAAGACTACCCTTCTGCGTCTTCTCGCCGGTTTCGGTATGGCGGACAAGGGAGAGATCCGCATCAATGGTGAGGATATCACCAATGTCCCTCCGCATCTTCGTCCTGTCAACACTGTATTCCAGCGTTATGCATTGTTCCCGCATCTGGATGTCTATGAAAATATTGCATTCGGTCTGAAGCTTCAGAAGGTTCCCGCAGACGAGATCGACAAGATCGTGCTCAGGGTTCTCAAGATGGTAAGTATGACCGATTATGAAGACAGAGATGTGGAGTCTTTGTCAGGAGGTCAGCAGCAGCGCGTTGCTATTGCCCGTGCTATCGCCAACCAGCCTAAGGTTCTCCTTTTGGACGAACCTCTTGCTGCCCTTGACCTCAAGATGCGAAAGGATATGCAGATCGAGCTGAAGGAAATGCATAAGAAGCTGGGTATCACCTTCGTATATGTGACTCACGACCAGGAGG
Organism: Candidatus Cryptobacteroides sp.; assembly: GCA_045118995.1. Lineage (GTDB taxonomy): Bacteria > Bacteroidota > Bacteroidia > Bacteroidales > UBA932 > Cryptobacteroides. Next base: position 21,070 of record JBGVCR010000030.1, read on the forward strand.
AAGCTCTGACTCTGTCCGATACGATAATCGTTATGAATGAGGGTAAGATCCAGCAGATCGGTACTCCGACGGATATCTACAATGAACCTCAGAACTCTTTCGTGGCAGATTTCATCGGTGAGTCCAATATCCTGAACGGACGAATGATCAAGGATAAGCTCGTGGAGTTTGTAGGACATCAGTTTGACTGCGTGGACGAGGGATTCGGTGAAAACACCGAGGTGGACGTAGTTGTCCGCCCTGAGGACATCTACATCATGAACAGACTTGATGGAGCTCAGTTTACCGGAAAGGTGAAATCATGCACTTTCAAAGGTGTCCATTATGAGATGTTCGTGGATTCTGACAACGGCTATGAGCTTATGGTTCAGGACTACAATGCCTTCGAACCTGGCTCTGAGGTGGGCCTTCTTATCAGACCGGCTGATATTCAGGTGATGCATAAGGAAAGAACATGCAATACATTTGAAGCAGAAGTCGTGGATTCCACTCATGTCAAATTCCTTGACGAAACCTTTGAGTGCGAGGCTGTTACAGAATATGAGGCTGGAGCAAAGGTCAATGTTCAGGTGGCATTTTCAAAGGTGGATCTCATCGACCATCCGGAAGAAGGAATCCTTTCAGGACTTGTTCATTTCCTTATTTATAAGGGTGATCACTACCATCTGACCATTCTTACCGATGATGGCTATCATATCTGGGTAGACACCAATGATATCTGGGACAAGGGAGACCTTGTAGGTATTAACATTGCTCCTAAGGACATTAAGATCATAAAGGCTGATGAATAAAAGATCAAGCTGGGCACTGCCCTACGCGATATTCCTGATATTGTTTGTCGCGCTGCCTCTGATCCTGATCATTCTTTATGCTTTTCAGGACGGTTCCGGCAATTTCACTTTTGCAAACTTCACAAAGTTCTTTACCGATGCAGATGCAATCGGTACATTTGCCTTGTCTCTTGAAGTGGCGATCGAAAACACAGCGATATGTATTCTGCTCGGATACCCTGCTGCATGGATTCTTGCCAATAAGAAATACAATCGAAGTGCAGTGACCATTGTGCTTTTCATCATGCCGATGTGGATCAATGCCCTGATGAGGACATTGGCTACTGCAGAGCTTTTCCATATGCTCGGCATCCAGCTCGGCAAAGGTACTCTCCTTATCGGTATGGTGTATGATTATCTGCCATTTATGATATATCCTATCTATAACATTCTCAGCAAGATGGATAAGTCATATATGGAAGCTGCCGCAGACTTGGGAGCGACACCTTGGCAGGTATTCTGGAAGGTACAGGTTCCACTTTCCATGCCTGGTGTGATCAGTGGTGTGATGATGGTGTTCATGCCGACAGTCAGCACATTCGCGATTTCGGAATTTCTCACCAACAATAAGATCAAGCTCTTCGGTACCATCATCCAGGAGAATATCAACTCATCAATGTGGAACTACGGTGCTGCACTTTCACTTGTCATGCTCGTGATCATAGGTATGACAAGCCTGCTGCAGGATAACAAGAAAGAAGTCAGCGGAGGGACAGTATAGGTATGAAGAAGTTCTTTGCACAATGTTATATATGGCTGCTGCTCATAATCCTTTATGCGCCGATAGTCTTCATCGTAGTATTCTCTTTCACAGAGAGTAAGGTTCTCGGTAACTGGACCGGTTTTTCCACCAAGCTTTATTCGAATCTGTTCACAGGCGACATGCAGGGTACGGGTTCATTGATGCTTGCAATTCAGAACACCTTGATCATCGCATTGATAGCTGCCGTAGTTTCGACATTGCTTGGTACTGTTGCAGCTATCGGAATACACAATATGAGAGGAAAGACTAAGCAGGCTATCACTCTTTTGAACAATATCCCTATGCTCAATCCGGATATCATCACCGGTGTATCGCTTTTCCTTCTCTTCGTATTCCTTCATATCAGCCAGGGCTATCTTACTGTGGTTCTTGCACATATCACCTTCTGTACCCCTTATGTCGTGCTGAATGTGCTTCCTAAGCTGACTCAGATGAATCCTAATGTGTATGAGGCTGCCCTTGATCTTGGTGCGACTCCATTCCAGGCTCTCAGGAAGGTGCTGATCCCGTTGCTTAAGCCGGGTATGATTTCCGGATTCATCATGGCATTCACAATGTCCCTTGATGATTTCGCCGTCACATTCTTCACAAGAGGTACAATCGGACTTGATACGCTTTCTACCTATATATATACTGATGCCCGAAAAGGTGGTCTTACACCGGAGCTCAGGCCTTTGATCACTCTCCTTTTCGTAGGTATCCTGATTCTCCTTATTGTCATCAATATCAGGCAGATGCGTAATTCTAACACTGAAGATAAATAAGATGAAGAAAATCTTTTATGCGGTCTTGGCGGCGCTGATGCTTTGCGCCTGTTCCGAGGACAGAGACCATATATTGAAAGTCTATAACTGGGCTGACTACATCGATGAGGAGCTCATAGGTGAGTTCGAACAGTGGTATGAGCAGCAGACCGGGGAGAAGGTAGAAGTGGTGTATCAGACCTTCGACATCAATGAGACGATGCTTTCGAAGATCGAGCTCGGCCACGAAGATTATGACGTAGCCTGTCCTTCAGACTATATCATCGAGCGTATGCTCAGGAATGACCTTCTGCTTCCGATCAGCAGGGATTTCGGCGATACTCCTGATTATATCGGCAATGTATCTCCGTATATCATGGATGAAGTATTCAGCAAGATCGAAGGCGGGGGCAGAAATGCCAATGATTATTCTGTCGGATATATGTGGGGAACCACCGGACTGCTTTACAATCCCAAATATGTCAGCGACGAGGATGTGAGGACCTGGGAGGTACTTCGTAATCCGGAATATGCCGGTAAGATACTGGTAAAGGATGCTTTCAGGGATGTGTACACTTCCCTGCTGATATCATTTTATATAGAACAGGTAGAGGCAGGTCAGAAAGATCTTCAGACTATCGGATTTGATGCTTCAGAGGAATCTATCGCCAAGGTGGAAGAATACCTTAACTCATTCAAGGACAATGTCGCAGGATGGGAAGCTGATTTCGGTAAGGATCAGATGACCAAAGAGTTGGCCTGGCTGAATCTGTCATGGAGCGGCGACGCCCAGTGGGCCATAGATGAGGCTGCGGAGATCGGTCTTGAACTGAAATATGCAATACCTGAGACAGGAAGTTCCGTATGGTTTGACGGATGGGTCATTCCTAAATATGCGAAGAATATCAAGGCGGCAAGCTACTTCATCAATTATATGTGTATGCCGGAGAATGCTGTCCGGAATATGGATGTCAGCGGATATGTGAGTACAATCGGTGGAGAGGAAATCCTTCAGGCGATGTCCGATCCTGAGTCTTTTGACCCTATCGATGTATCATATTTCTTCGGAGAGCAGGCTGACAGCGTATGTGTCAATCCTGTGATGTATCCTGACCTAAGGATCATGTCCCGCTGCGGAATGATGCACGACAGCGGTACTGAGGACCTTCTGAAGATGTGGTCCCGTGTAAAAGGTGACAGTGCGTCGATATGGACATATACTCTTATATGTATAGTATTCCTTGCGCTGATTGCTGCTCTTGTGGTCAAATATGCAAAGAAACGTTACAGAAGAAGACGTTATGCAATGAAGCGTAGAAAGAGGGCATAAAATAAAACGGTGTGATCTCAGCAGATCACACCGTTTCAGTTTATTTTAAGGCTGTCTTATTTTGCATCCATAGCCTGGCAAGCTGTGATCGCTACCATCTTGTAGATGTCATCTACAGAGCAGCCGCGGCTGAGGTCGTTTACCGGACGGGCGATACCCTGGAGGATAGGACCGATTGCATCAGCTCCACCGAGTCTCTGAACGAGCTTGTAAGCGATGTTACCTACCTCGAGGCATGGGAATACAAGTACATTTGCATGACCTGCGATCTCTGAACCTGGAGCCTTCTTCTGGCCTACTGAAGGAACGAGGGCTGCATCAGCCTGAAGTTCACCTTCTACCTTGAGTGCAGGATCAAGCTCTCTTGCAAGTTTTGTAGCTTCGATTACCTTGTCCACGACCTCGTGCTTTGCAGAACCCATTGTAGAGAATGAAAGCATAGCCACTCTTGGATCTGCGAATCCGGCAACGCTCTTTGCTGTCTGAGCTGTACAAACGGCGATCTGAGCAAGCTGTGAAGCATCCGGCATAGGAGTAACAGCGACATCACCAACAACGAGAACACCGTTCTCACCATACTGTGGAGTCTGAGTGATCATAAGCATCGCACCGCTTACGCAAGTGATGCCTGGGGCACATTTGATGATCTGAAGTGCCGGACGGAGAGTCTCTCCTGTAGTGGAAAGAGCGCCGCTGATCTGTCCGTCAGCATCTCCGCTCTTGATGATTAGACATCCGAAATAAAGTGGGTCAAGTACCTGCTGCGCAGCCTTTTCCGGAGTCATGCCCTTGTTCTTGCGGAGTTCGTAAAGAAGATTTGCATATTCAGCTGTCTTCTCGCTTGTCGCTGGGTCGATGATTGTGGCCTTGCCGATGTTCTTAAGGCCAAGTTTTTCTGCAAGAGCGAAAATCTCGTCAGGATTACCGATGAGGATGATGTCTGCAATCTCGTCAGCGAGCGCCATATCCGCTGCTGTGAGTGTACGCTCCTCGAGAGATTCTGGGAGCACGATGCGCTGCTTATTGGACTTTGCACGTGCGATGATGCTTTCAATAAGTGTCATAATATCATTATTAAAGTTAATACTCTTAGTACATATCTTGCAAATTTAACAATTTATGTTCAAATCCGGAAGAAATTACCTGTAAAAACCATTTCAATTTGTATAGATTATCGAAAGTTTCTATCTTTGAAAATAGAAGAAAATCAAAATCATATATGAAGAAAGTATCTTTAAAACAAGTGCATTATGAAGGAATCACAATGCAGGTTCCTGAAATATGGGGTGTAGAGACAGAGACTTACCTCGAAGAAGATGGAAGCAGATCTTATACTTTGAGTGTGAATGCAAGAGGAAGAGACGTCAGAAGCATCGACGTAAGCTGGGGCGTGATTCCGGAAGGTTCAGATGCCTATCTTGAGGCATGCAGAGCATATGAGGACGTTATGAATGAGGAGGATCTGGCTGCCAATGATGAGCCAATTCTCTCATTTGAGTTCAAGAAACATGTCGCTTATGGTTTCAATGTATGGACTGATGACGGACTTCCTTGCTTCTTTTTCTGCATCGATATCCCGTCAAAAGGTAAGAACAATCTCCTTACAGTTCTTGTAAGTGCAGCCAATGACGACGAACTGCAAAGCCTTGTCGACTTTGTAGAAGAATATCTTGAAGTAGAATAATATTCTGAAATTTATAAACTTACAATCATGAAAAAAATTCTCGCAGCCCTTGCCTGCCTCAGTCTTGCAGCTTGCGCAACAAACAACACTGCCACAAAGCTTGTGGACCGTATGACACACGATCCGAACGCTACCAACACAGAGATCATTCTCCATACATGGAGCTGGAACTTCCCTACGATCGCCGAGAATATGAAGCTTATCGCGGAATCAGGCTACACAATGCTTCAGACATCTCCGGTGAATGCCTGCTTCAGCCCTGAGGGAGCTAACATCAAGATCCTTGATGCAAAAGAAGGTAACTGGTACCATTACTATCAGCCTACAGACTGGACAGTAGGTAACAATATTCTCGGTACAGAGGCAGAAATGAAGGCTATGCTTGATTCTGCAAAGAAATATGACATCCGTGTTCTTGTGGATGTTCTTCCTAACCACACTGCATTTGATATTGACCTTGTTTCTGATGAGTTCTATGCAGCAGTAGGCGGACGTGACAAGATGTTCCATACAAAGGGTCTTGAGGGAATCAGAAACTACAGCGACCGTGAGCAGTGCACTCATCAGGGTGTCGGCGGCCTTCCGGATGTAAATACAGAAAACCCTCATTTCCAGAAGTACTACATGCAGTTCGTCAACAAGCTTATCGAAATGGGTGTGCGCGGATTCCGCTACGATACAGCAAAGCATATCGGAGTTCACTCTGACCCTCTTGATACAGAAGCTGGTGTTACAGAAAACGATTTCTGGGATGTGGCTACAGGCCGTAAGGAGGTTCTCGGTGTGTCATTGTGCATTCCATATGACAGTCTCTTCGTATATGGAGAGGTTCTTCAGGGTGGCGGAGTGCCTGAGGCTGAATATGCCGGATATTTCGGACAGACTGCTTCAAGCTATGGTCATGTTCTCTGCAAGGTAATTGAAAATCACAGTGCTAAAGATATTGACATCTTATCTTGGTATCATAGCGCTGCCCCTGAATATCTTACTACATGGGTAGAGAGCCACGATACATATTGCAATGCAAATGAGACAGCAGATCTTACAGACTCGCAGATCCGTACAGCTTGGGTTCTTCTTACAGCCCGTCAGAACGGTACACCACTCTTCTACAGCCGTCCGATGAATTCTACACGTGATAATTATTATGGTGACAACCTTCTTGGAGCTCGTGGAAATGATGAGTTCTTCCATCCTGAAGTGGTCGCAGTCAACAAGTTCCGTAAGGCTATGAACGGTCAGGTAGAGGATATCCGCATCTCTGAGGATGGTGAAACCGTTGTTGTCAACAGAGGTGACAAGGGTGCTGCTGTAATCAATTTCGCTCTCGAGTCCAATATAGTGGAGCTTCCTACAGCCCTTCCTGACGGCGAATACCATGATACAGTATACGGTAATGTATTCATTGTCAATAATGGTGTGCTCCAGGGAACAGCTGCTCCGGAGACAACATATGTCATTGTAAAGTAAATCTGCTGACTAATAACCATTTGCCATGAAAAAGACCCTTCTGATGTTTATAACAGCTGCTATTATGGCGGCATGCACCTCCCACACAGCTCAGAATGCATGGGTGAAGGTGGAAGGAAATAAATTCATTGATCCTCAGGGAAATGAAATCGTATTCAGAGGACTTTGTTTTTCAGATCCGGTGAAACTTGTCGGTGACGGACAATGGAACGAGAGATATTTCGCAGAAGCCGCAGACTGGGGAGCCAATGTAGTAAGATTCGCCGTTCATCCGGCTCATCTGAATATGATGGGATGGGATGCTGCATTCGAAACTATGGACAAGGGAGTCGAGTGGGCGAAGCAGCACGGCATGTACGTCATAATGGACTGGCATTCAATCGGTAACCTGAAGGATGCAAAGTTCACGAATCAGATGTACGACACTGATCTTGAGGAGACATTCAAATTCTGGCGTACAGTTGCACAGAGGTATGCTGATGAACCGACTGTAGCACTGTATGAGTTGTACAATGAGCCTACAGTCACTGGTCCTGATACTGGAGAATGCACATGGGAGGAATGGAAAGGAATTCAGGAACAGATTATTGATACGATTCGTGTATATAACCCGAACGCTGTCTGCCTTTGCGCAGGATTCAATTGGGCATATGATCTGACTCCGGTGGCTGTTGCTCCGATTGACCGACCTAATGTAGCTTATGTATCGCATCCTTATCCGATGAAGCGTGAGCAGCCTTGGGAAGAGCAGTGGGAGTCTGATTTCGGTTATGTAGCGGATACATATCCTGTCATCTGCACAGAGATCGGTTTCTGTCTCGAAAATGAAAAAGGCGCCCATATTCCTGTAATTTCCACCGATGTATACGGACATCATATAACAGAATATTTCGAAAAGAAGGGTATTTCATTTACCGTATGGTGCTTTGATACCGACTGGTCCCCTACTTTGATTACTGATTGGGATTTCACTCCATCGACTCAGGGACGCTTCTTCAAAGAGTATCTTCAGAAGAAGGCTGCCGAATAGTCAAGTAGTAAGTTGTACTAAACCTGACCAGATATGAAAAAGTCCAATCCAAGAGATCACTCTCTGCTTCTCAAGGCATTCCGAGCATATCTCCAGTTTGTCAACTCCGGATTGTATTTCAAGAAGGAGCATGTCTTGGGACTTGAGAATGTACCTGTCAATGGTACACCGACAGTCATTGTTTCAAATCATCAGAACTGTCTGAACGATCCTTTGTGCGTCTGTCTTCAGCTGACTGACCGAAGGATGAATTTTCTTGCAAGAGCCAATGTCTTCAATAATCCGATATTCAATAAGGCACTTCGTGCAATGGGCCTTCTCCCTGCTTATCGCATGGGTTATGAGGGATTGGCACATGTACGCAAGAATTCCGAGACATTCGAGGATGCCGGCAATGCTTTGATGGATGGTGAGACAGTGATGCTCTATCCAGAAGGCGGACATCAGGACAAGAGATGGCTTGGTACCTTCAAGCTTGGATACCTGAGGATTGCTTTTGGTGCAGCTGAAAAGATGGGATTCAAGGACGACGTAATGATCCTGCCTTCGTGCAACCATTACTCGAATTATTTCCACGCCAGGACAGAGATGCTTATCAGATTCGGCAAGCCTATATCCCTGAAGCCTTATTATGAGCGTTATCAAAACGAGCCGAGAGCGACAATGATGGAGATCAATTCATTGGTGCACAGTCAGATCAAGGAGATGATGCTTCACGTCGACGATGTCGAACATTATGATCAGATTGACTGGCTACGTGAAAATGAATATGGAAAGAAATATGCCCGCGAACACGGATATAAGAAGAACTATCTTCCTTCGCGGCTGCTTTCCGACCAGAGTCTTGTAAATGATCTCCAAAAGGCTTCCCAGGTGCATCCGGAAGAAATGGAGAATGTTTACAATGATACGGCCAGACTTATGGAAGGTATCAGGGAACTCAATATCAGAGATTGGCTTTTCAGGCATAACCCACATCTGGAAGCTGCTCTTTTACGTGGTCTTGGTCTTCTGATTCTGCTACCGCTGTTTATTGTATCAATTATCCCGACAGCTCTTCTCTTTATCGTTCCGGAGATCTTTTTGAAGAAAATGATCAAGGATCAGATGTTCATCAGTACATTCCGAGTAGCGGTCAGCGCTCTTGTCACTATTCCTATATGCCTCATATTACCGGTAGTTCTTCTTTGGGTGCTTGTCGGATTCTGGTGGGCACTTGGCTATTTCATTGCCTTTCCATTGATGTTTATTCTCGCGTGGAATTACATGAGGCTCTTCATGAAGTTTTTAGGCACCTGCAATTTCATTGCTCCTAAGAACAAGAAGAAGATCAGAGAATTGCGCAAGCTTCGCCTTAGCATCTTCAGAAGATTGGATGACCTTATCAAATAGCCCGAAACCGCCTGTCCTTTTATAGAATACAGGCGGTTTCGTCGCAAATAGTCGAATTAACAATTATTTAACATTTAAACTATTGCGGTTTTCACGAAAGTCCATACCTTTGTACCCGTTATTAGTTTTAGTGTTATTAATTATGTGGTTAGTGAGGCATCTCCGCGTGAGCGGCGAGGTCTCTTTTCTTTTTATATAGTGGTCTCTTAATCAGAATAATGATTATCTTTGTTCTATGGAAAATTATTCTGAAAATATCATAGTCTGGCTTCAGGAACTGGGCTTGTCTGAGAATATATCACTTCTGTTCTTACGGCTCGGAGTGATATTAGTAATCTTTCTTGCCATATTCATCATAGATAGAATCTGCAGGAAAATCATCACACCCGCAGTACATAAAATCACTTCAAGAACAGAAACAAAATGGGATGATTATCTCTTAAGTGATTCCGTGCTGAATGACTTATGCAGACTTATCGCACCACTTGTGGTCTATATTCTGATTCCCCTTGCTCTACCGCATGGAGATATACTTGATTTCCTGATGAAACTCTGCAGGATCTACATTATTGCAGTCATCATGAAATTCCTCTGCTCTGTGATTTCATCACTGTATACCATGTCCAGTGAGCATGACGAGCTGAAGAATCATTCAATGAAGGGCTTCTATCAGATGCTGAAGCTTGCTGTCATATGTATTGGTTCGATATTGGTGATCAGCACGTTGATTGACAAGAGCCCGATTGTGCTTTTGACCGGACTGGGAGCCGGAACTGCGATATTGATGCTTGTCTTTCAGGACACTATCAAGGGCTTTGTTGCCGGTGTCCAATTGATTGCCAATGATATGCTCCGCCCTGGAGACTGGATTACAATGCCGAAATATGGTGCTGACGGTGATGTGATGGAAGTTACATTGACAACAGTCAAAGTACGTAATTGGGACAAGACTATAGTAACCGTACCACCTTATGCTCTGGTCAATGATTCGTTTCAGAACTGGCGAGGAATGTTTGACATGGGCGGACGACGCATAAAGAGATCCATCAATATCGATATGAATACAGTACGTTTCTGTACTGAAGAAGAAATGCAGTCTTATAGGAAACAACCTTGGATGGAAGGTTTCGAGGCTACAGGAAATGAGGAAGTAAATCTGTATATTTTCCGTCATTATCTTGAGTATTATCTACGTCATCATCCAAAGGTCAATCAAGACCTTATAATGACTGTACGTCAGCTTCAGCCTACACCGCAAGGTATGCCGGTCGAGCTGTATTTTTTCTCCGCCGACACGAGTTGGCTTAAATATGAGCATCTGCAGGCTGAAGTCTTCGACCATGTTCTTGCGACACTTCACACCTTCCATCTGAAGGCCTTCCAGAGCCCTTCCGGAATGGATTTTCATAATACGATTCAAAAATAAATCTTAATATAACTGAATTATGAAAAAAGTTAATATGATTTCAATTGCGTTAATCGCTCTAATGTATGTGACTTCCTGCTGCCCTAATGCTGAAGATGGTCCTCAGGTGAAAAACGTCATATATCTTATCGGGGACGGTATGGGACTTGGAGCCGTGTCGTCATTGGTTCTTTCAGAAGAGGAAGCAACAGGATTCGAAATGAACCCTGTCATCGGTCTTTGCGAGACTTGCTCAGCCAACAATTATGTTACAGACTCCCCTGCCGGTGGTACTGCACTTGCTACAGGAACACGCACTAATAACGGATATCTTGGTGTGGATCCTGACGGAAACCAGCTGACAAGTATCCTGCGCAAGGCTCAGACAATGGGAAAGAAAACAGCGATTGTCGTGAATACAACACTTACTGAAGCTACTCCGGCTGCGTTCTATGCAGGTGTGACAAGCCGAAATAAGACATATGACATCGCGAAGCAGTTTACTGAAAGTGAGGTGGACATCGCTATCGGAGGCGGCTTGGATCATTTCATCAATCGTCCTGACTCACTGGATCTTACAGCCACTCTTATCGAGAAAGGATATGACGTGTATCTGCATTGGGAGACCGTGTTGAATTCCTCTTCGGACAAGTTTGTAGGTATCCTTCCATTGAGTGATCTCCACCGCAGAGAAAAAGGAAACAAGACTGCTGAGGCTGCAGAAGGCCAGGAGGTATGTCTTGCAGCAAAACTCGCAGCATCGACCGAGGAGGCAAGCGGAACACACCTTTCTGAACCGACTGTCTATCTTCAGAAAGCCACAGCAAAGGTGTTGGATGTCCTTTCACGTAACAATAAGGATGGCTTTTTCCTGATGGTCGAGAGTGCTATCATTGACGGTTATGGTCATAACAATGACTCTGAAGGAATGATTGTAGAAATGCGTGAAGTGGATAATACAGTGCGCCAGCTGGTGGAATATGTTAACCAGCATCCTGAGACACTTCTTGTGATTACAGCTGACCATGAAACAGGTGGAACAGTTGTAGATTATAACAGTCTTGCACCTGGTGATGTCAAACCGGTACGTCTGTCGTTCAGTACGCACGGACATACAGGTACTCTTGTGCCGATCTTTGCCTATGGTGCCGGAGCCGAGGCTTTTGGAGGAGTCATGAAGAATACTGATCTTCCGAAAAAGATCGAGGAATTAATGAAATAATTCAGAGATTATCCCTTCAGCTCGTATATGCCTGAAAATATTCTATATATCATACTTCTTGCAGCCGGAGCCAGTTTTGTCCAGAGGACAACTGGCTTCGGCTTCGGTATATTCATCATGACGGCACTCCCCTTTCTGATGCCCTCATACGCAGAAGCCGTAACACTTTCAGGAATACTGTCACTGACTTCATCTACCGTAGTGATGCTGAAGTATTTGAAATATGTGAGCTGGAAACGTATATTGCCGATACTTGCTTCCTTTCTGGTCATGTCTGCCCTGGCTGTCTTCATGCTTGAAAGGATAGAAGGAAGGACAATGAGAATAATTCTTGGACTTATACTGATCCTGCTCAGTCTGTATTTCTGTTTTTTCAAAGAAAGACTTCAGAAGATCATAAAGCCTACATCCGCCTGGCAGGTCGGCTCTGGTGCTATCGGTGGAGTGATGGGTGGCCTTTTCGGCATGCAAGGCCCTCCCGTCGTACTATATCTGGTCAACTCCGAACCTGACAAGAATCACTATATGGGTATGATACAGACATATGCAGTATTGACCAATGTGATAATGCTGGTGACAAGAGCCTGCAACGGATATCTTACGACAGCTGTGGGCACAGCCTATCTTTATTCCATCACGGGTCTTGTCGTCGGAGTCCTTGCCGGGAACTGGGCCTTCAAGCGCCTGCCGGACAAGCTGTTCGCTTATATTGTATATGCCTATATCGGCATAAGCGGATTGGTCATATTCTTGACTTCGTAGCTTATTCTGTCATCTCTTTCAGGAGACCTTGAACCCATGAATATGCTTCAGGAACATCATAATCACCGCTGTGAGGCATCAGCCATGCGAATCCGACATTCGGGCTGCTGACCTTCGGATTTTTCCTTACGGCATTGAACAGAAGTGCTTCGACGGCAAATGATGTATCCCTGTCATCCATTCCGTGACGTACATACCAGTGGGGAGCTATGTCGCAAGTGCCTTCGAGAAGATAGTCTATTGCAGATGTCATCTTTATCTGCAAAGCAAGCTCCCTGCCCTCTTCGGTTTTCATGTATTCATCCCATGAAAGAGAGGTTTCATCCATTCCTACGCCATTGATTTCCTTATCATTGTTCCAGGAATATTCGTTGAATGGACAATAAGGGATATCTGCAGATCCGAAAAGTGAATCCTCATTCATATGTGTCACGAAAAGGCCTTTGTTTGAGAAGGCCGGAGCCGGTTTGAGAGAAGTGTATTTCGCGACATAATAGAGATGCTTGTCAAGATCATAATTGCAGCTTCCGTCTTCATTGAACACAAGCCATCCGTTATTGACGCGTGTACCTCTCCTGTTCTTCTTCTCTATATCCTTCAGCATCTGCTCCTTCCCACGTTCTTCTAATGTCTTGCCGATTTCCTCAAGCATCAGTCCGCTGATATAGTTCTTGAAATTGGAAGATGTGAGCGGATTTCCTTCTTCGTCCGTCAAGTCCAGTGAATCGATATATTCCACGTAATCATCTGCCAGTGCAGAAGATGCTGACAAGACACTGTTTTCATCGACTGTAGGATAGTTCATCTCTCCTGTTATATACATGATGCGTCTGGTGTCTCCGTACAGCCATTCATATGCTGCACATGCATGTCCCAGATCTGTGATCGGGCAATATCCGATGACGCCGAATACATTGTCCCCGTAGCCTGGTTTTGATGAATAGGTGCCATCCTTGCCCAATTCGACTCCTGCAGCACCGATTTCATATAGCGACGGGAAATAGTCAGGGCTGTTTCCGCTGGCTGCTATGACGGTAGACAAGGCTCCTCCGCCCGAAGTACCGGTTATGAATATCTTCTCTACATCTCCGGCAGGTATGGCCTTGCGGTTGTGTCGAAGATAACGGATTGCTGCTTTTGTATCAGTCATTGTTGCCGGCGAATGACCCAGGTACAAGCCGCCAACAGGCTCATCTGCACGGCTGCGGCATCCATAGGAAACAATGACGTAACCTTCTTTCAAAGCGACTCCGACTCTGTCATACGTCCCGTTATAATCAGTTCCATCGACAAGTGTGCGGTCAGGATATGAATTTGCAATCCAACCTCCGTTGTTTACATAAAAGATTATCGGTGAGTCCTTTGTTGCGTTTTCCGGGATATATACATTTATGAGCTGATCTTGCGGACGATTCGGATACTTCACGTAATTATCCACATACCAATCCACCTTCACCTCCTGTCCGTCTACAGAAATATTCATGACAGTCTTTCTGGCTGACTTGAAATGGATGCTTTCCGCCTTTCTGTCTGAAGCAGCAAGGCTAATCGGGAAAATAATAATGAGAGCAAGCAGGATTGCTTTGGAAAAGTAGTTTTTCATAGTCTGAATTAATTTCAATATAAGGTCAGGCAAAGTTACAATTTCCTTCAGGATGCTTCAGCCTCTTTTTGTTTAATTTTCCATAAAAGATGCTAAAAAAATATACCTTTGCAATAATAGAAACTGACAACCGTGAGACAAGTATTCCATAGCATCATCATAACACTTTTTCTTTCAACCGCTTGCATGCAGAAAGAACCTGCTGTGTATATGCTCCGCCCGCATGAGGAAGTTCCGGAAGAAATTGCAGGAGACCGAAGTTTTACCAAAATTTTCCTGGCCGGCACCATTGATATGGGAAACAGCAGGGACTGGCAGCAGGAAATATATGACAGGTTTTCGAGGATGAACGGCCGTTACATCCTTTTCAATCCTCGTCAGGAACATTGGGATGCATCCCGCTCCGGGGAGATGGATTATCAGGTAAGATGGGAGCTGGATCATCTGGAAGAAGCTGATATGATCATCATGTATATCCTTGGCAGCAGCAAGTCCCCTATTTCTCTTCTGGAAATGGGACTGCATGCGCGAGGCGGAAAGATGACAGTCATATGTGAGGAAAATTTCTATCGATATGACAATGTGCGCATCACTTGTGATTACTATGACGTGCCTCTTTATAATGATCTTGATTCTTTTCTTGAAGATCAATTTCAGTCGAATATATATTAAATTTATAGATTATGGACAAAGGAAAATTCTTTAGTGGCCTTTTCATTATGATTGGCCTTGTTGTCATCGGTTTCCATCTGACCGGAGCTGTCGGGAAATATCGTTCTTACGATCGTACAGTCAATGTCAAGGGTCTCTGCGAGAAGGAGGTCAAGGCTGACAAGGTAATATGGCCGGTCGTTTATAAGGTAATGGCCAATGATATCCAGTCGATATATGATCAGATCGATGCGAATAATGAAATTGTCATGTCCTTCCTGGATTCGGGCGGCATCAAGACAGATGAGATTTCGGTCGCAGTTCCGGACATTTCGGATAAGTATGCAAATGAATATGGAAGCAATGACCGTGCTTACCGTTATATCGCTACCAGCGTGCTGACAGTATGCACCTCTGATGTGGATGCTGTACTTGATCTTATGTCAAGGCAGGCGGAACTTCTCAAGAAGGGAGTCATTACCGGAGGGAATAATTGGGAGAATCCTGTGGAATTCAAATATGAAGGATTGAATGCCATCAAGCCGCAGATGATCGAGGAGGCGACTAAGAATGCCAGAGAGGCAGCGGAAAAGTTTGCCAAGGATTCCGACAGCCGTCTCGGTAAGATAAAGACTGCCAATCAGGGAACGTTCACTATCGAGAATCGTGACAGCAACACGCCTTATATCAAGAAGATACGCGTCGTTACGTCAGTTACATATTATTTGAAAAAATAGACTCTGCTTTCAGAGCTTCATGTTTTCAAGACCTGTGGTGGAACAAATATCTTTATTGTCATAACTATGAAACTATTTAAAAACGGGCTAATCTATGATGGAACCGGAGCCGAAGCGTTCAAGGGTGATATTCTGACAGATGACGACAGGATAGTCAAGGTGGATGATTTCATACAATCAGAGGAAGGATGGGAGGTCATTGATCTTAACGGACTTTCTGTATCCCCCGGATTCATTGACGCCCATTCGCACAATGACTGGTTCGCAATAAAGAATGAGCCTCAGAAGTATTTTGAGCCATTCATCCGTCAGGGAATCACCTCCTTTGTCACTGGAAATTGCGGCTTGTCTGCCGTCGGTTTCGAATCACAGTCAGAGCATGTGGACAAGGTGGGTGGTGGTCTTTTTACATATTCTGATACCACAGGTGTGTACCCGAGCGTCGCGGAGTTTTTTTCTTCCATTGACCGCAATACACCATGCAATATTGCAGTTCTGTCCGGCCATTGTACGGCGAGGGCAAGTGTGGCGGGGTATGAGAACAGACCATTGACCGATGCGGAGCGCGAGAGGATGCTCGGGATAATGGAAAATGCCTTGAAAGAGGGAGCATGCGGTCTATCTTTGGGACTTATGTATGAGCCGGGAATATATGCAGATATAGACGAACTTAAGGATGTCGCAAGGCTTTGCGAGAAATACGACAGGCCTATGACCGTTCATCCAAGAGCCTGCTCGGCAGTGTCCATGACTTATCCTCTGCTGGGCCGCCCGCATCTTCTCAGAGCTTTGGATGAACTCGTGGAAATAGCATCCGGAACCAGAATGAAACTTCATTACTCTCATGCAATATTTGTGGGAAGGCGTTCGTTCCGCTGCAAGGACGAACTCATGGCTATCCTCCATGGCTTAAGAGATAAAGGCGTGGATATCGGTTTTGATATTTACAGCGAACTTCTCGGAGTTTCAGTCATTACCGTAGTGCTTCCTGCCTGGTATCAGGCTCTTTCTCCGGAAAAGAAACGCCACTGGTTCAACAAATTGAAACTGAGCGTGCTGATCCGGGCAACAATCCTTCTGCTCGGTTTCGGATGGGATGACATCCAGATCGCCTACATCGGACCGGGATATGAACAATATGAAGGCAAGAGTGTATTGCAGATTGCCAAAGAGATGGGAAAGTCATGTCTTGATGCATATCTCGATCTTTGTGAGATGAGTGATTTCAAGGGACGAATAAACATGGGACCTTACAGTACTCCGGAGATTGTAAGCGAACTGTCAAAGGATGAAAGATGCCTGTACATGACAGACGCATGGGTCGAGGACCACGGAATACAGAACCCCGCCATTTATGACTGTTTCCCTAAATTCCTGAAGTTTTCTCTTTGCGGCACAGGGGACACAATGCCTGATACTATCCGCAAGATGACAGCTGCTGTAGCAGAGCGGTTCTCCATCAAGGACAGAGGAATGATCAAGCCGGGGTACTATGCTGACATCACGGTTTTCGATGAAGCCAAACTCCGTAACGGCGAGCCTGACCGGCAGCAGGCATTTGGAATAGAGAAAGTTTATATCAATGGTATCAAGGTGTTGGATGATGGCATATTAGATACAGAAGCGATCCGACATTCAGGAAGAGCAATGCGGTGATCATATAAATCATTTCGATTGTTCAGAAAACTCGAGTCTGAAATGATTGTCAGGTTCTTTACAAAAGTGTAAAATTTCTTTACACTTGCTTCTAAGATGTAATCGTTGTAACAACCTGTATTACAGGTAATTGTGATATTTGGCACGGCTAATGTTAATTGGAATGCGAACCAATTGACATTAGCCGTTACTATTACATAATAAAACCTGATGAAAAGATTTTTATTGACAACACTAACCTTGATCGTCTCTTTGACGAGAGCCTCCGCTCAGAATGAAATGAGCCTTGATGAGGCTATCCACATTGCACGGCATCAGTCTGTAGAGGCTTTGGAAGCACGTCAGGCATTCATATCGACATATTGGGCTTACCGCTCATACAAGGCGAGCAGGCTTCCATCCTTCTATCTATATGGGGATATCATGAATTTCGACCGCTCCCTCACCTTGCTTCAGAATCCTGAAGACGGAACCCTTAATTATGTGAGTTCGAACAATCTTCAGAACGGAGTGGGCCTCCAGGTAAATCAGAACATCACTTTTACAGGAGGTACTCTTTCCGTATTCTCGGACCTCTCACGCATAGACCAGTTCGGAAGCAACAAGAGCCTGACCTGGTATTCGCGCCCGATAACGGTATCGTATTACCAGCCACTCTTTACCTACAATCAGTTCAAATGGGACAAGAAGATAGAGCCTAAGGCCTATGAAAAGGGAAAGAGGGACTATCTGGAGGCAATGGAGGCGATTACAATCAATGTCGTCTACGCTTATCACAATCTCCTGCTTGCTCAGATGAACAATGAGATCAGCCAGAGCAACTTCGAGAACTCGGGCAACATGCTCAAGATCGCGAAGGAGAGGCTTCAACTGGGCAATGTGACAAAGGCGGAATATCTTCAGCTTGAACTGCGAATGCTTAACGACAGCATTGCCATCAATGAGACCGCAGTGCAGGTACGCGAAGCACAGATGGTGCTGAACTCCCTCCTGGGTTATGATGAGTCCTTTGAAATCATTCCTGATATGAGCGCTGAATTGCCAATGGTTCAGATGGATTATGAACTTGTAATGCAGAAGGCTCTTGAGAATTCAAGTTTCTGGCTGGATAATGAACTGAGTCTGTTGAATGCAGAGTCCAATGTGGCAAGGGCAAAGGCATCGAGGGGCTTCTCATTTGCTCTGAATGCCCGCTTCGGTATGTCTCAGACAGGTCCGGAGTTCCCTCAGGCATACAAGAACCTGCTTGATCAGGAGACAGTCGGCATTACCTTTAGTATCCCGATCTTCGACTGGGGCTTGGGCAAAGGAAAGGTGCAGAAGGCAAAGGCTGCACAGGAGGTTGTCAAGGCCCAGGTACAGCAGTATGAGAACGACTACAGAAGGCAGATGTTCACTGCAGTAAGCCAGTTCAATAATCAAAGAAAGCAGTGCATGGTTTCTGAGAGGGCCATGAGGATTGCAGCAGAAAGGTATGAACTGACAATGCACCGCTTTAAGGAAGGCAATGCAACAGTGACAGACCTGAACATGGCCCAGACAGAGAATGACAGTGCATTCCGTCAGTGGATCAGCGATGTCAGCAACTTCTGGGCATTCTACTACAGCCTCCGTCAGGCAACACTTTATGACTTCATCAAGAATGAAGACCTTGAGATAGATGTAAACGAGATGATATTTTAACTATGGATAGACCTATTGAAAAAAAGAAGGGTATAGCCCTCGCATTCACATCCAAAGCGCTTCCCTACTGGTTCGGCGCATTCATGGCCGCGTTCATCCTCTGGCTTATTTTCCGAGACGACGCAAGCACGCTCCGCGTAAACGCAGACACTATCTCGATCAACGAAGTAACTTCCGGCGAATTCAATGACTACATCCGCATCAGCGGACAGGTCCACCCGATGACCACCATCCAGGTCAGCCCACGCGAGGCCGGCATTGTCGAAGAGATCGTGATTGAAGAGGGCTCGCAGGTAAAGGCTGGAGACGTGATCATCCACCTTAGCAATGACGATCTCGACCTTGAGATCCTCAATTCGGAGGCGAATCTTGCTGAAAAGGAGAATGCCCTGCGAAACACAATGATCCAGATGGAGCAGGAGAAGATGCAGCTCAGCCTGAACATCCTTGAGCTGGAGACTGAAGTAAAGCGTAAGGGACGTACCCTAGAATCGCAGAAGCGCCTGTTCGACGACGGACTTATCGGCAAGGAGGAATACCTGCGTTCAGAAGAGGATTACATTCTTTTCTGCAAGAAACTGGAGGTGACTCTGGCACGTGCAGAGCAGGACAGCATGTATAGAAACGTGCAGATCCAGCAGATGGAGGAAAGCCTCAAGAACATGAAGCTGAACATGCAGAGAATCCGCAAGCGCAAGGATAATCTCGATGTCAAGGCACCAATTGACGGTGTGTTGGGACTTATCGAGGTCGGACTTGGCGAGTCAGTCGGAAGCGGACGCAAGATCGGACAGATCAATGCGGAAGGCAGCTATAAGATCGAGGCACAGGTGGATGAACATTATATTGACCGTGTATTTGCCGGTCTTACAGCGACTTTCGAGCGCCAGAACGAGACATATGACGCTGTAATACGCAAGGTATATCCAGAAGTGCGTAACGGAAAGTTCCAGGCCGATTTCCGATTCAGCGGCGACCAACCTTCCAATATCCGCACCGGCCAGACATATTATCTGAATCTTCAGCTCGGCCAGCCGGAAAGCGCAGTCCTTATTCCGCGCGGCACATTCTACCAGAAGACCGGAGGCAAGTGGATCTATGTGGTATCCCCAGACGGAGGCAAGGCCGTGAAACGCGAGATTCGCATCGGTCGTCAGAATCCGCAGTACTACGAAGTGCTCGAAGGCCTTGAGCCTGGCGAAAAAGTCATAACTTCGGGGTATGACAATTTTGGAGATAATGAGGTGCTGGTGTTCTGATAGTTGTAAGTTGCGGCTCGCTACGCAGAAGTATAGGGAAATGCTTCGCTCACTCGCAACTTACAACAGCATAAAACTATAAACGCAAAATGAAACTAAAGGAAACTATAATAAAGGCGTTATCTCTCGGTACGGGAGTAGCCATCGGTCTGATTCTGATAGCGAAGGTATGCTATGAGATGAGCCACGACACCTGCTACACGGATTATGGGCAGATTTACAAAATCCACACATTATACAAACAACATGGTGAAGAACACGATTATGGCCAGATTCCGGGAGCAGTTGCACCAGGATTCAAGCAATATGTCCCTGGAGTCAAGACAGCCACACGAACCACTTTCATCTGGGAGAGTGACAGGTTCATAGATGAAGACAAGAATATCATAAACGGATCAATCATAATCGCTGATACCTGTTTCTTCGATGTCTTTGACACTGAGATACTTGCGGGAAACCCGAAGGAGTCACTTGGAAAGATGGCGACTGTAATGGTTTCCGAAAGTTTTGCCCAAAAGATGGGTGGTGTATCTGAAGCAATAGGGAAAGTCATTGCAAACGAAGATCTGCCACAATTTGCTATGACTGTTGAAGGAGTATTCAAAGACTTCCCTTATCATAGCTCTGTAAAGTATGATGTACTTCTGTCAATGGAATCATACGGAAAAGGATCGACAGAAAATTGGATTGGCAATGACCGTTACAAGGGATATGTAAGACTCGAAGATGGGACAGATCCGGAAATGCTTGCTCCAGCAATCAGGCTGATGCAGGAAAAGAACTATTCTCCTGAAGACATCAGGATGGCTGAAGAATCTGGAATCGACATTCATTTCTTTCTGTCTCCTTTAGTTGAAGAACACACTTCTTCTGACAACATCAGGAATATGATGGTAATTCTGACTGTAGTAGCAATACTTCTCATCCTTATTTCTCTCCTGAACTATATTCTGATGTCGGTATCCGCTCTGGTAAAGAAGTCAAAGGAGATAGGAGTACGCAAGTGCTATGGAGCAGCTGGCTCAAACATCTACGGAATTATGTTCAAGGAGGCGGCAGTTGATGTAGCAGCATCATTGGTCGTTGTTGCTGCTATCGTACTTTCACTTCAGACAGTCATTGAGGATATAGTCGGAGTCCGTTCAGATGCTCTTCTGGTAAGAGGAACATATATGACTGTCTTTGGGGTCATACTGGCTGTATTCTTCATTGCAGCACTTGTACCTGGTTATCTTTATTCCAGGATTCCGGCAGGAGCAGCGATCAGAAACTACAAGGAGAACAAGAAGGTCTGGAAACTGGTACTTCTTTTCATCCAGACCGGAATATGCGCACTTCTGCTCACATTGATGGGTGTGATTGCGGCGCAGTACCACAAAGCCGTCAATGACAGGCCGGGATATGAATACGAGGACCTTATATATACAGAACTTAGAGGTACTGACAGTGGCATTCACCAGAGTATCATCGACGATCTGAAAAGTATGCCGGGAATAACAGATGTACAGATGTCTTATAGCCTCCCTCTCGATTATTCTTCAGGCAACAATGTCTTCCTGATGGAGAACGGCTATCAGGAATTATTCAACATCGCTGACCAATATTGCGGTTCAGCCGGACTCTTCGAGATGCTTGACATTGATTTCCTTGAAGGCAGATATCCACTGACGGCTGATGAGATTGCAGTAAGTGAGAGCTTCGTCAAGAAGATGATGGAATATCAAGACTGGAGTGACGGTGCTGTCGGCAAGCAGGTACACATCACCGAACACGACTATATGCACGCAGCCTTCACGATCAGCGGAGTCTATAAGGACTACAGAATCAACACACTGACAAATCAGGATATGCGTGCAAGCATCAAATTCTTCGGAGAAGTCGGCAAAGATTATATGCCATATATGGTCATCAAGGTGTCGGAAGTGACAAACGAGATGATGGCAAAGGTCGAGGAAGCGATACAGTACAGGATTGGGGACAAGGATGTGGTTGTCAAGTCATTTACGGACTCTATGCGCGAGGCTTACTCTGGTGAAAGAAGAATGAGAAACACCGTCATAATCGGATGTGTCGTATCCATACTTATCGCCCTCTTCGGACTGATAGGCTACGTTCGCGATGAGTCTCAGAGAAGGAGCAAGGAGATGGCCGTACGCAAGATCAACGGAGCTACAGTCAGGGAACTTGTGGGTATTTATGTTGCGGAAATCATGAAGCTCAGCATTCCGGCTATCATCCTCGGCAACGTGGGAGCGTATTTTGCCGCTTCTGCGTGGCTCAAGAACTTCTCAGAGAAGATTCCTTTATCTCCATGGTACTTTATCCTTGCGGACGTGCTTATCATCCTCCTGGTATCAGGATGCGTCATAATAAACAGCCTCCGCATATCGAGAAGTAATCCTGTGGAGTCATTGAAAAACGAATAGAACTATACATAGTATACAGAATATTAACGATTAAATTATACTAAGATGATTACAGTTACAGACCTAAGCAAGGTTTTCCGTACAGAGGAAATCGAGACAACAGCACTCAACAAGGTTTCATTCGAAATCAAAGACGGCGAATTCGTGGCCATCATGGGCCCGTCAGGATGTGGCAAGTCTACCCTACTGAACATCCTCGGCCTACTTGACAATCCTACAGACGGAAGCTACATGCTTCTCGGACATGAAGTGGCAAAGCTCAAGGAGAAGGACCGCACAAAGTTCCGCAAGGGAAACATCGGTTTCGTGTTCCAGAGTTTCAATCTCATTGATGAACTTAACGTATTTGAGAATGTAGAGCTTCCTTTGAGATATCTCAACATCAGCGCATCAGAGCGCAAGGCCCGCGTGACTGAGATGCTCAAGAGGATGAATATCAGCCACAGAGCCCAGCACTTCCCACAGCAGCTTTCAGGTGGTCAGCAGCAGCGCGTTGCCATCGCCCGTGCAGTCGTATCAAACCCTAAGCTGATCCTCGCCGATGAGCCTACAGGTAACCTCGACTCGAAGAACGGTAAGGAGGTGATGGATCTTCTTACAGAACTTAACAAGGAAGGCACTACAATCGTGATGGTAACCCACTCGCAGAAGGATGCGGCATGCGCACAGCGCATCGTCAACCTTTTCGACGGCCAGATCGTCAGCGACGTGAAGAACGAACTCTAGTAGATTGTTAAACATAAATATTGAACTTAACAACGACAACGGCGCTGTCGTGAGACACTGCCGGTTTTCAAACTTAACAAGCAGACATAAATGAATGCACATATATCAAATTTCCTTACAACGCTTCGTCGCTTCAAGACTGCGTCGCTATTGAATGTGATCGGGCTTACCTTTGCTTTTGTTGCGTTTTACGTTATCGCTTCACAAGTATGGTACACTCTTACATATAATAGCTGTCTGAAGGACACTGAGCACACTTACCTGATTTCTCCAAACTTCGGTGGAGATCCTGACGAGATGCACTGGAGCCCAAACTCTCCTGGAGCATTGGCGTACGAAGCAATGGAGGCATATCCTGGTACGGAAGAGGTGGCGTCAATTGCTCCCTATCCTGCAATAAGCCGTGTGTGGATAAAGGAGAATGACTATCACTTTGAGCCGTTCAACGAATATGTATATCGAGGTACGCCTAATGTTCCGGACTTCTTTGGATTCGAGTGTCTCAGTGGAGACTTTGCGGGTTTGAAAGACCCGAACACTGTAATTTTTTCACGTTCTGTGGCAGAGAAGCTGGGTATTGGCGTAGGTGAAACCATTTGGTTTGAGGGTGGACGCTGGCACGACGATGGAAAACCTGCTCACCAGCAGACAGTCGTAGCCATATACGAGGACATGCCGAAAAATTGCATTTTCGGACATTGGGGCATAATGCAACATGATGAGAAGGTTTATACCACAGAAACCAATAATTGGAACTACTGTAACTATGTCCGTTTTAAGGAAGGGACTGATATAAACGGCTATATCGATGTATTCAGGCAGCGTTATGCTGAGTGGTATCTTGGAATGGCGAAAGAATGGATCAAAGAAGAGCCAGAATATAAAACTGAAATAGAAGCCGAGATAGAGAATGGCGCTCATATGCTCGCCACACGTCTAGTACGCGTTGATAAGATGTACTATGCGGAGTTCCACGATTCCGGTAATTTTCAGACAGGTAAGAAGTCAACTCCTATTATTCTGTCAAGTATAGCGTTGATAATTGTGCTTATAGCCTTTATTAACTTTATCAATTTCTTCTTTGCTCTCGTTCCAATACGTATGCGATCTGTCAATGTGTGCAAAGTGTTCGGTGCGAGTCAGAGATCATTGCGTTGGAACTTTCTGTTTGAAGCAATCGGATTTGTCTTGCTGTCAATGGCATTTACTTTATGTGTCATAGTAGCAATCAAGGATAGTTTCATAACTGATTTTTCAATCTGTTCCCTTGCCATTGCTGACAATATTCATGTCTTTATAATGATTCTTGCCTTGATGGTGCTGCTCGCATTTGGTGCTGCACTCTACCCGGCATTCTACATCACTTGTTTCAATGCGTCATTAGGAGTCAAGAATGGTTTTGCACAATCTGCAATTGGACGAAAGCTGCGTGCTGTCATGGTAGGGCTACAGTTTACCGTTGCTATGGTATTGATTATCATAACAGCAGTCTTCTATCTCCAATACAGGTATATGACTACATACGATCTGGGATTTGACAGGGAGAATGTAGTCACATTTGCTTCTTGGGACTTGAGTACCCGGTCTGAAACTGTCATAGAGCGTCTCATGCAACACCCAGATGCAGAAAATGTAACAGCCTCCCAGATGAATCTTCTCAGCTGCAACCAGAGATGGGGACGAGTTTATCAGGAAAGGGATTATTCAATGAAGTCAAACGGAGTCCGTTGGAATTTTCTTGATTTCTTTGGCTTTGACATTCTCGAAGGAAGCGGCTTTACCCCATCATCGGACCGAACTAATGAGATTGTCATGACTCAGCAGATGCACCGAGATATCGGTATACCACTGGGACACGAAGAAGGTGCTATGAAATATGTCGGCATCATACGAGATGTTCGTTTGACATCGGTAAGTCAGCCTGACGAGTATCATGCATTCTACTGTGTTTCAGAAAAAGACAGGATGAGTCATTTCTATATCCGTCTGCGTGGCGGAGCTGATTTTAAAGGCTTTGCTGACTATGTAAAGAGTATTTCAGAGGAACTTGCTCCAGCTGCCGATGAGCCTGAGCTCCATTACTTGGAAGAATGGGTTGAGAGCCTGTATGAACAGACGAAGAAAGATATGGTGCTTATTGGCCTGTTTGCAATATTGGCGATTGTAATTGCACTGATGGGAGTGTTCGGCACTGTAATGTTTGAGACTCAATACCGCCGAAGCGAAATTGCAGTTCGCAAGGTATATGGAGGAACAACTATGCAGATGGTTTCAATGCTCAATAGCAGATATGTTGGCATCGTATTCATCTGTTTCATCATTGCCGCACCAGTTTCATGGATGTTCTCTTCACGATGGTTGGAACAATTTGCAAACAGGATCGCAACCCCATACTGGATATATATCGTAGCTTTAGTTCTCGTCCTTGCAGTTACTGTAGCACTTGTGACTGTTCGTTCATGGAAGGCTGCGAATACCGATCCTGCGGAGGCGTTGAAGACGGAGTAAGTTCGGGAGTATTGAAAGAATAACATTTGAATATCATGAAAAGCTATTTAAGATTCCTGTCTAGGAACAAACTATATACTGCGATCGAGGTGGTGGGATTGAGCCTCGCACTGGCGTTCGTGATCGTATTGAGCTCATATATCGTGAACGATATGAGTGTGAACAAAGTGTTGAAGAATACGGATGATGTATACATGGTTCACGGTCTGGAGCGTTCGGATTGCTTTAGCGAGGTACCGGCATTATATGAGACTATGCCGGAGATAAAGAGTTCATGCGGTATGGTGCATAGCGGCAGAAATCCATCTTTGTTCAACGATCTGACTACCGTCAGCCATGGAGAGACAAAGATGAACGCTAAAATCCTGGGAGCATCAGACACTTTCTTTGACTTCTTCACATTCCCATTGCTGGAAGGCGATCCGGAAAATGCATTGTCATCGAAGTATAGTGTTGTGATATCAGAAGAGATGGCAAACACACTCTTCCCTGACGGCGACGTGCTCGGTAAAGAAATCAATGTATTTGAGAGGAATCCTTTCTGGCAATGGTCTGACGAACCGGTGGAGGATTTAAACGTGAATCTGACTGTTACGGGCATCTTCAAACCATTTTCGCGCACCGTATTCATCGAGCCGGACATAATAATGAACCTCGACCTCATTTTCGAGAAGCAGGAATCACTGTTCGGAGGCGGGATGAGAATCGCTGAATATAGTTTTGTAAAGCTGGACAAAGAGGCAGACCCTTACAGCCTATGCAGCACCCTCACCACTGAATTCAAGAAGGTAGCAAGGAATTATGATCCGGATTACTATAAGATGGAGCTTGTATTGACACCGTTTGATGATATCAAGAAACAGGATCCGAAACACTTCAGTTATCATTTCGACAATATCCGCCAGGGCAGACTCTTCGGAATATATCTTCTTATGTGCATATTCATAGCCATCGTTTCCCTGCTTGATTACATTGTGCTCACCATTGCCTTCAGCAGATTCAGAATCAAGGAGATAGCGACGCGTCAGCTCCTAGGCACAGATCGGAAGGGCATAATCGGCCGCTGTTTTGCGGAAGCATTCATACTGTTAGCCGTATCATGCATTTTCGCGGTGATCATCGCTCTTGCATTCAAGGATCCTATCGGCCAGATTCTTGGTGCAGAGATCAATCCTCTGTCCCAGCTGAACGAGTACCTGATATTGGCCGGCATCATCGTGATAATGGTCGCAATCGCCAGCGCTGTCCCTTCATTGATCCTTTCGTCCTACAGTGCGGTCAATGTGATCAAAGGTGAGGCAAGATATAAAGACAAGGTCACATTCAGCAAGGTATTCATCGGCCTCGCAGGTCTGCTCAGCATCGGTGCATTGTCAGTATGCTTCGGCGTGACACGCCAGACCCGTCATCTCATCAATCAGCCTTTCGGATATGAATACGATAATATGATATACACGGAATTCATTACGGAAGACAACAGGTTCTTCGAAGAACTGGAGTCACTTCCGTTCGTGGAAAAGGTGGGAGCCACGATTTCATTGCCGACCAGCTGGATAATGACTGGATTGAGAGACAATACGACAGGCAAATATGAGAATGTCGCATTTATCGACGGAAACAGCTCTTTCTTTGAAATGATAGGAGTCGAAATCCTTGAAGACACGGGGCTAGGCACCACTATGAGCGAAGACGGCAAGTGGTATATATGCAAAAGTTCCAAGGAAGGGATATCGCAATATATGACCGACGGAATGCTGAATTTCTTCACTCCGGCCCCTCTTGGCGGTACTATCAGTGACATAAAGATCGGACGGGTGAAAGAAAATGCATACAGCAAGAGTGCATTCATCAATGTGATAGATATGCCGGAATGGATTCAGTACGCCTACCC
>JBGVCR010000031.1:0-17660 GCA_045118995.1 Candidatus Cryptobacteroides sp.
TATTTTCATCTTTTTTAACACTTTTTTTGGCTTTGTTCTATGCCGTCTGCGAGGTGCTGTAAAGCTACCCGAAAACGGGCTATTGTATACGTAAGTAATTGAAAACTATATAATTGTTAAATTTTTAACGAAGTATTGATATGATTTCTGATATTCTTATTATCGACTCCGTTGAATCCGAAATTCTGTATCTACCATCTATCCTGACACAGGCCAATGCCGCAACATGCTGGTTTTCAGCCATTCCATCGGTAGTCGTATCAACTACGACCACAGCCTTCCCCTTCTGCAGCGAGTCATACTTCAGATCAGCAAAAAGATCGCTGACCTTCTTCTTCCCACGCATTCCCAGAGGTATGAGCCAGTCTCCATGCCTCCATTTTCTCAGCACGAAAGGAAATCTTAATTTCCCGGCATCGGACATTATCACTCCTTCCGGCTGCTTAAGGTCAATATCCTTCGAAAAAGGAATTACCCGGACATCGAAAGTCCTACCGTTGAAATGATACCTCCCCGCTCCTCTGACCGGCATTATCACATCATCGCACAAGACAGGTTCGCGCTCCAACGGCATGATTACCAATTCATCACGTCCTGTCAAAAGCACATGATCTGCCGACTCGAAACGCTTTCCCGGTATGGTACGGGATGATTCCAGAAGATTTTCAATCGACGAAAGGGTTGCAGTATTGAATCCGTACGGTTCCAGTATATGATACAGCAGATACTTCCAATGCTTATTGTCCAGCAAGGCCTTCGTATCGATATGATTCCCTTTGACGACCGGACCGGCTGCCGCTCTGCACCAGTCTTCCACTATTTCTCCGGCTTCTTTGAAATATCCCATCTCGCGGTTGATAGTCCGGACGAAAGAAGGATTCAGTTTTTCGAATATCGGGAATACTTCGTTGCGTATCCTGTTGCGCTTATAGTCTGAAACGGCATTGGTGCTGTCCTCGCGATAAGAATGCCTGTACGCAAACATATATCCCTCGATCTGCTTGCGGGTGCAGTCCAGAAGAGGACGCAAAAGCAGAATATCCGGGCTGCCTGGCACAGCAGAAACCTTGGACATGCCGGACATGCCATTGATCCCAGAACCTCTCAAAAGATTGAGTAGCAATGTTTCAGCATTATCATTGGCATTATGGGCAACAGCTACGCCCTTATATCCATGCTCTTTGCAAAGGGCAGCGAACCAGTCATAACGAAGGTCGCGAGCCGCCATTTCAATGCTGATTCCCCTTTCTCGAGCTTCCGCCTCGGTATCAAACGAGATCGTATGGCATTCCACCCCATGTTCCATGGCCCACTGACGCACGAACTCCTCATCGCCGTCACTTTCCGTGCCCCGGAGATGAAAATTGCAATGAGCTATGGCGAAAGACCCAGGAGTCTCCGCAGAGGCGAAAAGTTCCGCCAGACACATGGAGTCGATGCCGCCGCTGACCGCAAGAAGAACAGGGGCTGACCAGTCATTGATCAGCCCCCTCAGTTCCATCATCGTATCTGCAAAGCGTTTCTGCATTATCTCTTTCTTGCAATAGTGTATGTAAATCCGAACAAGAGGGATTCCTTGAACTGTACCCTCTGCTTTGTCTGCCCGTCCTTCTCGCTGAATATCATGACCTTGTCATCATATATCATATTGGTAGTCAAGGTCAAGGAGAAATATTTGGCAATTTTCCAGTCAAAACGGTTATCCCAGTTGACACGGATATTCTCAGGATGATCGAGATAGTTCGAGAAGAGTACCAGCTGTGAGGTATAAGCGAAATTGTCATTAACCTTGACGGCAATGTCAGCCTTGATCTGGGCACCGAATTCGAAGCGGGCACTTCTGTAATACTGTCCGATCAGCGACGGATCACCGGACGCCATGTCTTCATTGAACTTCTCCGCAGTTTCAGCATCAAGCTTGGAAGCATCAGCATAAGCCTCCTTGAGAGCCATACCATAGTTTTTCCTCAAGTCCACATCCTTCACGATCACAACGCCACCGGTGAGAGGGGCGATATTGAGCGAAAGCCATTTCCACGGCTTGAGGTCGATACCGAGCGCGAGATTTGTGTAAGCAGGAGCAAGAAAATTGGACTTCAGCTTTCTCGCATCCTTCCACAAACTCACCTGATCCTTATGTTTCAGGTCATTAAGGCCTGTACCCTCAGGATACTTGTCCGCGGGAACTGAAGGAGTCAGATAGTCATATCCGGTCGAGAACTGAGACTTGAAGTCATAGTTGGCAGAGAACGAGAAATTTCTCATCTTCTCGTTCTTGTATCCGAACTTGCTTTCGAAATAGATACGGTCATCACTTTTCTGAAGGATAGGCTTCGAGGAAGCGTATACGAATCCATAATCAAGCTGGAGACGATTGTTCCAGAAAAGATTGTCCTTCTTATAATTGGCATTACCGTCGATGAAAGCCTGGAGCGTGACGGTATTGTCACCACCGGCAGCCCAGTTGTTGAGGGAAGTCTGGCCGAACTTGATATTGGTCTTGAGAGACTCGTCCCAATACTTCGGTTGTTCGACCTTCTTCTCAGCCTCAGGAGCTTCAGTAATGGCCTTCGCAGCTTCGGCAGCAGCCTTCTGCGCATCAGTCAATTCCTGCGCCCCCACTGCCTGACTCACACAAAAGCACAGAGCCGCCGCTGCGAATACATAAGTCAACTTACTCATTATTAGTACGATATTGCAAACAGTACTCTCTGGTTTGATGGCTTTCCAGTGTAGATACACTTGCCTTCCTCCACGCATACAGCGCTGTCCACAGGAATACATCTGATGGTAGCCTTGGTCTCTTCCTTGATCTTCTCCTCAGTCTCAGGAGTACCGTCCCAGTGGCAGAGAAGGAATCCACCCTTGGTGATCTCTTCCTTGAACTCCTCCCAGGTATCCACCTTACGGATGCTGTCATCACGGAACTTGAGAGCCTTAGCGTAGATATTGGCCTGAATATCATCCAGAAGTGCCGCGATTACATCTGCGATTCCTTCCTGTGAATGCGACGACTTCTCGCAGGTGTCACGACGCGCGAGCTCCACAGTACCGTTCTCAAGGTCACGTCCACCCATTGCAAGGCGTACCGGAACTCCCTTGAGCTCCCATTCCGCGAACTTGAAGCCCGGACGAAGAGTGTCACGATTGTCGATCTTCACGCTGATACCCTTCGCCTCGAGTTCCTTCTTGAATGCATACATCTTGTCAAGGATACCGTTGTTCACAGCCTCATCCTTTCCTGTAATAGGGACCATCACCACCTGGATAGGAGCGAGCTTCGGAGGAAGTACGAGACCGTTGTCGTCTCCATGAGCCATGATCAGGGCACCCATAAGACGGGTGGAAACGCCCCATGATGTAGCCCATACGTACTCCTGCTTTCCTTCCTTGTTAGTAAACATCACATCGAAAGCCTTTGCGAAGTTCTGGCCAAGGAAGTGAGATGTACCTGCCTGAAGTGCCTTTCCATCCTGCATGAGAGCCTCGATGGTCATAGTGTCCAGAGCTCCCGCAAAACGTTCGTTAGGGCTCTTATGACCTACCACTACCGGCACACCCATATAGTTACGGGCAAAGTCAGCATACACATTCACCATCTTCATTGTCTCCTCCTCAGCTTCCAGACGGGTAGCGTGAGCGGTGTGACCCTCCTGCCAGAGGAACTCAGCCGTACGGAGGAAAAGACGGGTACGCATCTCCCAGCGGACCACATTAGCCCACTGATTGCAGAGGATAGGGAGATCTCTCCATGATGTAACCCAGTTCTTGTAGGTATTCCAGATGATTGTTTCCGAAGTAGGTCTTACAATGAGCTCCTCCTCAAGTCTTGCCGAAGGATCCACCACCACACCGTTTCCATCAGGGGATGCCATAAGTCTGTGATGTGTCACCACAGCGCACTCTTTTGCAAATCCTTCTACGTGCTCGGCCTCACGGCTGAGGAAAGACTTAGGGATAAAAAGAGGGAAATAAGCATTCTGATGTCCTGTCTCCTTGAACATCTTGTCAAGGACATCCTGCATCTTTTCCCAAATCGCGTATCCGTATGGCTTGATCACCATACAACCTCTTACTGCTGAACGCTCAGCGAGGTCCGCCTTCACCACAAGGTTATCATACCACTGTGAATAATTGTCAGACCTTTTAGTTACCTCTTTTGCCATTGTATTTTGCTTTTTATTGTTTTTTTCCTTATCATTGTACTTGAATGCGCAACTATGTAGAGTCGTAAACGACGGTACAGTTATTGCAAGGCAATTCAAGTTGCGAAGATACGAAATTATTATAAATAAAATAGGAGAATAACTATGAAAAAGAGTTCAGTGCTGATTATTGTGGCAGCCTTCATACTCTCTTCGTGCGGTGCCATTACCCAGCTTGCATCTTCGGACAACGGGCAAAGGTTCCAGGACGGCATCTACAGCAACACTCCATCTTTCAGGACAAAGGCAGAAAAAGCCGAATCCCAGTCTGAGTCTCAGGCACTTGCCCATAAGACAAAGGAATCACAGATATATCTTTTCGGAGACAAGAAGGATACAGTGGCCATACCTCAGGACATGTCAGCCATGATCAGATACGACCAGAAACTTGGCGGAACCGTAGTGACTGTAGGAGAAAATCCGTACGACTGGAGATACGATCTCGAGAACAATTACGGCTATTACTACGGCCCGTACAGCATCGGCAGCTCGTGGTACTGGAGCAGGCATTACTCGCCTTGGTATTCATGGGACTTCGCTCCATGGAGATACCACGGATGGTATGACGGATGGCATTTCGGAAGCTGGTACAGCCCGTATTATTACGGAGGATACTACGGAGGATGGTACGACCCGTGGTACTGGGGCAGTCATTGGGGATGGTATGACCCTTGGTACAGTCCGTATTACAACCCATACTACTGCGGATGGTACGGCGGATGGGATCCGTACTGGGGACATCACCACCATCACGGACACGGGCACATCGGAGGGGCTGACCACCATAAGGACGTATGGTATGGCTCAAGGCACCAGACAGGCTCGGAAAGAGTATTCGGAAGCAGTTCATCGCTCCGGGGAGGCATCGGAAGCAGAAGCACCGTAAGCAGGAACAGCAGCACATCGGCCAGCCGTGTCCAGGCATCCGCAGGAGTCTCATCAGGAAGAGTTTCAAGCGGAAGGACAGCAGGCTCGGTTCAGTCACCGACAGCCAGCAGATCTTCAGTCGTAAGGACTACCCCTTCCATCAGAAACGAGAAGACAAGCGTACGCAATACCGGAACAGCCATCAGAGGGACTGCCGAAAGACAGACAGTAACTGCAGGACGACAGGTATCGCCTTCAGGCAAAGCGCAGGCAGCCACCCAGCCAAACTACAGGAGACCGGCTTCCGCGACCGTGCCAAGCGGAACTGTAAGCAGGGAAAGCTCAAGTTCGCCAAGCTATAACAGACCTTCTTCAACGGCTGAAAGATCGTCAAGCTACGACAGAAGCACATCGAGGAATTCGTCGAATGCTTCAAGCTATAACCGCAGCAGCTCATCATCAAGCAGATCAAGCTTCAGCACCGGCGGAAGCTCAAGCTACAGCAGAGGCAGCTCCGGCGGAGGATTCAGCTCGGGCGGAGCTACAAGAAGCGGAGGTTCGTCAGGAGGCAGAAGATAAGGACAATTCAAAACCACTCAGACAATGAGAAAGACAGCACTTATTATAATAATGGCATTAGCAGCCGTATGCAGTCATGCCCAGACAGCATATGACGCCCTTCTGTTCAGCGAAAACAACTATGAAGGTACGGCAAGAACAGTCGCAATGGGCAATGCATTCACAGCACTCGGAGGAGACCTCGGTTCAGTGACCATCAATCCCGCGGGAAGTGCCGTGGCAAGTTATTCACAAGTGACACTGACCCCTGGATTGACTATTTCTGCCAGTACGACAAAGGGAGTATCCCCTTATACAGACGGCAGTCTTCCGTATTTTGAAAAGGAGATGAGAAGCAGCATCACTCGCTTCTCTCTGCCGAATCTGGGAGTAACTTTCAATTTCGACACTCACAGGACAAGCGGTCTGAAGAACGTCAGCTTCGGATTTCTGATGAACAGATCCGCAAGCTGGGATGATGACGTGTATGCATCCGGAACAAACAACAGCACCTCATTCATGGGTTCCATGGCATATGACGCCACAGTGAACGGATATTTCGGTGCTGACCTGGGAGCGAATGACGCCTATGACTTCATGCCTTGGAAGCCTGTTGTAGGCTATCAGAGCGGTATGATCTCTACATTCGGAGGATATGACGACCAGTTTGTGGGAGCCAGCGAGGTAATATATGACAATGGCGAAGTGGGTTTGGGAGGGCCTCTTGCCCAGTCATACGGAAGAACCGTCCGTGGAGGTAAAGACGATTATGTAATCAACCTCGGAGCCAACATTTCGGACTTCATATATATAGGAGCCAACCTTGGTTTCAGTTCC
Source organism: Candidatus Cryptobacteroides sp. (assembly GCA_045118995.1). Lineage (GTDB taxonomy): Bacteria > Bacteroidota > Bacteroidia > Bacteroidales > UBA932 > Cryptobacteroides. The sequence goes on from JBGVCR010000031.1 coordinate 6,468, forward strand.
CTCGACTATGGTTATGACGAATACTTCAAGGAGAGCGCAGTCGATCCGTCAGACTTCCAGATTGACATGCAAAGACCTGACGGCTCAATGTACTCGATGTATTTCAAGGATATGAGCTACAGGTATTCCTATTCGGCTACCGGTGTAGGATATTATGGAAAATTCGGAGTGATCATAACACCGGGATTCGGATTCCGCTTAGGAGCTGCGATCCAGACACCTACGGTAAACAGGATCAATGAAGAGTGGCAGATGAGCGGCGAGACCTCCTATACAGATGCAGGGTACAACGCATACGCAAAGAGCCCATACGGAAGCGGCACATACACAATGGTTTCCCCATTCAGAGCCAATTTCGGACTTGCTTATACTCTCGGGCAGTTTGCAGTAATCAGCGCGGACTATGAAATGTCCGACTACGGCCAGATGAAATACAGAACCGAAGGTATGGACAGAGATTATTTCGAAGATGTCAACAATGAGATCAGAGAATGTTTCGGCATATCACACATAATCAGGATCGGTGCCGAGGTAAAGCCTTTCAGCAGCCTCGCAATAAGAGCCGGATATCGCGCAGCGACTTCTCCAGAACTTTACGATTCGTGGGGCGAGAAGCTTCCTGTCAGCAAGACACAGAATCTGTCATTCGGCCTGGGATACAGCTCCAAGAACTCTTTCTTTGCCGATCTTGCTGTAAGAAAGACAATAATGCCGAAGGAATATTTCATGCCTTATGCAGATTACATGTTCGACGCAGACGGATACGTGATCGAAAGCGCCTATGCACCGGAAGTCATGATCAACAGAAACCAGTGGAAGGTCCTCCTGACCTTCGGCTGGAGGTTCTAAAGCTTTTTCAGAAACATTATGCTGTCCGGACCTTCATTGAAAAGAAGATCCATAATGGACAGATCCGACTTGAAGCCGTATTTCCTGGCAAAGACCTGGAAATACGGCTTTTCCAGATCAAGTGATGCAAGGATATCATCAGGACGCTTGGGATGGATGATTTCACGAAGATCTTCACATCGGACAGAGGCATCCTCCACAAGGCCCTGGGGCGAATAGTCGGAAGTTAGCCTCAGATCGACCTTGATACCCGTCTTCTCGATAAAGAAACGGATGATGGCAAGATTCAGGTCGAAGAGCTTCTCCGGTCTGCTGTCAAGAATCTCAAACAGCTCATCCTGATAGTATTCGAAATAAGCAGATGTCCTGTAGGCCGATATTATGGCCCGCTTATGCTGCTGGATCCAGGGAGTGGAGTAATCCACTTTGATTTCAGATATAGGAAGCTTATGAGTTCCCGCCTCGTGGACGATCGGAAAGGAAAGGGCCTGCACGCCATCCGCCGCATAGAATCTGCAACGGTTACGGTACGACTGCTTCTGATAATTTTCACAGGCCTCAATATATACGACTGACGGAGACAGTTCGAGAGAAGTGTCACCGCCACGTCTGCTGATCAAACCTTCCATTTCCTGAGCCATTGCGGCGAAATAGGAGACGGGAGGAAAATATGCTATTGAAAATAACTTAGGCACGATTAGTCGATATTGCCCTTGGTCTCAGAGTTCATGCCTCTGATGATACCTCTCTTCGAGTTTCTGATGAAACTGATGATGGTGTCTCTTTCCTCTGACTCAGGGAATCCAAGTTCAATCTTTGCAAGAGCATCCGAGAAGTTAGATCCGGCATTATAGATAATGTCATACATATCCTTGATGCTGCGGATCTGGTCTGAAGTGAAGCCTCTTCTGCGGAGTCCTACGATGTTTACACCGGCATAAGTGAGCGGATCTCGACCGCAGAGCACATATGGAGGTACATCCTTGTTGATCTTGCAGCCACCTCCCACAAATGCATGCTTTCCGATTCTTGAGAACTGGTGTGCCACAGAGCTTCCTCCGATGGTAGCCCAGTCATCCACATCAGTTTCACCCGCGATTCCGACATAACTTACAAGGATACAGTTGTTTCCCACTGTACAGTCGTGAGCGACATGAGTATATGACATCAGAAGTACATTGTTTCCGATCTTGGTCACTCCCCTTCCGCTTGCCTTTGTTCCACGGTTGATGGTTGCGCACTCACGGATGTTGACATTGTCGCCGATCTCCACATAAGTGACCTCTCCATCGAATTTAAGATCCTGAGGAATAGCTCCGATTACAGCACCAGGGAACACTGTGCAGTTCTTACCCATCTTTACATAATTGAAGATTGTCGCGTGAGGAAGAATCTTGCAACCGTCGCCTATCTCTACATGTTCTTCAATATATGCGTAAGGTCCGACCTCTACGTTCTCTCCGAGCTTAGCATTCGGATGCACTGTTGCCAGTGGATGAATATTTGCCATAATTATAATGTTTGTCTTACAGCCTTGGCTGCTGTTGTGTTAATTCCATGACCTGCCTTTTCAGCAGTTACCTTTGCCTTCAGGAAACCTCCGCACAGACGGAGATCACCGATAAGGTCGAGAAGCTTGTGCCTTGCACATTCGTTAGGGAAACGCAGGACGAGATTGCTCAGATATCCGTCCTCGCGGACCTTGAGAGCCGGTACATTGAAGAGCTGGCTCATACGCTCCACCTGGGCGTCTGTAACGGGATGCTCGACGATGACGATAGCATTGTCCACATCACCTCCCTTGACAAGGTTATTATTGAAAAGGAACTCTATCTCGTGGAAGAAAACGAATGTTCTGCAGACACCGATCTGCTCCGGATACAACACCGACGGATCCCACTGCGCGTGCTGTACACCAAGAACTCTCGAATTGAAATCCACCATTATGTCATACTGGAATTCGTCAGCAGGCTCGATACGTACCAGAGAGCCTTTTTCCTCATTCCTTATCTCGATAGTCTCTTTGATCTCGATATACCGGCGGGGAGCATCCTGTTCCCGGAAACCATCTTTCCACATCGCATCGATATATGGCTTCGCACTACCGTCCAGGATAGGCACCTCTACATTATCGATATCAATATAAGCATTATCCACGCCCATACCTGTGAGCGCGGAAAGAATATGTTCGATTGTAGATACTGAAGCGTTACCTGATGATATCGTCGTACTTCTGGCTGTATTGGAGACATTCTCCGCCAAAGCCGGCACCAAAGCGTCCTCGCCGAGGTCGGTCCTTCTGAAGACAATACCTGTATCTTCCGGAGCCGGACAGACTGTCATTCTGGCAATCTTTCCGGTATGAAGTCCCTTACCCTCAAATGTATAGTTTTTCTTAACTGTCTGTTGCAACTGCATTACTTTCTTACTTCAAATTCCATACTCGGAATGCCATCGCGGCCAGTCCGAGACATTTTAGCCTGCAAAGATAGTCATTATTTTGAGAAACATGTCATTTTTGAATGTAATATTCTCATTTACCGGCTTTTTTGAAGACAGCATAACTGCGAAGATAATCCTTGTACGGGATCGCAGGAGTACCCATATAGGCCTGTCCCGGAGTCTTGATACTGCCTATGACTCCGGTCTGCGCTCCCAGAGATGTATTGTCGGCTATGGTCAGATGACCTGCTATACCCGACTGACCTCCGAATATGCAGTGCTCTCCGACCTTGGTAGATCCGGCGATTCCTGTCATTGCCGCCATTACAGTATTGCGTCCTACCTCCACATTATGGGCGATCATGCACAGATCATCGATCTTCACACCCCGGCGTATGATGGTCGAATCCATCTGCGACTTGTCAATACAGGTATTGGCTCCGATCTCCACGTCATCCTCTATGATGACATTGCCGGTATGCTCTATCTTTTTCCAGGTGCCGTCCTCAAGCGGCGCAAATCCGAAGCCATCCGCTCCGATAACGGCATTGGCATGGATGATGACATTGTTGCCGATCACCATTCCGGGATAAATGCGGACTCCCGGGTAAATGATGCAGTGCGAACCGATCTTCACATCATCTCCGATGTACACATTCTCGTAAATCTTGGTGAAATCTCCGACCCTGGCTCTTTTTCCGACATATGAGAAATCGCCGACATACACTTTCTTTCCGATCTTCGAGCTCCAGCGGACCCTGCTGCGGCAACCGCGATATCTCCGATATGAACGCTTTCTGGCTGTGACATAATCCAGAAGCGTGGCTACAGCGGAATAAGCATCATCGACACGTATCATTGTAGCAGCCACCGCCTCCTTAGGTTCGAAAGACTTGTTCACGATAATGATGTCCGCCTTGCTGGTATAGACATACTGTTCGTATTTAGGATTCGCGAAAAAGCATATGGTTCCGGGCTTTCCGGTCTCGATCCTGGCGAATGTAGTGACAACGGCTTCAGGATTTCCCTCCACCGTGCCGTGAAGTATCTCTGCGATCTCTTTTGCTTTGAATTCCATTATATTGCGGTCAGATAAAATTTGCTGATTATGTTTTTTTTCGTATATTTGCACCGTGAGAATGATTCAGGGGGCTGGAAAGCCCCCTTATTTTATGCATTACCAGGAGCTATGATTAAAACATCAGACATAATAGATGCCATCGGCGGCGAAATTGTTGCACGCGGATGTTTCATCGTTGACGTTTCAGTCAGCAAAGATAACGATATTGTTTTGACTATCGAGTCCGAAAACGGAAAAATCGAACTTGATGACTGCGTTTCTCTCAGCAGATACTTCGAAACCAGATTCGACAGAGAAGCTGAGGACTACTCGCTCACCGTAAGCTCTGCCGGACTTGACCAGCCTTTCAAGGTATTCAAGCAGTTTGTGAAGGCTGTCGGTTCGAAGGTGGAAGTACAGCTGAAGGGAGGAAAGAAGATGATCGCTCTTCTGGAAGCCGCAGACGAAGAAAGCATCACTCTGAAATATTCGGCTAAAGAAGCAGTGGAAGGAAAGAAGAAGAAAGAGCTGGTGGAGCATATCGACCGTTTCACAATGGACCAGGTGAATTCGGTAAAACCATTCATTGAATTTAATTAACAAAGACATAACAATGGAAAAGATTGAACTTAAAGACGCTTTTGCTGAGTTCAAGAACCAGAAGAACATCGACAGACCGACAATGATGGGTGTGCTCGAGGATGTGTTCAGAACTCAGATTACAAAGACCTACGGATCGGCAGACAACTTTGACATCATCATCAACATCGACAAGGGAGACTGCGAGATCTACTGGAACAGAGAGGTGGTAGAGGAAGTTGAGGATCCGAACACAGAAATCGCTCAGGACGACCCTGCACTCGACGACGACTACGAGATCGGCGAGACTTTCGCAAAGAAGATCGAGCTCAAGGACTTCGGCCGCCGCGGTATCCTGAACATCCGTCAGAACCTTCAGGGCCGTATCATGGACATCGAGAAGGCTAACCTTTACAACAAATATGTAGGCAAGATCGGCGAAATCTTCACAGGAGAGGTTTACCAGACCTGGGCGAAGGAAGTTCTCATTCTCGACGAGGACGGAAATGAGCTCAGACTCCCTAAGTCGGAGCAGATCCCTGGCGAGCATTTCAAGAAGAACGACACAGTACGCGCCATCATCAAGAGCGTGGAAATGAAGAACAATACTACTCCATACATCGTTCTTTCACGTACAACACCTGAGTTCCTTGAGAAACTCTTCGAGAGTGAGGTTCCTGAAATTCTCGACGGACTCATCACTGTAAAGAAGGTGGTACGTATCCCTGGAGAGCGTGCTAAGGTGGCTGTAGAATCTTACGACGAGCGCATCGATCCGATCGGAGCATGTATCGGAGTCAAGGGTGCACGTATCATCGGTATCGTACGTGAGCTCAGAAATGAGAACATCGACGTACTCCAGTGGACAAACAACACCCAGCTCCTCATCCAGAGAGCGCTCAATCCGGCAAAGATCTCATCAATCGTACTTGGCGGAGAGGAAGACAAGATCAAAGTATATATGCTTCCTGACGAAGTCAAGAAGGGTATCGGTAAAGGTGGATGCAACATAAAGCTCGCCGGCATGCTCGTAGGCAAGGAAATCGAGGTTTGGAGAGAGCTTCCTAAGGATGATATCGATGCAGAAGAGGAAGACGTGCTCCTTAGCGAATTCGATGATGTAATCGACGCATGGATCATCGAGAAGCTCCAGAGCATCGGATGCGACACAGCGAAGAGCGTTCTCGCACTTTCAGCTGCAGATATCGCAAAGAGGGCTGACCTCGAGGACGAGACCGTAGAGGAGATTCTGGACATTCTCCGTGCGGAATTTGAAGAAGAATAGTAATAAAGGGGTAATATAATGGCAGAAATCAGATTAAGTAAACTTACAAAGCAATTCAGCATCGGACTTGCCAGACTCGTTGATTTCCTCAACGAGAAGGGTGCCAATGTGGAGATGAATCCGAACGCAAAGGTTTCGGACGAGTATCTTCCGGCAATAGAGGCAAAGTTCGGTGAAGACCTTAAACTTAAAAAAGACTCGGAAAAGGTTACGATCAAGCTCAAGGAAATCATTGAGATGGGATCGAAGAAGAAGTCGAGCCGCGAAGAAGAGGAAGTACTGGAAAGAGAGGTTGTCATCAAGACCAATGTTCTCAACAGCGAGCCTGTCAAGGAAGAGGAGAAACCGGCTGCACAGGTGGTCGAAAAACCGGCAGCGCCTGTTGTAGAGAAAAAGGAAGAGCCAAAGCCTGTCCAGCAGGAAGGGGGCCTCAAGATTGTCGACAAGATCGATCTTTCTCAGTTTGACAAGAAGAAATCTCCTGTTATCGAGGAGAAGCCGAAGGCTGAGCCTGCACCAGAGCCTCAGACCGCCCCAACCCCAGCGGTAGAGCCTGTAAAGCCGGCAGAGCCAGAACTTCCTGCAGCACCGGCTGCTGAACCTGAGGCAGAAGAGCCTAAGGCTGAGGCAAAAGTGGAAGACAAGGTGGAAGAGAAGCCACAGCCACGCGAAGTGAAGATCGAGGTGGAGCGTCTTGCCGGTCCTAAGGTAGTGGACAAGATCGACCTCTCACAGTTCGATAAGAAGAAGAAAAAGAAGAAGAGAGAGAGAATCGGCAAGGACGGAAGCCAGAAGGTGGATGTGACTAAGGTCGAGGCTGACAACAAGGTCAAGAAGGACAAGAACAAGGGCGGCCAGGGCCAGCAGAACAACGGCCAGAAGCAGCAGCGTCCGGCAGACCAGCAGCAGGGCAAGAACAACAAGAAAAATCGTCGCGACCGTGGCGGTGACAAGTTCAAGCCAATGACCGAGGCCGAGCAGGAAGAGATGCAGAAGGAGATCCAGAAGCAGATCAAGGAGACATATGCCCGTATGAACGAAGGCAAGAAGGGTAACTTCGGTGCAAAGCATAGAAAAGAAAAGAGAGAGGCGGCATCACAGAGGATGATGGAGGAGATGGAGATGCAGCAGCTCGAGCAGAAGGTGTTGAAGGTGACCGAGTTCGTTACAGTAAACGACCTCGCAACCCTTATGAACAACACTCCTGTGACCAAGGTTATCGGAGCTTGTATGAGCTTGGGTATGATGGTGTCGATCAACCAGCGTCTTGACGCTGAGACACTTGTCCTCGTAGCAGAGGAGTTCGGATATGAAGTAGAGTTCGTCACTGCGAACCTTACTGACGCTATTACCCAGGGAGAGGCTGAGGATACAGAGGAAGATCTCCTCCCACGTCCACCGGTGATCACCGTGATGGGTCACGTTGACCATGGTAAGACTTCCCTCCTGGACTATATCCGTAAAGCAAATGTAATCGCAGGTGAGGCCGGAGGTATCACACAGCACATCGGTGCATATCACGTGGAACTTCCTGACGGACAGAGGATCACTTTCCTCGACACTCCCGGACATGAGGCCTTTACCGCCATGCGTGCCCGTGGTGCGAAGATGACAGACGTTGCGATCATCATCGTGGCAGCCGACGACTGCATCATGCCACAGACTGTGGAGGCGATCAACCATGCTCAGGCCGCAGGTGTACCGATGATCTTCGCTATCAATAAGATCGACAAGCCAGGAGCAAATCCGGACAAGATCCGCGAGCAGCTCTCGAACATGAACATCCTCGTCGAGGATTGGGGTGGAAAATACCAGTGCCAGGAGATTTCCGCTAAGCACGGTGTCAATGTAGATCTTCTCTTGGAGAAGGTACTTCTCGAAGCGGAGATGCTTGAGCTCAAAGCCAACCCTAACAGAAGGGCTACCGGCGCCGTCATCGAGTCATCTCTCGACAAGGGACGCGGATATCTTGCTACAATCCTCGTACAGAACGGTACAATGAAGGTAGGAGATGTAATGCTCTCAGGATGTTATACAGGACGTGTGAAGGCAATGTTCAACGAGCGTGGACAGAAGGTGGACGAGGCAGGTCCTTCGACTCCGGTATCCGTTCTCGGTCTTAACGGAGCCCCTACTGCCGGTGAGACTTTCAACATCATGGCAGACGAGAAGGAGGCTAAGGACATCGCGAACAAGCGCGAGCAGCTTATCCGTATCCAGGGCATCAAGACTCAGAAACATATGACTCTCGAGGAGATCGGACGCCGTATCGCTATCGGAAACTTCAAGGAGCTCAATGTCATTGTCAAGGGAGACGTGGACGGTTCGATCGAGGCACTCTCAGACTCTATCATCAAGCTCTCTACAGAGGAGGTTCGCGTGAATGTGATCCACAAGGCCGTGGGTGCTATCTCAGAGTCGGATATCCTTCTTGCAGCAGCTTCAGACGCGATCATCATCGGATTCCAGGTACGTCCTATGCCTTCAGCACGTAAGCTTGCAGAGAAGGAGGAAATCGAGATCCGTCTCTACTCAGTCATCTACGACTGTATCAATGAGCTCAAGAGCGGTATCGAGGGTATGCTCGAGCCGGAGCAGAAGGAGGTTGTCACAGCTACTGCCGAGGTTCAGGAGACCTTCAAGATCTCAAAGGTGGGAACAATCGCTGGATGTATTGTCCGCGAGGGTAAGCTCCAGAGAACTGCCAAAGTGCGCGTGATCCGCGACGGTATCGTGATCTACACAGGTGAGCTCGGATCCCTCAAGAGATTCAAGGATGATGTCAAGGAAGTGGCATTGGGTCAGGACTGCGGTCTCAACATCCAGGGTTACAACGACATCAAGGTCGGCGACGTTGTCGAGGCTTACACTATTGAAGAAATCAAGAGAACTCTCTAAAGTTCTCTTATACAAACTGAACGACCGCCTGTTTAACGAAGAACAGGCGGTCGTTTTTATATCGATATGTGTTTCAGAGATCTTATTCTGCAAGATAGATTACATTACCATAACGGCCATGCTGTGGCTGCATCAGACCGGTATGATCCAGAATGACAGACTCGAGCTCAATAGAGCGTGTTGCCTTCATGTCAGAGCGTGTGACGCCTGTGATATCCTCATATGCAAGTCTCAGAGCGACGTTGAATCCCATATCCCCCCAGTCACCAAAAGAATAAGGGAAGGTATTGTCCTTGTCATCAGCATAGCTTGAATTCTGATTATTCACCATAACGTCGGGTCTGAAGCCATCAGGATAATCTCCAAAGCCCTTTGCATTCGAAACACGGAAGGTGATAGGAGAGAAAAGATAGCGGACACCCTCATAAGTGGTCTGGGTCGTAGTCATTCCCACATTCTTACCCTCAGTCTGGCTGCCATAGAGATAAACAGGGAAATCAATGCCTCTCAGACCGTTTATGATAAGTTCCGATGCTGATGCAGTGTTTTCCGATCCGATCACATACAGTCTCTTGAGTCCAAGATCCGGAGCAATTCCAAGTCCGTCCTCATCGTTAGGGCCACCACGGAACTTCCAGTCCTGATGCTTGCCACCACGGAAATCCACCTGCACGAACACATCATCAAGATGGGCTGTACCCGCTATTGCCGAAGCCAGATAACGGCTCTGTGCCACTGCACCACCCGGATTGAAACGAAGGTCGAGGATAAGGTCTGTTATCGCATTATCCTTAAGCTGCTGGATAATATCCACGACAAAGTCCTGTGCATCAAGATCGAAGTTTTCGAGAACAAGATAACCTATCTTATGAGGTCCTTCGCCAAGAATTGCCGAATAAAGCACCGGATTATATCTATAGACATCTACAGTAACTTCCACCTCATACTTCTGGCTCAAGTCCGCATCCCTTACAAATCCGAAACGATAGGTACCGGATGGAGAATAATAAAGGGCGTTCATCTGGTTCTTATAATTCGAGTTGTTCAGAACTACACCATTGACGCTGAAGATAGTATCACCCCTCCTCATTCCGGCAAGCCATGCCGGAGATCCCTGATGTACATATGCAATGGAAAGTCCTACCACTCCATTCTGGGTATCAATCTGAGAAGAGAAGATCGGGCCGAATCCAAGTCCGACAGTCTCTACAGCTTTGGTTACTGGCGCAATCTCCTGAATGTTAGAGTAGATGAATCTCTTTCCGCGGTTCTCACCCGAACGATATTTTCCACCATCTTCGACATTTACATCTCCAAGCTTAAGAAGATATGTATTGAGGAACTGGGTATAATCGATTGTCAGATCGACCTGCAATGAGTTGTATTCTTCCCAAAGATACTCCTGCTGAAGACGCTTGTGCATATATGTGTTGAGAGCTGTATTTTTTTGTAGCTGCGCAGAATTGGCATCCTTACCCTGAGTAAATGAAGCGAGCGAGAAGCGTTCATTGCCCTCGACCTGGACAAAAAGTTCCACAGCACGGTCTTCATCTGTGCTGTTGGGGGTAAAGACAAGCCTCAAGGTATTTCTTCCCTCTTCTCCCGCCTCTCCTTTGGTAATTTCAGCCCATTCTTCACCACCTGAAATGAATTCAAGCCAGGCGGTATATGCGCCTTCAGCCATCAGCACACACGAAACAGTCTCACCATTGGGTGATATATTTCGACCTTTGGCAGGATTGACAAAACTCTTTATCCCGGCATCAAGTGCAGGATCTGTAATCGGATCTTCTACCGGAGTATCCGGCTTGACAGGGTCATCACCACATCCCGAAGCAAAAAAAACTGTCACGATGACACTGAGGCATCCTATAAATCTGTAAAAACTCTTCATAAAATTCATTAATAAATAATTCGTGCTAAAATACGATTTTTTTCGTAATTTTCCTCTATAAATCCAGATCCCATACTATCCATGCACTGTGGGTGGCATCATGACTTCTCAGAAGTGCGTGAGGCGGCACCACTACCATAGATAGCGGTGTAGATATAATATAACATTTTCCTCTGCGAACTAAGA
>JBGVCR010000032.1:0-2812 GCA_045118995.1 Candidatus Cryptobacteroides sp.
GAGGCCGCTGAAAAAGTCCCTCAAAATATAACTCTCTGAGAATCGCATATTTGAATGCCTCCTGACGAATTCGAGTTTCTTCTGAAATACTCGATTCTCAGGGGGCAAATTTATGTAAAGTTCGTTAATTTTCCTCTCATCATTCCCCTTTTTGGTCCAATATTCTGTTAATTCTCACAAGATTCGATGTGAATAGTGCCACTGCTCCCTGCAATGTATAGGCATCCAGTCCGTAACTGATTGCCTTGTCAAGGTGGTATGAATGCTTGAGTTCGGAGTTCTTCGCTTCAATGATGTACCGTATTCCGTATTTCTGTCTGAACTCCTCCGTCCTCTGTCTTTCCAGCTGCCTTTCCTGTTGCTCCGTTCTCATCGTGATGGTATAGGTCTTTGTGTTCTGCCCCTTCTTGTATCCGCACAGGGCCGCGTGCTTGCATCTGCGGCACTTCAATATGTCGAAGTGATAGGTGAACCTTTCGTTCTTGCTCTTCCCGGTAGCCTTATGATGGACCTTCATGACCGCCATATGTCCGGCCGGGCACACCATCATCCCTGCGTCCTTGTTGAAAGAAAAGGCGTCGTTCTCTCTCGTACCTCTTGCCACTATCGGGTGAAGCTTCGCCACGAGCTCGACACCTTCCCGTTCCGCACACTCAAGATTGTTCTGGCCGGAATATGCTCCGTCACCGACAACCTCTTCGAGGTCAGGTATGTTCTCCTTGGCCTTGCGTATCAGCTCCGGGAGTTCGGGACCGTCTCCCTTCTCCCCGGAGGTCATTGTTGCGGCCACCACAATGCGTTCCGGGGTCACGGCAAGATGCCCCTTGTAGCCGAAGAACTCGGTATCTGCTGCTTTGTGACCGACCCTCGCATCAGAGTCCGATGATAAGGTGTAATGGTCGGTTATGTCGTCCATCATCTCCGACAGAAGGTTCATCTTCTCCGATATGACCGGATAGAAACTCACCCTCTGCTCCTTCAGATAGGACAGGAGTCCGCACATGTAATCCATCGTCTTTTCCAAATCAGCACCTTCATACTTCTCGGGAAGCTTGCCAGCTTGACTGGCGTCAGCATCATACACCGCTTTCCTAAGAATGCGAGCCTGCTTCTGAAGAGCAGCCGCCGGGAGTGTCGGATTGGAGCGCGACAAGGTGTGAGTAGAGTCGACTATAATCTTACGGCTTATGTCTATACCTTTGGAACGGGCAATCTCGACGCTCTTGCATATGAGCTTGTCAAGAATAGACACTTCCCTCAGGCGTTGACGGCGGAACTTGGTCAAGGTGGTTGAATCTATCACATTGTCTTCAGGGACCAGACCGAGAAAGAACTTCAAGGCCATGTCCGTCATGCAGTGTTCCACAAGATCGGCATCTGAAACGCCCAGAATGCTTTTGATCATAAGATACTTGAACATGCGGACTGGATCTTCTGCCATACGACCGTTGTCTGGGCAATACCTGTCCTTGAGTTCGTCGTATACAAATGAATAATCCGTCATATCGTTAAGCCGACGCCATTTGTTGTTCTTCTTAACTACTATGTCGTAGAGCGCGGAGTGCTCTGAAAATCTTATCACGCCTTGTGTCGGTAGCATATATCTTATTGTTAATCAATAATATAAAGGTACAAAAAATCCTGCAACTATCCAAAAATAATTGCAGGACCTACAGGTATCTGAGGGGACTTTTTCAGCGGCCTCTCAAAATACCCCACCTTAATTGTTGTAAAGTACTGATAATCATGCGATTGTTCTCCACCTTCCCGGCGAGATGGTTCTGGCCAACTGTTTTAGGAAACGCTCAAATCGATGACATGGGACTACTACTGCACTGATAACGGATAATCAGCTAAAAAGAGATTAAATATTGACAATATATCAAAAAGAAATGAAGCCGGCTTCGCATCGTGCTTTGCCCTCATGGGGCATGCTGCGAAAGTATGGAATATTTTCAAGACCACAAAACAACTGACAAATCAATTATCAACGATTGGATGTCCCCTTTCTGTAATTCAATAGAAGATGCAGTACTGCAAGTACCGGGAAAATTTCCAGACGCCCCAGAAACATCATCACCGTATACATCATTTTTGCAAAAGACGGCTGTGAGGCGTAATTACCCATTGTTCCCAAGCTGCCCGTTCCGGGACCAACATTTCCAAGGGAGGCCAATGTTCCGGAGAAAGCCTCGGAGATCTCCACTCCAGACATCAGTACCGCCATAAATGATATGAATAGAATGAATATATATGCCACTACATAGAGAAAAACGGCTGAAATCTGATCTTGATTGACTGTATGTCTGTCCACTTTGGTACAGAATACCGATGACGGATGCAGACGCCGTTTGAATTCATTCCATGTTTCCTTGAATATTATCAGCATACGGTCTGCTTTGACACCTCCTGTAGTCGAGCCTGAACATCCGCAGTGGAATGCTGCAAAGAGGAGGAACACATTAGCAAGCAGCGGCCATAAGGCGTTGTCTGCATTACCGAATCCTGTGGTGGAGATAAAGCTGACGACCTGAAATACAGAATCGAGCAGGGCCTTGCCGAATGAACTATACCCCCCTTGGAGCATCAGTATGAGAGTGATGAAAAGCGATAGCACCGATATAACCTTCAGATAATATATGGTGACAGAGCTTTTGACCGGGGCAAGAGACTTCTTTACCAACATGGCATATATGACTCCGAAATGCATTGATGCCAAAATCATGAAGACGATGACTATTACATCTATCACCGGAGAGTCGAAATACATTATTGAAGCATTTCGAGTGCTGAAACCGCCTGTGGCCATGGT
>JBGVCR010000033.1:0-43715 GCA_045118995.1 Candidatus Cryptobacteroides sp.
CTTCCCACCTTTCCTTCACAGTACTGGTACACTATCGGTCTTCTGGGAGTATTTAGCCTTGCGGGATGGTCCCCGCGGATTCAGACAGGATTTCACGTGTCCCGCCCTACTCAGGTGCCCCTCTCGAATCATCTCACTTGCCTGTACCGGACTATCACCGTCTTTGGTCGAATTTTCCAAAACGTTCCAGTTCATGAAATAATTTCCTATGAGAGGTCCTACAACCCCGATGATGCCGTAACAACATCGGTTTGGGCTCTTCCCCGTTCGATCGCCACTACTAAGGGAATCGATAATTTCTTTCTCTTCCTGGGGGTACTGAGATGTTTCAGTTCCCCCCGTTCGCTCCATCAATGATGGTGACATGTCTTCAACATGCCGGGTTGCCCCATTCGGAAATCTCCGGATCAAAACCTGTTTGCAGTTCCCCGGAGCTTGTCGCAGCTTACCACGTCCTTCATCGCCTCCAGAAGCCTAGGCATCCACCGTCCGCTCTTGTAACCTTCTCTCTGTTCGTATTCTCGAATCATTTATGAATCACAAGAACTTTCGTGTTTACACTTGTTCTCATTTACTCGTTGCCTTGAAATTGTAGTCCACAACTCAACGATAGACTCTCTATCATATTACTCGTTACAGACTAATTAAATTTCATCTTCTAACTTTACCTCGTTATCTTTTCTCAAACTTGTCAATGAACTGTCATTTGAGTGTCCGTTGTTTCTCAAATGGGCTGCAAAGATACGGACATTTTTTTAATCTCCAAATTTTTCTGCAATATTTTTGCAAAAATTTTTACATTTTTATTTTCAACAAACATTAATACACTGAAACTCAGAGCATTAACCTACAACACACCATTTAAAGAATTGTTTATCAGTCCTTTACGTAATAAGCCTGCCGCAAAAATACAGCAGGCTTATCACACAAAACACTGATTAACAAACACATACGCGTGCACACCAAAATTTTGTGTATTTTTTCAGATATTATCCTTATTTTTGTGTTTTACAAAACAGAATAACCAAACACTATTATTAATAATGGAAGACAAAAAGACACAATTACCGGAGAATGCTCATAGAGAGTTGAAGCCGGGCGAGGAATACCAGCCGTTGCTGTCCCCTCAGAAGAACTATCCGGAAGTCACGCCATGGTCAGTGACCCTCGGAATAATCATGACCATCATCTTCTCGGCAGCTGCCGCATATCTCGGACTAAAGGTGGGACAGGTTTTCGAAGCTGCCATCCCTATTGCGATCATCGCCGTCGGACTATCCGGAGCACTCGGCCGCAAGAACGCACTCGGAGAAAACGTAATGATCCAGTCTATCGGTTCCTGCTCAGGAGCCATCGTAGCAGGAGCGATATTCACACTTCCTGCACTCTTCATTCTTCAGGACAAATATCCTGAACTCACAGTGAACTTCACCAAGGTATTCTTCTCGTCTCTTCTGGGAGGTATCCTCGGTATTCTCTTCCTGATCCCTTTCAGAAAATATTTTGTAAAGGAGCAGCATGGAAAATACCCGTTCCCTGAGGCTACAGCCACCACACAGGTGCTCGTAAGCGGAGAAGGCGGCGGAAAGGGAGCCAAGACTCTTCTTATAAGCGGACTCATCGGCGGCCTCTATGATTTCATCGTATCTACATTCGGACTTTGGGGCGAGACTCTCACCACCAAGATACTCCCTTGGGGAGCTACAGTCGCTGAAAAAGCAAAGGTGATGCTGAAGGTCAATACCGGTGCGGCAGTCCTCGGTCTCGGATATATCGTAGGATTGAAATATGCATTCATAATCTGCTGCGGAAGCTTCCTCGTATGGCTTGTGATCATTCCGCTTATGAATCTTATCTGGGGTGGTCAGGTCATTGACCTTATGAATTCAGGCATCACTCAGACTATCGGAGATATGTCGGCAGACCAGATCTTCAAGGAATATGCAAGACATATCGGTATCGGAGGCATCGCAACAGCCGGAATCGTAGGTATAGTGAAGTCATTCGGCGTGATAAAGTCAGCCGTAGGACTTGCATCCAACGAATTCAAGAGAAAGAAGACAGGAGAAGAAGCTGAGGTGATCAGAACCCAGAGAGACATCTCGATGAAGATCATCGTCATCGGTATCGCGGTGACCCTTCTCGCAGTATTCGGATTCTTCCTCTTCGGAGTAGTGGACAATCTCTGGCATGCTGTAGTGGGACTCCTGATCGTCGGTATAATTGCCTTCCTTTTCACTACCGTTGCAGCTAACGCAATCGCGATTGTAGGTTCGAACCCTGTCAGCGGCATGACTCTGATGACATTGATCCTTGCATCACTTATAATGGTGGCAGTAGGACTGAACGGTACTGCTGGCATGACGGCGGCATTGATCATAGGTGGCGTGGTTTGCACTGCCCTTTCGGTGGCAGGTGCGTTCATCACCGACCTGAAGATCGGATATTGGATCGGCTCGACACCTAAGAAGCAGGAAAGCTGGAAGTTCCTCGGAACCCTCGTCGCTGCTGCGACTGTAGGAGGCGTGATGCTCGTGCTGAACAAGACCTACGGATTCACCGGCGAAGGCGCACTCGTGGCACCGCAGGCCAATGCAATGGCAGCGGTAATCGAGCCAATGATGAACGGCGGCAGCGCTCCATGGCTTCTCTACGGCATCGGAGCAATCATAGCCCTCGTCCTTACATTCTTCAAGGTTCCCGCACTTCCATTCGCACTCGGAATGTTCATTCCTATTGACCTCAATATGCCGATGCTCATCGGTGGAGCAGTATCCTGGTTCGTGGGAAGCCGCAGCAAGGATAAGGAACTCAACACAGAACGCACCGAGAAGGGCACACTCATTGCTTCCGGATTCATCGCCGGTGGAGCACTTATGGGAGTGGTCAGCGCAATCCTCAGATTTGCGAATGTGGACATGTACATTGCTCCGTCACCTTGGACAGAGCCGATTGCAATCATCCCTTACACCGCAATCATTATATATATGATCTATGCGGCACTGAAGGTAAAGAAGTAGAAGATTAGAGTATGAGCGGATTGATAAGCGCACTGATATTGACCCTGATTGCCGGTTCCGCGACCGGCATCGGCGGTGCGCTTGTGCTTTTCAAGAAGAAGATCAGCAGCAATTTCCTGGCGGGAGCCCTCGGACTCAGCGCCGGAGTGATGATCTTCATATCCCTGGCCGAGCTCTTTCCCGAGGCCCAGGCTATGATCTCAGACATAGGCCTGCCGCACGGAGAAGCATTCGTTCTGATAGCATTCTTCGTCGGAATGGGAATCATCACATTGATCGACTTCGCGATTCCGGAATACGAAAATCCTCACGAAGCATCCGGGCTATCGCTCAGCGACAAAACCGCGGCCGTGGGAGTTCTGGAACATACAGGTGGCGAGAAGGCTCTGCACAGACTCGGGCTGCTGTCCGCATTAGCCATCGCTGTGCACAATTTTCCGGAAGGAATCGCCACATTCATCGGAGCGCTTAACGATCCGGAAATGGGAGCAGGAATCACATTTGCGATCTCAATACACAACATCCCGGAGGGTATTGCCGTAGCCATACCTATATATTATGCGACAAAGAGCAAGGGCAAGGCGCTCTTGTATGCAACCCTTTCCGGACTGAGTGAAGTGGTCGGAGCCGCACTCTGCCTGGCAATAACCGCCATCTTCGGGATCGACCTTACCGGTGGAAGTCCAGCCTTCCCGCTCGTTCTCTCGGCAGTAGCCGGAATCATGATCTACATATCGCTGGATGAACTCCTTCCGACAGCGGAAAAATACGGAAAGCACCACATCGCCATCGCTGGCGTAGTCGGAGGAATGGCCCTGATGGGAATAAGCTTATTAATAATGTAACACTATATATGGAAAAGATTTTAGACAGATTTCTCAGATATGTGGCTGTGGACACACAGGCAGACCCTGAATCGACATCACAGCCAAGCGCAGCCAAAGAACTCAATCTCCTGAAGATGCTCCGCGACGAGCTCCAGGCAATGGGAGTGGAGGCAAGCCTAGACGAATATGGCTACGTAATGGCCAGCATCCCGTCAAACTGCGACAAGGACGTACCGGCAATCGGTTTCATCGCCCACGCCGATACAGCACCTGATGCATCAGGAGCAGATGTAAAGCCACAGATCATCGAGAACTATGACGGAGGAGAAATCCCTCTCAAAGGCGTACCGGGCCTCAGCCTCAAGCCATCGGAATTCCCTGAGCTCGAGCTATACAAAGGACAGACAATCATCACCACAGACGGAACCACTCTTCTTGGAGCCGACGACAAGGCCGGCATCGCGGAGATCATGAACGCGGTTCAATACATCGTGGAGCACCCTGAGTTCAGGCATGGAGAGATCAAGGTCGGATTCACCCCTGACGAAGAGATCGGACGCGGAGTAGTAAAGTTCGACGTGGCAAAATTCGGAGCCAAGTACGCGTACACCCTCGACGGTGGTCAGGTCGGCGAGCTCGAATATGAAAATTTCAATGCAGCCGGAGCAACAATACGTATCCAGGGACGCAACGTCCATCCGGGTACTGCAAAGGGCAAGATGAAGAACGCCATCCTCATCGGTATGGAGCTTAACAGCCTCCTCCCAGTGGATCAGCGTCCTGAATACACCAGCGGCTATGAAGGCTTCTTCCACCTTATCAGCTTCAAGGGGGAAGTCGAGACAGCCACCTTCTCGTACATCATCCGCGACCACGACATGGACCTCTACGAGCAGAAGAAGGCATATATGCAGAAATGCGTGGACTTCATCAACGCAAAATACGGTGAGGGCACAGCACTCCTGGACATGAAGCACCAATACTATAATATGCGTAAGGAAGTGGAGCCACACTACCACATCGTGGAAAAGGCCATGAAGGCAATGGAAATGGAGGGAATCACCCCACGCATCCAGCCGATCCGCGGAGGTACAGACGGAGCCAATCTCTCATTCATGGGACTCCCCTGCCCTAACATCTTCGCCGGCGGACACAATTTCCATGGAAAGATGGAGTATGTTCCTCTCGAGAGCATGGAGAAGGCCAGCAAGGTCATCCTGAACATTGTTTCCCTCTTCGCAGAATAATACACTTACAGAATCCAATAATGGCGTCAGAAGCATAATAACTTTCTGACGCCATTATTGGATTACTTAGATTATATCTAAATCCACCTCAAGGGGAAGATCGGGAAGTTTCTGGTACAATCCCCAGAAATAGAAGTCAGTTACTACACAAGGGAAAAACCCATCCAGCCGTCTGTACTGCAGCTGCAGTTTCATATGGTCACCCTCTGTATGAACCGCCTGCTCATCTAAAACATATCCAGGATCGCCCAAAGTGCATTTTCCGATTATAAGAGAGTATTTCTTAAAGTCAATATCAGGCAGTGGAACTTCGACTGTCAGCAAGTCACGGAACTCCTTTCTGCTATTGACCAGCATGCATTCATTGGATTGATAATCAAGGTCCGGGAAATTAAATATCATATCCGACAATGAAGAACTTTCACTCGCAGGAAGGTAGGTATCAAAAAAGGAAACGACTTCGCTGGGTGGCGCGACAGGATAGCTGAAACCATCCGGTCCTTGTTCCTTATTACTGCATGAGCACAATACAATTGCCACAACACAGGCAACCAATCCGAATTTATTTCCAATAAAAGCCATAGTATTTAATTATATCTGCATTCGCTGTCTTAGATATAACGCAATACAGAATGAAATACTGCCCTGAATTCAGACATATGTTGATCAGAAAACATTCGCTTTCACCGAACTCCATGTCCGAAAACTTGAACTACGCCTGACTAAGCGACTGCTAATGCTTCGAAAGATGTTCTTCAAAATATTAAAACCACCAAGATGCACCGACTGTTAAAGAGTGTTTGATGTAGTCTTCTGACTGTAGTACGTCTATGACCTCAGTACCAGTATGCAGGCCGTAGCCGATATGCAAAGAAAAATTGCCGACATCTACTCCCACAGACGGCTTTAAGAGAAATCCCGCTGTCACAGATTCCATATAAAAGGATGTACCCATCTTCATTGAAAGAAATGGAGAGCAGGCGCAGTCCATAAAACTGTATTTCATATCTGCAAATATAGGCAAGACAAAGTACCCTCTATCATTGGGATTTATCGTCACACCAGTACCAACACCCAAATATAAGCCATTACCTACGCTGTATCCGTGTGAAGTCAGAACACTGACAATAAAAGTTCTTGACAAAGTGGCCCCTGCATCAAACTCCACATTCCCCCTATAACCTCTTTTAAACCAGACACTCTCGCTTTGCGCAAATCCGGCAACGGAACTACACAAGACCAAAGCTACAGAAACAAATACAATTTTAATAGATCTCATAAGTAACAATATTTTAGCGATTAATTATTCACTCAACGTGAGCTTGAAATCAATATCAGGAACTTTCACTCCGTCAGCGACCACATCCTTGAACTCAGACTTGCTGTTGACCAGGAAGCATTCGCTTTCGCTGAATTCCCTGTCCGAAAACTTGAAATCCGCCCGACCGAGAGACTGGGAATGATCCGGAAGATGTTCTTCAAAGAAAGCAGAAACATTGTCCGGAGCAGAAACCGGACTTATGACACCGTCATCCGGAACATCGGGAACGCTGCACGAGACAAAGACCGACATCGCCAGCAAAAAGAAAACAAGAATATTTAATTTCACACCCATAGTCTTATATACGATTTAAGTCACTTTTGCCTATCAGTTCTGAAGCAGGAAAACCACCTCGGTATTCTGACCAGCCCTCACCTGCGCCCCCTGGCGGGCTACATCAGATCCGGCATATATCAGATAATCTCCGGCATTCAATTCAAATGAAACCATCCCCACCCCGGCACGTACAGTGGACTCCTCAATCGGACTGGTCGGTTTAAGATCAGTAGTATAAGGATATACAGAAACCACGGCATCCGACTTGGCATTCCTCAGCGTCACAGTCAGGGTTCCGCATCCGTCAGCCAACTTCTCGCATCCGCAGAAAGCCGTCAATGCGACCAGCATCGAAACAGCCAACAAGACAATCTTCTTCATAAGCTACAATATAAATTACGTTTAGAAATATAATTAATTTAGTTATCCGATAGTAATCAGATACAGGTTATGGTATAATTATCAGCTAAGAATGTCTTAGTTATATAAGAAGCCGGAGCACCATTTTTAGGGGCAACCTTAACTACCACCTTTATACAAACATCTGTTATATCAGGCAAAGGTTCATCCACCTCCCAAGGACTACTATATATCGTACCTTCCAACGGGAAATTAAGCAGAGCCCCTGTACCTTCTTCTATAGCATATACTTCCTGAGACACAACAGACAAGTTAGCGACAGCCTTAACGCGAGGATTAAACACTATATATTGAGTAAAATCCTGCTGTTGCTCCCTAAGAACTGTATACTCAACATCATATGTACCAGTCCACATAATCATAAGATTTAATTTAACAGTTCGCAACAAATATAAGGGTGAAGAAAGAAAAAACAAGCAGAACCGGTCTTTCAAAATGCCAGAATCGTAGCTCGTAAAACCCTGATAATCAATATAAAAGAAAACTGAAAGATTTTGCGATCTTTCAGTTTTATAAGTCATTGATTTTCAATGGGGATTTTCAGGGTTTTGAAAGCTTTTTTTCGCACAGAATCTGGAGGAACTGTTCACGGTGATCCGAAGATAGTTCTTCTATCCTCTGGCTAAGGCGGCTTTTTCTTATATATATGGTATTCATCGAGACATTCATAAGATGCGAAATAGTGGTTACATCGAAACCAATCGCAAAATAACAGAACATAGAGACATCTACCTGCTTTATTCTTGGAACTTCTGTGCGCAGATGTAATATGATATTATCAATATCTGCATTCAGCATAGCCTCTAACTCTTCCTTATCAGAGAAATTCTTGCGGAAATCAGATACCATAGACACGATTTTTTCATACATCAAATATTCAGCATTATCCTTACCCGATGACAGGGAGTACTGCTCATATATGGCTCCGATGGTTTCAAACCTTGTCTTATAAAGATCGAGATACTTCTTTTTCAAGGAAGGATAGTCATCCTTCTTTGCCTTTTCAAGCTGACGAGTGATTTCATCTGCATATTGAAGGTATCGTTCTTTTTCTTCACGCTGCGACTTGATATGCCGGGAGGCAATCCAGAGAACAAGTAATATCAACAAAAGCGATAGAGTGATGATAATCACGATTGTCTTCGATCTGTTTTTTGCCTTATATTCCGAAAGTTCGTATTGCGACTCATAGTAATTTCTTTGGGCAAGAGCCAGTGACTGGCTTAGAGATTCCCTAATGATTTCATTATCGCTCAGGTTAGATTTCTCGAGAAAGTCCAACGCCTTATCAATATTCCCTCTTTTCTTGTATATTCTATACTGCCAATAAAGAGCATCAGAAGTCTCCTTATCCAAATTGCGGATCAATTCATCAGCATCTTTTTGTCTTCCAGATGCAGATAATGCATAAGCATATGCCCAATAGTCCTGATCGGTCATCACATTGGAACCATCATTAATAAGACTATCATAAATATTCAATGCCGTATCAAAGTCTGATCTCACGACATTCATAAAAGCATATCCCGATAAAGCATAAGATTCAATCAAAGGATCTATATCAGAAAAATCAAGTAAACTAAGATAATACTTTTCAGCTTCGTCGTAATTCATTATAGATGAGTAACACATTGCCATTCTGAGTATAACAGACTGCATCTTGTATGAATCAGCTATTCCTTCATATATTCTATAAGCCTCTCTCAAGCAATTCAATTCCTCTTTATTATTATATGTTTGATCATACACAAGTGCTTGGACACTCTTCGTCATCCCCCAATATAGGCTATCACACCCTTTAGCAATCTCCTCGGCCTTGGAAAACTCCAGAATGGCCTTATCATAAGCTCCCTGATAATAGTATGCAACTCCCAAATAATACAAAGACCGGGCATAATGTCTGTCGGGCCCATGTTTCGAATAGTAATCCACAGCGACACGTGCAATGGAATCATCGTTGACGTCAATGAAATTCTTGTCTAAGGCCATTGCATAAAGAAGAGCGTGATGGGCTTTGTCCCTTTCAGAGGATAAGATAGAGCGATCCATAGAATCCAGTACTGCCAGAGCACTGTCCGGACGCTCCATTATATATGTCTCCACATCATTCAATGCCTTATGCACATCCAACGAGGCGCAAGCTATGCATAAAACAGATGAGAGAAGCAATGAAATTTTCTTTATCATAATCCAGTTAATCTTTACGAAAGATACAAAAAAAATAAGGATAATTCGCATATTTGCTGAACTACAAGGAAAAATAATTTTCAATTGTACTTACATACATATTACCCCTATCGCAGTCACCCGAAAACTTCCACAATATTTTGACAGATAGGGCGATAGGTGGTACTGTGCCTATGGCGCGGGATAATCCACCTATCTTGTCAGGCTGTAGAAGGCCGTCGGGTGACGCGGGTTGTTTCGCGTCATTTTTTGTACATACATATAAGGGAGCCACCGTTTTCCTGAAGATTTTAACGTTCACCATGCTCTAAGAAGGGCATTATTTCATCGTAGCTTCCCTTTCGAAATACAATAATGGCGTCAAAAGCACGAAATCGCCATCTTTTGTGCTTTTGACGCCAATTTTATTTCTTCCTTCGAGAAGCGGCTTTGGCTGCCTTCTGGGCTTCCTTGGCCTTCTGCTTTTCGAATTGTTTCTTGTATCGCTCGAGGGCTTCATTGTCCTTTTCAGCCTCGCGGGCTGCCTTTTCGAGGGCTTTGCGCTTTCGTGTGCGTTCCTTTTCCTTGCGCTTTTCCTCCTTGGCGGCGGCTTTATCTGCATCACGCTTATCCAATTCCGCCCAGCGGGCCTCCTTAGCCTCCTGACGCTCTTTGCGTTTTGCCTCCAGAGCAGCCTTCTTCTCAGCCTTCAAGCGTTCCTTTTCAGCTTTCTGCCGTGCCTTTTCAGCCTCTGCTTCCGCCTTGGCCTTTGCCTCAAGTTCCTCCGGAGTCAATACTGCGGCACTATCTGCTAGCGCAAGACTGTCGAAGAATGCCAGACTGTCGGAAACAGCAAGAGAATCAATAGACATTGACAAAGAATCAAGCGGTGCCGCAAGCGAATCCGCCACGGCAAGAGAGTCCACAGCCAATGAAAGCGAGTCGCTAAGAGCCAGGCTATCTGCAAGTGCAAGGCTGTCCTTCAAAGCGAGCGAGTCAAGACGGGCTCTTTCCGCTGCCTGACGTTCTGCAATTGCCCTTTCGCGTTCACGGACTCTGCGAAGGGAATCCTTCACCTCGATCTGGCGATAGACATCATCCATATATCCCGGGAAGTAGATATCGGTCTGGCGGAACTGAGTCCTCGGACGGGCCGCATACCTGAGCCTTTCACTCGGACGGAGAGAAAGCGGGGTGACTGCATATCTGTCTGCCGGGCGTTTTTCCGGCTGCCAGTTGAAGCCCTTGAGCCTCTGCTCTTCAGCCGGAAGCTGAACTACCGGATAGCCGTCATTCTTGGCCTGCTCGAAGTAGTAGACTCGCTGAAGCTCACCATCCTTGAAAACAGCTGAAAGCATCTTGGAATCGGTCTTGTTGACAGTGGCGAAAGCACCGTTCTCCTCCAGGAAGAACATTGCCGAGGCTCCTCCCAGCACATCGAATCGTTCCAATTGACCCTTGTCAGTGAAAAAGGCAAGCATCTCAGCGCCCTTGATCTGGTCGAAATGCTTTTCATCTTCCTGAATGGTGATGAAAGCATTGGACATAAGACTGGCCTTCTCCATCGAGCCGCCTTCTATAACAAGGGAAACACTGTCAGCCGAATATTGGCGGGTCACTTCCTGCCAGATAATCGGTTCCTTGAAAAGGCGGGCCAATGAATCGAGATCGCAATAAAGCAGGGAATCGCAGACTACCTGCATGGTCTTCTTATATATCTTCACCTTGCCGATAGCCTCAAGGAAGCCGATCTTCGTAGTATCAAGATTGGCAAGGCTGTCGGCACGGGCCAATGAGTCCGCACGGGCCTTTTCTGCGGCCAGAGCTGCCGAATCCACGACCTGCATTGTATCCGAAAGTGCTCCAGAAAGAGAGTCTGGCACTCCGAGCGAATCTGAGATTCCTGATGGAAGGGTATCTGCCGCAGAGAGCGAGTCAGGCTGCATTTTGTACCTTGACATATCAGGTCTTCCTGCGGGCATGACCGGTCTTTTATCAAGAAGGGAATCTGCAGAAGGAAGCACTGCTGCAAGACTGTCGACAGCAGGAGCCATTGTCAAAGTATCGGCCGGGCTCCTGAATGCAAGGGCATCTGGCGGAGCCGCAGACAATTTCTTGGCCGGTCCGGTTTTAGCTGGGCCCTGAGGAGGACGGTTCGGATCATTCTTAGCCGCATCTTCCGCCGCCTTTGCTGCTGCTTGTGCAGCCTTCTTACGGAATTCTCCGACAGGGTCAGTCTCCAAAGACTTCAGACGCTTTTCCGCATCGGCCACCGCTGCCGGAGCAATATCGCATTTGCGAAGGGTGTAGTAAACAAGCTTATCCGCACCCAGATATACTGTATCAATGGAACCGTCCGCTTCTTCATTCTGAGAGATGACGGCCGGCTTGCGTGTAAGGGTCACCTTGGAGATGGAATCGACGTACTCGAGTCTTCCCGCCAGGCCGAACACATTGCGGGTAGTATCCGTAACCTGTGCATTTCCAAGCATTTCCACATTGGAGGTAAGTCTATTGAAAAAGAGACTGTCACACCATCCTTCCTGATCCTGCGACATCACATGAACATTGTCCGTAAAGAAGAAAAGTTCTTTCGAACGGTCGTACCAGCCACGGTTGGACGAAAGCATATTGTCTTCCTGCCACGCATCGGTAGCGAACCCGAATGTAGCAAGATTCCTGTCAGATTCATACACCAGCTCCCTGGTCTTGACAAAAATGGAGTCGGTGAACATATTGACATCATTCTGGAAGGTGAACTTCTTGACCTTCGAATCATATGTTCCGTTGCGGCTCTCGATGATCTGTCCATCCTTGTCGCGCATTGAACCTCCGTTCATAAACACAGCGACCGAGTCCTGGGTATTATAATCCAGATGCCTGGTTCTAAGGGTGTTATGATCCTTATCAGTAAGCTGTACGACCGAGCCGCGGAACTGAGCGAGATTATCATCCACGAGATATTTGAGATTGTCGCTCGTAAGGACGGTCTCTTCCTGAAGAATGCTTACATTGCCCCAGGCATCGATAATCTGCGTCTCCACATTCCACAGAGCCGTGTCACAGATAAGGTAGGTATTGTTATGAAGGAAACGGGCAGGACCCACCACCTTTCTGTATCTGGCACCTTCCACATCGACCATCTGAGCAGATTTCGAGCTCAGGAGTACGACAAGACTGTCCTTCGTCTCCTGCTTCTGATTTTGAGCAACAGAAGAGAAACAAAGGACAAGACAAGCGAGTATGAGGGTCAGTTTCTTCAAAAGGCGCATAGCTTATTTGCGGAATTTCTCCGACCATCCCTCACGTTCGAAGTCACAATCCTTGAAAAGAGGGTCAATTATTATCAATGTCGACTTGATCTTCTCATTCACAAACTTATCTATAGCTTCCTGTCTCTTGGCATCTGTGGCCAGGTTAAGGAGAAGAGTATAGTCGTTTGTGAATGTTGCCGGATGAGCCGGGATGATCTTGTCCACCTTGATGATCTTGTAAACAGTATTTCCGTCACGGCCTTCATTGTCGAGGGATACGAATGACTCTGAGATTTCACCCTCCTTGAGATTCTTGATGGCAGCATAATCCTGAGGCTTGAGCTGATCGATCTCGAAATATGAAGATCCGCTCGTCGGATCGGCCATCTGACCGCCATTGGTTCTTGTGGCAGGATCCTCTGAGTAGAATCTTGCCGCCAGTTCGAACGTTACCGCTTCGTTTGCAAGCTCTGTCCTGAGACTGTCAAGCACGCGGAATCCGTTCTCCATATCCTCGGAAGTATATTCCGGCTTGAGAAGGATGTGACGGGCATTGAACATATCTCCCTTTTTCTCGAGCACTTCAATTATGTGGAATCCGTCCGGAGTCTCCACGATCTGAGACACCATACCCGGTTTAAGAGCCATTGCCGCATCAGAGAATGCTGGCCAGAAGATAGATTTGGATGCCATTCCGAGCTCACCTCCCTTACGGGCGCTTCCCGGGTCCTGTGAGTAGATTCGGGCAAGAGTCGAGAATTTCTCTCCGTTGATAATACGCTCGCGGATGGCAAGGAGGCGCTCCTTGACTGCAAGGTTCGCCGCTTCACGGTCCGGATAGATGCAGATCTGGCTGAGCTGGTACATTACAGGGACCATCGGAAGATCCTCAGGATCTGAATTATTGATGAACTGCTGCACGTCATAAGGAGTCAGGTCCGGAACCTTACCTGCGATCTCCTGCTGCATCTGCTGGGCCAAAGTCCTGTCTTCCAAATCCTTACGAAGCTGCTGACGAAGCTTATACGAACTCTTTCCATACTGTTTCTCGACACCTTCCTCTCCACCATAGTATGTAAGGATATTGGCCATATACTCGTTGAGATTGCTCTCCACCATATCATTATTGACCTCGATGGAGTCCACTCTCGCCTGCATCAGGAAAAGCTTCGAAACCATCATTGTCTCGAGCATCTCGCATCTGCCTGACTTGTCCGACATATAGCCGCCCATCTGCTGGTTCTTGATTTCCTCTTCGACATCGGAAAGCATGATGATCTCATTTCCGACTACAGCTACTGTCTTGTCAATAAGTCCATTCTGGTATTTCTGTGCCGATGCAGTAACAGAAGCAGCCAATACGGCCACCGCTACAGCTGCAAGTCTCATAATACGGAGATTGTTCATATATCTGGAATCTGTTTTGGTTTAATATATTACAAATTGTCCTTTTTCGCGCGCGTCCTTTAGCAAATCCTGTTCCAAACCAGTGATCAGACTCTGCTTGCGAGCGCTAATGATCATATCCTTTATCTGCGGAGTGCAATATTCCAGCGGAGCGGTCTCACCTTCCCGGACAATCTCCGAGATATAGGCCAGACTGGCGATCCCTGTACTGTCTGTCATTTCTACCCATCCCCCCTTGACTGAAGCCATCAAGGTCACATAATCGGTCCCGAACTCGAGTGCCAGCGAAGCCACATCGATCCAGCGATTCCCCCAAGTGGTGAATTTAAGAGCCGAAGAATAAGCCAGACTGTCTGCGTCTACAAGATCCTGCACCTGGTCAGAAGGCATCTTCTTCCTTATCTTCGGCAGAACCGGCGAGTCGGCCGACATCCTCAGATAACGCGCCTTGACTATCGGACGGGGCAGTTCGAACTTATTGGCATTGGCTGCATAGTAAGCCTCCACATTTTCTTCCGAAACAGCCGTATCGAGTCTTTCATTGACATACAGCTGCTCGTAGCGGTATTTCAGAAGCGATTTCCTATACTCCTCCAACTCCTTCGTAACGTCCTTCTCTGCCTTTGAAAGCTGCTCCTGAGCTATTGTCAGAAAGACCTGGTCCAATGCCCAGGCATTGATATACTGCCTGGCGAGCCTGATACTGTCATCCCTATGTATACCTTTGGGTATCAGATTATTAAGCTCGCTTCTATATAATCTTGCACCGCCTGCCTCCGCGACTGTCTCCTCATCACTCAAAAAGGATGAAATCGTCTTGCACGACATAAGAGCCGGCAAGACGATCCCTAAGATTGTGATGATATGGACAATCCGCTTCATCAGCAGACTATCTTGAATAGTTAGGAGCCTCGCGAGTGATTGTCACGTCATGCGGATGTCCCTCGAGATATCCGGCATTGGTGATACGTACGAATCTTGCGTCGCGGAGCTTCTCGATATTCTGAGCTCCTACATATCCCATACCTGCGCGGAGACCACCCACGAGTTGGTAAACCACCTCATTGAGGGTTCCCTTGTAAGGTACCTGAGCCACGATTCCTTCCGGAACGAGCTTCTTGATGTCCTCTTCCATATCCTGGAAGTAACGGTCCTTCGAGCCCTGCTGCATTGCCTCGAGCGATCCCATACCACGGTATGACTTGTATTTACGTCCATTGAGGATGATGGTCTCTCCCGGTGACTCCTCGACACCAGCGAAGAGCGATCCCGCCATGATGGTGCTTGCACCTGCAGCGAGAGCCTTCACCACGTCACCAGAGTAACGGATACCACCGTCAGCGATTACAGGAACGCCTGTGCCCTTGAGAGCCTCTGAAGCCATCATGACTGCAGAAAGCTGAGGCATACCCACACCGGCGATCACACGTGTAGTACAGATCGAACCAGGTCCGATACCCACCTTCACTGCGCTTACACCAGCGTCTGCGAGAGCCTTTGCACCCTCTGCCGTAGCCACGTTACCCGCAACGATCTGAACATCCGGAAGTGCATCACAAGCGCTCTTGATTACATTAAGTACACCCTGAGAGTGACCGTGTGCAGTATCGACTACCACTGCATCAGCACCAGCGCTCACGAGCATCTCGATACGCTCGATCGTATCAGACTTCACGCCCACAGCTGCAGCCACGAGAAGACGTCCCTTGCTGTCCTTTGAAGCGATAGGATTGTCCTTGATCTTCATAAGGTCCTTGTATGTGATGAGACCGACAAGCTTTCCGTCAGCATCCACTACCGGAAGTTTCTCGATCTTGTACTGACGAAGGATGTCTGTTGCATCAGGAAGGCTGATACCCTGTCTTGCTGTCACAAGATTTTCTCTTGTCATGATTTCAGATACAGGCATCTTCGGATCTCTCTGGAAACGAAGGTCACGGTTAGTGACAATGCCTACGAGATAACCGTTGTCATCCACCACGGGAATACCTCCGATGTGATGCTGAGCCATCATTCCGAGAACCTGGCCCACTGTTGCATCAGGGTGAATGGTCACAGGATCATAGATCATTCCGTTCTCAGCTCTCTTGACACGACGCACCTGGTTCATCTGTTCCTCGATGGTCATATTCTTGTGGATAACTCCTATACCGCCGGCACGAGCCATTGCGATAGCGAGCTCAGCCTCGGTCACGGTGTCCATTGCGGCAGAAACGATAGGAGTCTGGAGAGTGATCTCTCTAGTGAACTTGGTAGATACATCCACAGTCCTCGGCAGAACCTCAGAGTGTGCAGGAATAAGCAAAACGTCGTCGAAGGTCAGTCCTTCAATAATCGGTGAGTTTGTAAATGTCTGCATTGCTGAATAAAATTTGGCAAATGTAACAATATTTTCGGAAAGTCTAAAGAGATGAAGGGGTTTTTCGAAGATTTACAGAAGTTTTCCCTGCCACGAGTCGCGTTCCTGGAGACGTTTTTCGAGAAGACGGAGAAGCTCGACATTGCGGATAAGGCCCCAAGGGGTTTCATTGACAAAGCGTGGCGGAACTTCGCCGACGAAGCGCTCGATGAAAAGATCCGGACGGAGCCGCTCCAGCATATCCACGAAGAAATCCAGATATTCTTCCAGACTGAACCGCTCGAAATCCTGCGGACATTCGGCATACTCCTTTTCCATTCTGGTTCCCTTGACGATCTGGAGCTGATGGAATTTCACCGAACGGATCGGAAGGGAATTTATCAGAGCACACGAATCAAGCATCATCTGTCTGGTTTCTCCTGGAAGACCGAGGATGAAATGCACTCCGACATCCAGCCCGCGCTCGGCCGTCATCTGCACTGCCAGCTGAGCTGTCGCAAAATCATGACCACGGTTGATCCTTTCCAGAGTGATGTCATAGCAGGACTCGATACCGTACTCCACTATTATAATCGGAGCTGTCCGCTTCTGACCGTCCGACAACGAGCGGCTCCAGTCTTTCAGGACATTGCCCCTTGCAAGCTCAGCCAGATAATCCAGTTTCTGCTCGTCCACGCAATCCGGTCTGGTACCGATCACGATACCTACGACATCAGGATGTCTCAGAGCCTCCTCATAAAGAGATTTTAGCCGTTCCAGCGGAGCATACGTATTCGAAAACGATTGAAAATAAGCAAGATAGTGCTCTGTAGTACGATAGCGGACCTTGTGGAATTCAATACCTTCGTCTAGCTGCTGATGCAGGCTCTTGCCGGCAGTGCTGTACGAAGGGTGGAAGGCAGCATTGTCACAATATGTGCATCCTCCCCTACCGACCTTACCGTCGCGGTTCGGACAAGTAAAGCCGGCATCCAGAACTATCTTCTGAAGCCGCTCGCCATATTTCCTTTTGAAATACCCCACAAAGGAATTATATCTTTTTCCGTCCGGGAATCCGTATTCTTCGTAACCCATAACTATCTTTTTATGGGGCAAAGATAACAGAAAAGCAGCAGAAAGATGAGGCCTCCCGGAATATATCCTTATGAAAGTGCGCTTGATTACCGGCGCAGAAGTGAGCATTTTTGTGCTTTCGTATGAATTTTCTATTTTTGTCTGCATTTAAACCCGAAAAGATGAAAAGAATTTTAAGCATATTGGCCCTGGCAATCATTTCACTGGGAGCAATGGCACAGGAGAAAAGAATGGCAGTAGTAGAGTTTTCGACCAGTTATCTGAGACTGAAACCAGACTATGAGTCGCCGCTGGAAACCCAGGAACTGATGGGAACCGTAGTGGAGATTGTCGGAGAGCAGAGCTATTGGAGGGAGGTAGAGACTCCGCAACCGTACAAGGCATGGTGTACAGACCAGGGACTCGTGGAGATGAACGCAGAGGAACTGAAGGCGTACGAGCAAGCACCTAAGGTGATGTTCAACGACCTGTACGGACACATATATAAGGAGCCGTCAATGGATTCGCAGACAATATGCGACCTGGTGGGAGGCGACCTGCTCAGACTCGCAGGAATATGCACATATGATGAAAAGATGCTGAAGAAAGCTCTGAAAGGCAAGTGGACCAATGTGATGCTTCCATCAGGCAAGACAGGCTTCGTACCTTCGAAACAGCTGAAGATTCACAACGGGTTCCGGTCAATAGCAATGGGAGAAGGCTCGCAGGACAGCATTTCTCCGGAAACCACCGAGGCCATCATCGCACAAGCTGAAATGCTTCTGGGAGTTCCGTACCTATGGGGAGGAATGTCGGCCAAAGGAGTGGACTGCAGCGGCCTGGTGAGAATCAGCCACATCATGAACGACATACTGCTGCCAAGGAATGCTTCACAACAGGTAAAGTGCGGCACGGAAATCATTGTGCCACGACCTGACATAGAAGGTAAATCAGAGGCAGAGGTCAAGGCAGGCTACAATTCCAGACTGGCTGAGACAGCAATAAAGAATCTGCAGCGCGGAGACCTTGTTTTCTTCGGAAATCCTCAGACAAGGCGCATCACCCACGTAGGCATCTATATCGGGCAGGGCAAGATCATCCACTCATCCCACAGGGTCAGAATCAACTCACTCATACCTGGAGAGGCGGACTATTATGAAAATGCCCACAGGCTCATAGCGGCAATAAGACTGTAACGACACAGACCTACGGAAAGATGAGCCAGCCATACCAAAACACCCTTTTAAACTTGTTATTTTTGATTAAAAGGTCTAACTTTGCTGACTCCAGTCTTTCTTAACCAGAACAATTGAATAGAATAGCACATATTCTGATCTCATTACTTTTATTGTGCGGACTCCTGACCTCGGTATCCGCACAATCATTGTGTGATTCTACGGTTGTCCAGCAGTTCCAGATCTCATATCCCATCAATGACACCGAGCTGCACGAAGACTATCTTGACAATGCGGCAAGCCTGAGGATCATCAAGGAATATTTCCTTAAATCCCCAAGAATCGACAGCATAATCATCTATTCATACGCATCACCGGACGGACCTTACAATTTCAACAGGAAGCTGGCCGAAGAACGAGGAAAACGCGCACGCAGCTATCTGCTCCAGATCATGCCCGAGGACAGGATTTTCCCAGACTCCCTTATCATCATAAAACCTACGGCGGAAAACTGGGAGGGCCTGTATGAAAGCGTGGCCGGGGATCAGCAAATCGAAAATAAAGAAGAAATACTCGAGATCATTTCAAGGAAAGACATATCTGACAACACAAAGAAACAGATGCTCAAGCGTCTGAACGGCGGGGCATCCTGGAAGTATATCAGCACATATATCCTTCCTCGACTCAGATATGCCAGGTGGATAGCGGAATGGGTATATGTTCCATATATTGCAGAGAGCATTCCTTCCGTAGCGGCGATCACCTCAAAGGCAGAGCACATATCATACCTTTTACCAAAGCCAAGACCTCTGCCGGCAGAAAAAGGCGCAAAGACAATACTCGCTCTTAAGACAAATCTTCTTTACGACGTATTGTCTCTGACCAATTTCTCTATCGAAGCCCCGATCTATAAAGACAAGGTATCAATACTTTATTACCACCAGTTCCCTTGGTGGACATGGGGACAGGCAGACAACGAGTACTGCATAAGATACCTCAGCATCGGTGCCGAGGCAAGATGGTGGTTCAAGGCCAAAGATAGACTCCAGGGACATTTTCTCGGAGCATATGCCGAATCGGGAAAATATGACTTTGAATTTCAGCGACGCATATGCTATCAGGGCGAATTCTACAGCACAGGCCTGACTTATGGATATGCCATGCCTGTAGGAAAACATATCAATCTTGAATTCTCACTTTCTGCAGGATACGCATCCCTGGCATACAGGGGATACAGTCCGAGTGAAGATTATGAGATACTCTGGAGAGATCCGAACAAGGTGGGAAGAGTACAGTATTTCGGCCCGACCAAGGCCCAGGTGTCACTCGTAATCCCGATAAGGGTCAAGACAAAAGGAGGGAATGGCCTATGATGAACATCAGACATTTCCTTTACGCATGCATGGCGTGCCTGTGTTCTGCCGTATTGGCATCGTGCGAACACCGTATACTCACAGACCCGACAGACGTACATTATGTACGTGTATATCTGGACGAGGAGATAAAGAATGTCAATTGCGGATTCTACAACGAGTCCTATGAGCACCCGGATTTTTTCCGACCGGCAAACATGCGTGCTGCACTGGCAGATGCACAGACCGGAGAGATCTTGTACGAGGGTCTCTTGAGAAACCAGGGAAACGACGAAAAAGGCAACTACCTTGACGGTTACCTCAGTGCCCCCGCAGGTGATTATCACATATTGATGTATCAGCTTGGATCCCCTGTCACACTTATCAGGCATCATGACTCTTATTTTGACATGACGGCTTACACCAACCCCGTTAACGATCGTGCCATGACCTATCTTCCGCAGATCGGCAATGCGATAGACAGGGAGAAGATAATGGGAGAGCCAGAGCATATTCTCGCATCAAGGTGCGAAAGCATACACATCTCCCACTCGTCAGGAGTAGATACGCTGAGGACATCCTCAGGAGAATATTTCACGGCGCATACGATAGCCAAGAGTTATTATCTCCAGCTGAAAATCATCGGAGTGGAATGGGTCAGAGCAGCAGGAGCCGTGCTCAGCGGAATGGCAGGTTCAAGCATGTTGTGCAAGGAGAACGGAATGGTAGAAGATGACCCGGTACACCTGTTCTTCTCAATGACATATGCAGACAAGAAGAAGAGAGCGGGAGAAGAGGCTTCCATAGCAACACTATACACGACATTTACAACATTCGGAAAAATTCCCGATATATCTTCAGAACTGACATTGAACTTCGAATTCACGAAGAACGACGGCACTACCCAGACAGCGACATTTGACATTACAGAAGCATTCAAGACTCCTCTGGCTGTGGAAAAGCAATGGATACTTCTTGATGAAGTGGTGACCATCACAAAACCAGAGAATACAGGAGGAATGAATCCGGGAATCGAAGGATGGAAAGATGAAAACGCCGACTTACCTATGTAAACTAAAAAACACAACAATCAATATTAACAACTATTTACTAATTTATTCATAATATGAAAAAACATTTGTTTTTAGTAGCATTGGCAGGTGTAGCACTTGCAAGCTGCGTGAAAAATGAGGTAGAGAGTCCCGTAACAAAGGATGTGAAAATCGGATTTGCCACTCCGGTTCTCAACTCGAATGTAGACACCAAGGCATCAGTTTATGGTGAAATCGGATCTCACAGCTATTCAGGAACCAACGTAAACTACAGCTATCCGCGTGAGGAAAGCTTCAGGATCTTCGCTGTAGAGCACACCGGAGCCCTCACTTCTTGGAATGACGCGACAGCAACTGCATTCAACAACACAGCCATTTCATACAATGGAAGCCTCGATGCATGGGCACCTATGACTGCAGAGGGTGGTTTCTACTACTGGCCAGACAACAAGATGCTCTCTTTCGCAGCAGTATCTCCAGCTGAACTTGACATTACAGGTGTTGCAGCAACATATGGAGCAACCGGTACCAAGATTGAGAACTTTGTAGTAGCTGATGATCCGGCAAAGCAGTATGACCTTCTCTTCAGCAAGCGTGAAGTAAACAAGACTTCAGCAGACATGGTCGATATGGGAGCTGATTATTACAGCGGAGTTCCTATCACATTCCAGCATGCATTGTCTTCAATCCACTTCTCTCTCAAGAAGGATGCATCAGTGACTGAAACTGTAACACTCGTGGGTATTACTCTCAAGAATGCTGTAAACAAAGCTACTTTCAACGAGAACATCACCAATGAGACTGCATATGCAAGTTCTCCTGCATGGACAGTTTCTACAGATGCTGCTGACAAGCATAATTATACATCTTTCACTGGTAGCGTAGAATTCCCTATCAACCCAAGATATGTATCTGACCTTGCTGCCAGCGATGATGTAGAAGGTGCTGAGAAAGACAATGATGAGTCTCACGCACTTCTCATGATCCCACAGACTTTGGGCAACGACGTTGTTGTAGAGGTTGATTACAAGGTGGGTGATGAGGTTAAGACCAGAAGCGTACAGCTTAACCAGTATCCTGCAAGTGCTCCTATCACATCATGGGCAGTAGGAACACGATATACTTACAGACTGTACTATAGCAAGGATGCACAGATGGATGACATCATCTACTTCGCTCCAAGCACTGAAGGATGGACAGAAGGCGGAATCATTGAGGTTATCCTCTAATCCATTGCAGCACACCAATATATGAAGCGCGCAAATCTCATATCAATTTGTTTCACTCTGCTTTCAATTTCTTGTTCGAAGGTTATCGTAGACGATATCCATCCGGACAAGAAACAGCATGACGTAATAGGATGGAATGTCACATCAACTGATCATGCTGACGGACTTGATCCTATCACGAGAGCATTGATCGAAAACTATGACGACTTGAGAAATGCGTGTACAGCACTTGAAACCCGGGAGGCCGAGAAGATCGGTCTCCTGGGTAATTTTACATTGGACGGTAAATCGGAGACTGCCTTTGACAATGTCGATTTATGGTGGTGGGAGAAAGAGAACGGAAATCCGTTTTCTGACTACCTGGGCAATGACAGCTATTGGAACTATCCTGGCGAGGATGTCTATTGGGAAGATGGCGCCGACTATACATTCAAGGCATATTTTCCGAAAAGCCTGGTGGGACTTCAGCCGGGATCGGATGCAGAAAAACTTCTGATCGTGTATGACACCCAGATTTCACAATTCGATCTTCTTGTCGCTCATAGAACCCTGAGAGCAAAATCGGAAAATCCCGTCAACCTGCCTTTGAAGAACGCTCTCGCAGCACTTGGATTCGACTTCCAGTTCGTCGATGACCAGGTGACGGACAGACTGCTGTCATGCTGGCTTGAGAATCAGTCAGATGGCGGATTCTATACAAGCAGCACTCTGAATTTCGAGAATGAAATAATATGGCCTCAAAGTACTCCGGTTCCAGCAGGCAGGCCTATTTATTATTGGGAACCGGATTCACCTGTCGAGATAACAGGAAGCAAAGCTGTAAAAGCTTACTCGACTGCGGCATCCGCAGAAAACGGAAGTCTGTACACAGACAATTCCGGATGGCTTCTGATCATACCGCAGTCAAACATGAACCCAGGCACATTGAAATTGTGCTTCAAGACTTCCACTGGTGGTAGTGCGGTGTATAGCATAAATTTACCGGCATATGATTTTAAGGCCGGACACAGATACAATTATCATGTAAAGATGACATCTACGGGTATAGAACTTAGTCTTACGATAGCAGACTGGAACGAAAGGAAGTCGTCATATGAAATAGATTTTAATGATTAGCCAGCTTATGTTTCATCATACATTCATTAAAATATATTTATGCTTCTTTGCTGCCCTTATGCTCTTGCAGGGCTGCACGGAAATCTCATCTCCTGCGGGAGACGCTTCGTTGCAGATCAGCATCTGCGCTCCATCCTTCAGCGAAGAGGTGAAGAGCGTAAGTTCAGACCCGACATCCCCACAGAACTGGACATCATGGGAAAGAGCCGTGGACGGGCGCTACCTGTATAGGGTAACGGCCTTCATACTGCAGGGAGAAAGACTTGTAGCGCATAAAGACCTCTCATTGGACGGGGAAGCTACCGAAGCCTATATGGATTTCGAAGCTAACTTCACACACGGAACATATACTCTGATGATTGTCGCGAATTACTCCTCATTCGAGGCCGAAGATGGAGATAACGGTCTTAAACGATACGAGGGTATTCCAGGATTTTCTGATACAGTTGAGGATATCCTGGCGGAAAGCACAATTGATGATTTCACCCGTACTTATTCTGATTCGTTCATGAACTTCATGATAACATCAGAAAACGGAGTATGCAAGCGGATTCCTCAGCCACTTACCTTAGTCAAGGAAATCGAGCTTCATCCAGGTACGAATTCCATATCCGGAGAACTCATCAGAACATATTCACGCATTAGAATTGCAGTCGAAAATAACAGTGATGAAGATCTGAGAATCTCGTCTCTGGATTTCAGTCCTACCTTCACACAGAAAAAGGCATATCTTTTTGAAAATAAGGGATATATCTCGGAAAATGCATCCATAGACGTGCATAGTCCGAATGCTCTGACCTCATTCAATGGTAGCGAGAATGAACCATTTGTCATTCCGGCAAAAGAAATTGCAACAGTCTTTGATGCATATATCCTTGAAAGTTCCAAGACCAATTCAAGCGACAGATACACATATCAGATGCAGTTGGGATATGATCTCCTGAACACATATACGCTTGCCAGCACCACCTCCATCAAGAGAAAGGCCCAGCTTACAGCCGGTCAATATCTGATCTACAGCAGAGGAGCATCACGATATCTGACAGCAGGCTCCAACAGGGTGACGAATGCCACTCTCGGCACCCTGAAACAAGGCATGTCGATATCGAAAGAATATGTATGGACATTTGAAAGTACCGGAAGTGCAAACAGATATTATATCGGCACAGCTGAGGCTCTTGAAGAAGGACAGACCTCATATTATATGGCCAATCCGACAAGCTCTTCTGTCACACTTGGAGCAAACAAGTCTGTATATTTCAACGCCGTTGACAAAGATTATAATAGAAGCCAATACTTATCATTCCAATCCAGCGTCAACAGCAACTACCGATACCTGTCATCAAGTGGCAGCAATGTTGTAGGTCAAAATTCAAATAACGACAACAAGGCTCTATTCGAATTATACCGCGTAGAAGCCCCGAAGTCGTCAGATATAGAAATACCTGTCAATGCCATCAATACAGCTACAGGACAAACTGAAGAAGTACAGCAAATCCGTAGAAATGATTTCATAAATGCTGTAGTAAAAGTATCGTACAGCAAGAATATGGGACATTTCAGTTTCGAAGTCAGCGACTGGTACAGCGGCGGAGGAAATGTTGAGTTTAACTGATCGAGTTTATGAAGAGATTCATTTTAAATATATTGTTGACAGGTATTCTGTCCTTCTGCCTTGCCTCATGCGTGAGCAAACTATTCCAGGAGCAGAGCATTGTGGGTGAGGAAGAATTGTGCGACATAAGCTTTACGCACAAGGATTTCGATCATGTGCTTGTAAACACAAAGGCGACTCTGGACATTACGCAGGAATCCAGGGTTCTGAATATGTTCGTATTCATCTTCACCAATGACGGCACACGCATTTATTCAAGATATTTCGACAAGAACAACAAGAAGAACAGCGTTAACGAAGTTACTTCTGCTGATGCCAACTGCTGGTTTGTCTATACAGAAGAAGACGGATCCACATACGGAACTGTCAGGGTGAAAGCTCCGAAAGTTTCCAACGCTACTTTATATATGATAGCGAATCTTGATGAAGACATGATGAATATTTCATCGGATCTGCTTAACACCATCACCACAATCAGCGAGCTTGAGTCTCTGAATGTAGCATTGATGCAGGAAACGACCTCAAGAAACGGATATTTTCCGATGGTGGCCCGACTCGACGGAGTTACAGTAAATGCAACATCCATAAACGCAGGTACAGCACGACTTGAACGTCTTGATTCAAAGATTACACTTAATGTAAAACTGGCTGACAATAAAAGCCTTAAAGCTTTCATACCGTCTGTCTGCAGAATTAAGAATATCCCCTCAGGCAGCAGGGTTGTCAATGCCGCTTCCACAGAAGATTATGAAGAAGCAGGATATTTTGACAGCGAGATTGTCTTTGAAGAGGAGACTACCAATTCTTCAGGAAATGTCAATGGCGCAAGCTGCTCGTTCTACATGCTCGAGAACCGTGAAAACAGAAACATAAAGAAATATGTAAACCGCTATCACGATCGCGATAAAAGAATCAAGAATCCGGATGGTACATACAATACTTCTGACGGATTATGGCTCAATGCACCGGAAAATGCCACCTACCTTGAAATCTCGGGAGAAATCCATATGGAGGTCGACTCAGAGGAGACCGGCATTCAGGAACTTATAGGCGATGTCGTATACTATATCCATTTAGGAAATTTCGGTTCGGATATCAACAATTATGACGTCCTTAGAAACACTCACTATACCTACAATGTAACTATTCATGGAGTGGACGAAATCAAGGTCGAGGTGGAAAGCGACATAGAAAATCAGTCGGGAGCCACAGGTCATGTCTATTCTGCACTTGAATCAAGCTTCACTTTCGATGCACACTACGGCCAAAGAGTCTTCACTATGGCAGCTGAAGGCATTGAGACCGAGACCATGACCTTCTATGTCAAGACCCCGTTCGGACGAGAAGGCACTCCTGAAATCTTCGGCGGAGGATACAATATCAGTGACCTTGATTATCAATGGGTATCTTTCCTTATCAACGAAATAGATACTAACACCGGTTCATACTCATATAACAACAGGGTATATCCCGGAGATGAAAGCCAGATGCTTATAGACCAGGGTAAAAGCGAGAGGCTTATGAATATAGTCGAGCTTCTGGATTACATCAAGAGAGAGAAGGTCAAATATGATGAATACAAGGAATCCGGCTTTACAGGCACCAATCCAAGTGCCTTCCGACAGAATGCAAACGGTCAATACATAATCAACATCACTGCATTCATAAATGAGTATTATTATGACACCCATCCTACTGAAAATAAAGTAATTACATGGAAGGATTTCGTCAACCGGCCTAACAGACTGATGCACATTCTGTGCGATACAAAATCGAGTAAGGATGGTGCCAGTTCTACTACCGGAAGTATTGTGACATTCCGCCAGAGATCGATACAGACTCCATACAATATCACCAAGGATGAGATCACTTCTGCATTCGGCTGCGAAACTGTCGATGAAACACGCGAAATGAATCTTTCTTTCTATGAGAATGATGATAGTTATAGAGGGATGAATCTTGGTAACAACTCCACCACTAACGGTACGTACAACACCTCATGCCTATGGAATCTCTTTTCGAATGGAGCATTCAAGACAGGTAACAGAAGAGAGCTATGGAGTACTTATCTGGATTATGAGGTGCCAAATGCCGAGGGTGACGGATACAATCATTTCCTTCGCCAGGGAAAGCTATGTATGAGATACTCTGCAATGACACGAAACAGAGACAATAACGGTAACGGCTACATCGACCCGGAAGAAGTCAGATGGTACATTACACCGCTTCAACAATTGTATTCCCTCTATATCGGTGATCTTGGATTGAACAGCGAAGCTCACCTTTATCCTACATCCCTGGCTTCATTGCCGAACCAGCAGCAGAACGGCGTATGGATATGGCGCAATCATATCGTATGCAGCAATCAGACTACCATCACCAATTCATCCCAATATATCGACAGATACTGGCCGGATATGCTTTGGGCGGAAGAAGGAGTATCTGTGTCAGGATATGGACAGGAATGGTCAAAACCTGCTTATAACAGTATCAGATGTGTGCGTAACCTTGGACTGCCATCACCGACTGAGACATCGATTGCAGACAAGAATGCCAATATTCCTGAGTCAATAATCATTGCAGAGAATGCAGGAGGCGGAGTCTATAGATTTGACCTTACAAATGTAAATGACAACTCTGTAAGATACTACACGACACATGAACTGATTCCTAACAATGAAAATGGAGAAAGCAGCCGTACATATTACGGATTCGAAACTTATCCAAGCTTCACCTCATATTCGGACAACTACATGAATCTCAAGTCATTGCTGGAAAGCGGCGATAGTCCATGTCCGGACGGATACAGGGTTCCGAACGTACGCGAAGCAGCGATAATGTCGCTTTTCTGTCCTAGCGAATGGTGGAATGGTCACGAAATCTACTCTTGCTCATACTACTCACATGGTAGCCTTGGTGGTGATCTCTATTATGACAATAATACTATCACCTGGACATTCATGAATAAGTATGTGACCATATCCGGAGGAGTGAACAGCCTTCGATGCGTGAAAGACATTTAAGTTTTTTACACGGCTGTGGTAGTATGAAAGAGAAAAGTGCTATATTTGCAAGACCATAACCAAAAAATATTTTTTACTATGAACCTTAGAGTTTTCAAGAAAGACATTGAGTATTTCGTTGCTGAATTCATTGATGATTGCGCTCTTTTCGTTGCGCTCAACCCACACAAGGATTCTGACGAGATCGCACAGATAATCGACGAGGCTGTGGAGCTTTATAACGACCTCAAGCACCGTGCATGCCATCCTGAGGGAGCAAAGAAGGCGTACTACAACGCTCTCACTAAGGAGATGTTCGAGAAGCTCGACGAGCTCTGCGAGAAGCTCAGCGCAGTGGTTTCAAAGCAGTAAGCTTTACCCCCGCCAAAAGTTAAAACCGGTTCCAGGACATATCTGGAATCGGTTTTTTGTTTTACTATTCCACACCCAAACTGATAAGCATGGAAAACCATAATACATGAGAGTTAAATGAGGTTTTGCCTGCTTATCAGGAGGTTCAGGACACCCGATGAGCAGATCAACTATCCATCTAAAGCATATATGCGATATAAGACTGCTCATCGGCCTGGAAGCTTTAAAACGGGTCAGGTGCGAGCATCACGCAAAACATTGACAATAAAAGTATTGGTATTAATTTTATTTGGACAAATGAAATCCATTTGCAATATTTGTGACGGAATTTCCAGCCTTCACTTGACAGGTCTGGGTGGAGAGGGAGCGATGATAGAGAGACAGACCTGATAATTTAAGATTGTGGGGAATGAATAGTGAATCTGACGAGTATGGTTTCTACCATA
This sequence comes from Candidatus Cryptobacteroides sp., assembly GCA_045118995.1. Taxonomy (GTDB): domain Bacteria; phylum Bacteroidota; class Bacteroidia; order Bacteroidales; family UBA932; genus Cryptobacteroides. The sequence continues at coordinate 28,710 of JBGVCR010000033.1, forward strand.
TCTGCACTGACGGCAATGCTCTGCCGTGGCTTTTCAAAGATAACGAAGACTTTATAGCCGGAGTAAACCGGATAGGAATCTGTAAACACAGCACCGGAGTGGAAATTATTGCCTTCACTCTGATGGACAATCATTTACACAAGCTGATATATGGAACTCTGAGTATGTGCAAAGAGTACATCAGCAAATACAAGAATCTGACGGGTAAATGGATATCCAGAAAATACGAGAGACATCAATGGCTGAAAGATCTGCCGACTACGATAATTCCGATAAGATCCGAGGAATATCTGATGGAGACTATAGCCTATATTGATCGAAATTCTATAGCAGCGGGCTATTGTCATCTTCCGTCGGAATACCCCTGGGGTTCTGCAAGATATATGTTCAGAGAAAATCCTGACAGACATACGGAGTGGAAAAACATAGGAGAACTTTCAGTAGAAACCATCCGGAACATCCTGAAAACAAGAGTAAGGCTGCCTTCTGACTGGAGAATCAATAACAACGGGATGATTGACCCTGAATGCTTCTGCAACTTGAACAGGACTAACTTAATCTTTAAGTCACCACTGCGCTATATCTATTTTCTGTCAAGAAAACTGGAAGGAAAAATCGACCTGGACGCTGCACAAGGAAGTCGCACATTCATTCCTGACAAGGAACTCAGGCCGATTGTGGGGAAGATAGCTGCAGAGCTGTTCCGCACAAAAGACATTAAGTCGCTGAATGTCAACGACAGACTTATATTAGCCAGGAAACTCCGTCGAGAGTATGTTTCCACAATAAAGCAGATATCCAGAATGTTATATCTGGATGCAGAAATCCTAAAAGGTTTTATCTGAATGAGCTGTGCGAAACAGATAACACGACCAAGGCTCAAAACGGCCTCGCATTTCAGACAAAAGCAGACCTGCCTGTTTCGTAAAACTATCAAAGCGACCTGAGCGGAATCTACATACAGCCACCAAGCCGATAAGCAGGGAAAACACATGTACAGACAGTAAAATATGGTTTTGCCAGTTCATCGGGAGGTTCAAAGCTACCGATAAGCAAGTGAAGCACTGAAATAGAGCATCTATCGGGCTTTTGGCTGCTTATCGGCTTGGATTTGCTCAGAAAAGATTCTGAATAGGATTATTTTCCGGCGAGATGTTTTTCCCATGCCCAGGCTGAGGCGAGGGTGTCTTCCACCGAACGTGATGCCTTCCAGCCGAGTTCCTCATTGGCCAGAGAAGTGTCGGCCCAGATAGCGACTACATCACCGGGACGGCGAGGTGCGAATTTATAGTTCAGCTTCACTCCGTTTACCTTCTCGAAAGCTGTAACCAGTTCATACACAGAGACAGGACGACCGGTTCCGATATTGAAGATCTCGTAGCCGTCCTTCATCTTGCCATCGACCATTCTGGACACAGCTGCCACATGAGCCTGCGCCAGATCGACGATATCGATATAGTCTCGCAGGCAGGTGCCGTCTTCGGTCGGATAATCGTTTCCAAAGATGCTCAGGCACTCACGCTTACCGATGGCTGTCTGGGTGATGAACGGAACGAGATTGTTAGGAACTCCACGCGGAAGCTCTCCGATAAGGGCTGACGGATGGGCGCCGATAGGGTTGAAATATCTGAGGGCTATACCCTTGACCGGGCCAGGCCCCTGCTCTCCATCATAAGTCGCAGTAGCCTTCACGACATCACGAAGGATGTCCTCGCAGATCTGTTTTGTATTGCCATACGGAGATGTAGCCGGAAGACGCGGAGTCTTCTCTGTAACAGGGAGGTCTTCAGCTTCTCCATAAACGGTAGCCGAGGACGAAAAAAGTACATTGCAACCACCATGATTCTTGGCTGACTCAAGGATATTCAGGAAAGAGACCAGATTATTCCTATAGTACATTACCGGCTGAGCAACTGATTCACCTACAGCTTTATATGCAGCGAAATGAATGACTGCATCGATCTGATAATCAGTAAATAGACGGTCAACTGCCGCTGCATCACAGCAGTCGATCTGCTCGAACGGGATGTCATCCCTACCGGTGATCTTCTTCACGCCTTCAAAGCAGGTCATATCACAGTTGGACATATTGTCAGCCACCACCACCTCATAGCCGGCAGCGATAAGTTCGACAGTCACGTGACTGCCTATATAGCCGGCACCGCCGGAAACCAATACTCTTTTTGCCATTGTTTGTATTTTTGCAGATTCAACAAAGATAAGATTTTTATGTTATTTTTGCTGAAAATATATCCATAATATGAAGCACAATATCATAGCCACAATATTCACTGCAATCCTCCTCAGTCAGACAGTCGGAGCACAATCGCTTCAGCAGTCGATTGAAACAATAATCAGCGACCCTGCATTGGCGGAAGCCACTATCGGTATCTGCGCAAGAACAGGCGACGGAGTGACATTGGCAGAAATTGATTCTGACAATATGATCATGCCGGCATCCAATATGAAGCTGATTTCCACAGGCACGGCACTGCACCGATTAGGTCCTGAGCATCAGCTTATTACAGAGATAGCTCATGACGGTAAAATCGAAAAGGGAGTCCTTAAAGGAAACCTCTATATCATCGGCGGAGGCGACCCTACCACGGGCTCCAAGGACTCGATTGCCACCCCTCAGGCGCAGCTTTTCGCCAATTGGGAAAAAATCATCCGAGACGCAGGAATCAGAAGGGTCGAAGGATATATTATCGGTGACGGCAGATATTTCGACGGCATGCCGGAGCATCCGAGCTGGCAGTGGAGCGACATCGGAACTTATTACGGTTCAGGCCCTACCGGTCTCATGTTCTATGAAAACATGCAGTCTTTCAGGGCAAGTGCCGGTAAAAATGTCGGTGACCCGGTCAATATTGTTCCGTCTTTTCCCGAAGCTCCCTGGATGGAGTTCAGATATAATTGCACCACAGGAAAGGCCGGCACCGGAGACCAGCTCTATATGTATGCGAGCGACCTGTCTCCCGTGGCGGAAATCAGAGGCACGTTCGGAGTGGACAGAGGAGCAAAACGTCTGGACTGCACCAACAAATTCCCGGAATTCACTCTGGCAAGCTACTTCTCGGATTATCTCAAGAGCAAGGGCATATACTCAGACGGACCAGCCGACTTCAGGCTGTGCACAAATGCCAAATCCACAATGGCAGAGCAAGTTACAGTTATAGGTTCAACCCACTCCCCTTCCCTGAAACGTATTATCCACGAGACAAATCACGAGAGCAACAATCTCTACGCCGAGACTCTTGCGAAGACTCTCAGCAAAACTATCACCGGCAGTGCCTGCTACGACTCGACCTATGTGGCAATGGAAACCGTCCTGAAAGAGCTGGGAGTGGACACATCATACGGAATCAAGATGGCTGACGGAAGCGGACTTTCAAGAAAGAATTATGTTTCACCTGATTTCTTCTGCCGTTTCCTTACAGCAATGATGTCGTCGCCGCATTTCGAGGATTATATATATTCTCTGCCGTCTCCGGGTTCCAACGGAACACTTTCTTCCAACATGGCTAAGAGTCCGGCCGAAATGAAAGCCAGAATCAAGGTAAAGAGCGGATCGATGGAGGGTGTAAGATGTTACAGCGGATATATCATTCCAAGAGAAGGGGGCAAGGATGAGACAATCGTATTCTCCCTGATGGTGAACAATTGCACAGCACCTACATGGAAGCTCCGCCAGTTGCTGGATAAAATAATGGCAGCCTTAGCGGCTGCCAATTAAATCAGTCTATCTTCCGTATTTCGACCCGAGTGCGAATGAAAGTCCGAAGTGGCAATTCATTCTCCATGCATTTGGAACCACCAGGTCTGAGAAGCCCATTTCTTTAAAGAATTCAGGAACCAGCTCAGAATCCAGACTCTTGAATGCCAATGGCAGATAGTCAAATCCCAAGAAGAAATTCACTCCTTTCTTTGGAGTAAACTCTATGATACCTCCAAGGGTCCTCGCCGTATTCAGGAACGAATAATTCACACCGAGAGCAAACCACTCCGCCGGAGTGAAATTAAAGGCTGCTGTAAGTTCATTACGGTAGAAGCTATGGCTGAAACGGCCCGAATAAAGAAGACCGATACTCATCATATTCTTAAGGAACGGCATCTCAACTCCAAGGTAGAGATTCGGCATGGTCGAACGTGTAAAGCCAGAGGCCTTTTCCTCATCATAACGCGTATTTCCCTCTGCATTTCCAAGAAACTCATCAATAGCCTCGCTGAGATATCCCGGATGGCCTTCGGCATTCTGAATACCAGCCCATTCCATATTTCCCTTGATACCGAACGAACATACTGCATCTTTCTTATAATGTACCATTCCCAGATCTGTGACAGCTGCCGAAAATGACAATCCGTCAAAAAATTCTCCAGGAAGATTGAGGACATATTCCGCACCAAGATCCACAGAATATCCGAATCCTGCAAGAGCGGTATTTCCAAGCATGCGGTCAATATCCATTTCGACGTCAGGTATCATTTCACCCTCTACAGGAGTTACCTCCAGGCCCTGCATTGCCGTACGAAGATGTCCTTCACTCTCCATTGTCCATTTATCTTTGCCTGTCGTGAGACGGATATTTTCAAGATTCAGTGCCATATAGGTGACCGGAGCGATTGCACGGATCTTTGCTCCGACACGAAGTCCGTCAATGATATCACGTGAGTATCCTAAAGCGGCCTGGATCGAGGCTGTCGCATAAGCATTGACATTACCTATTTCATATGTCTTTCCGGAAGTGCCGGCTCCGTCTTTGAGTGAGGTAAAAAAACCGGCTGGAAGATCACCGTCTATTCCGGCTTTAATCCCAAGGTCAAAAGTCCAGAATGAATGCTGAGGGGTAAAGAAACCGAAATTGATGATGTTCTCAGATGTTTCGGCATCGAAATGAGGACGTTCCGGAAGTCTCCTGTCAAACTTCTTTGGCGATATCTGACCGCTCAGGAAAGTCACAGGAGCACCATTGTCTTCATAAATGAAAGTCGGGATATCCAGATTACTGGTCATTCCTGCTGAAAAGTTGCCTATGAAAGGCATCTGAAAATAGTTCGAACGCGGAGCGAAAGCCGGGTTCATCTTGTTTCTATTCAGGGAATTATCAATGAAATAACTTCCCTTCAAAGCCTGAGCACCGACCATAAGAGGCATAAGAAGTGCAACAGCTGTTACGATCAGGTTCTTTGTTTTCATTGCTTTATCATTTAATGGTTTACTTAACACATAGCTTAAGATTTGAAAAGAGATCTGCACAGGGAAGGTACATCGGCTACCTTCACGACTTCAATACCTTTGATTCCTTGCTCGGACAGGCCTTCAAGACTGCTGAAGGAAGATACGAATATACGTTTGAATCCCAGTCGTGCTGCTTCAATGACTCTTCTGTCAGTCTGGGCCACCGGACGAATTTCGCCGCTAAGGCCGACTTCACCGGCAAAGCATACATCTGCCGGGATGGCGAAATCAAAATTGGATGAAAGAACTGCAGAAATCACAGCCAGGTCGCAGGCAGGGTCGCTGACCTTCAGACCTCCTGCCATATTCAGGAAGACATCCTTTACTCCAAGCTTGAAACCGGCTCTTTTTTCCAATACTGCCAGGAGCATATTGAGTCGTCTGACATCGAATCCTGTGGCGCTTCGCTGAGGAGTTCCATAAGCAGCCGAGCTGACAAGTGACTGGACCTCGATCAGAAAAGGGCGCGTCCCATCAAGCATTGCGCTCACGGCAACTCCGCTAAGCCCCTCCTCATGCATCGGAATAAGCATCTCCGAAGGATTGCTTACTTCACGGAGTCCCTTGCCTGTCATTTCAAAGACAGCAAGCTCGGAAGTGGATCCGAAACGGTTCTTTATGCTACGGAGAAGTCTGTATGTGCCACGATTGTCACCCTCGAACTGAAGGACAACATCGACAATATGTTCCAATATCTTCGGACCGGCGATGCTGCCTTCCTTGGTTATATGACCGATCAGAATCACAGGGACTCCGGTTTCCTTGGCAAAACGAAGCAGCATAGCCGCGGTCTCCTTGATCTGTGTCACAGAACCGGGTGAAGACTCCACATTCTGGGAAAACATTGTCTGAACAGAGTCCACCACCATCAGGTCCGGCATTATGCTTCTGGCTTCAGAAATGACATTCTCCATCAGAGTTTCACTGTAGATCAAGCAGTTAGAGCAGTCTCCCCCGATACGGGCCGCCCTGAGTTTCACCTGTTTGGCACTTTCCTCACCAGTCACATAGAGAGTCTTCAGATGAGAACAATGCAGCGGAATCTGCAGGGAAAGAGTAGATTTTCCGATACCAGGCTCACCACCGATCAAGACAAGCGATCCCTCCACCATTCCGCCTCCGAGAATCCTGTCCACCTCTGAGTTATTCAGCGAAATACGGTTCTCCACCGATGAGTCAATATCTGAAAGCGGCATAGGCTTATGTCCCGATCCGGGTACGGATACAGAGGCAGCCGGGGACTTCTTACCGGTAGCTACCGTTTCCTCCACCATAGTATTCCACTCACCGCAGGCCGGACATCTGCCCATCCATTTCGATGACTCATTTCCACATGCTTTGCAGAACCATACTGTCTTTGTCTTTACTGTCGCCATTGCCGGTTTCTTTTATTGGCAAATATAATTAAAAGATTCCGTCTCTCTGCACTCACTCGAAATGAGAGAAGAAAAAAGATATTGCTCCGGCGAAGGAACAATATCTTACAGGGAAACTTGTCGTTTTTCGATTACTCTGCCTTCTTGCAGTCAACGTTTGTGCTGTCACACTTATGGCAAGCCTTGTCCTTATGGCACTCTTTCTCACAAGCTTTGTCGCACTTCTTGTCACAAGCCTTTTCGCAGTGCTTGTCACAGTTTTCATCGCACTTCTTGTCGCAAGCCTTGTCACACTTCTTATCGCATGCCTTGTCACAAGCTTTGTCACAAGCAGCATCACAAGATGCCTCGCATGTCTGAGCAGCCTTGTCGCAGCCTGCGCAATCAGCACAATCCGAGCACTCTGTAGCAGCACAGTCTGCAGCCTTCTGATTATTATTGTTGCAAGCGCAAGATGCAGCAGCGAACATTGCAGCCACTACTGCCAATGACATAAATACATTCTTCATATCCTTAAAATTTAATTGGTTAAACAAATCAACACCCACAAATTTATGATTTAATTTTGAATAATACAAATTATCTATCCAGTTCGAACACCTCCATATCGTGGACATTTCCATTGTCAATATGGAATCTCAATGCCGTTCTTACAACATGGAATCCCTGTATTCCTGCAGCACCGGGATTGATCACCAGCATATTCCTTTTCGTATCACGCACGACCTTCAATATGTGGGAATGCCCGCAGACGAAGATATCCGGCCGGTATTCATTGATCAGTTTCAAGGCTCGGGCATCATATCTTCCGGGATATCCGCCGATATGGGTCATCAGAATCTTCATACCCTCACACTCGAAAAAACGATGAAGCGGGTGGATAAAGCGGAGATCGTGATTGTCACAATTGCCGGCAACACCTGTCAAAGGCTTGAAACGGGCAATCTCTGCAGCAAGATCCATCCCCCCGCCGAAATCCCCTGCGTGCCAGATCTGATCGACCGGTTCAAGAAACTCCTTGAAGCGATCATCAAATACTCCATGTGTGTCCGATATCAGTCCGATGTACATTTTATAAGGATTGGTATAGTGCAAAGATAGAAGTTTCGTATATTTGTGCGATAAGATTTTTCATGAAATGGAACTTTTCTACTCAAAAGATATCGACGGAAGCATCTGCAGGCTGGATCAGGATGAGTCCGGGCATTGCGTCAAGGTACTCAGGCACAGAGCTGGGGATGAGATTTCAGTGATAGACGGATGCGGTACGCTCTATCGATGCCGTATTGTTTCAGACAGCCATAAGGGGGTGGAAGCCACTGTGCTTTCAAGTCAGGAGAACTGGGGAGGTCATCCTTACAGGCTTCATCTGGCGGTATGCCCGACCAAAAGCAATGACAGATATGAGTGGTTCGCGGAGAAGGCTTGCGAGATCGGTTTCGATGAACTTTCTCCCGTCATCGGCGAACATTCGGAAAGAAAGGTTCTGAAGACAGTTCGAGTAGAGAAGGTACTGATAAGTGCGGCAAAACAGTCTCTGAAAGCTTCTGTCCCTAAGGTCAATGAGCCTGTTTCCGTGAAGGAGTTTATAATGGAAGCTCCTGAGGACGCCATGAAACTGATAGCCTATTGCTTCGAGGATGACAGAGTTCCCAGAAGAAGCATCAAGGAGGTTCTGGAAGAGAATGACGGCAGGGAGATTATTGTTATGATCGGTCCGGAAGGAGATTTCTCGAAGAGCGAGGCCGAACTGGCTCTTGAACACGGATTCATTCCGGTCCATCTGGGGGGTTCACGTCTTCGTACTGAGACAGCAGCCCTGACCGCGGCCTCAGCGGTCTATTTCCGATATATGTAAAAGAAACTTAAAGCCCTATTCACAAACGACTTACCCATTCTGTTTGCCACGCTTTGATGAGCAAGCAGAATGGGTAAGTCGTTAAAGGACAGCCTATTTTCTGATGATTTCGATCGAGTAGTCGAGTCCGACCTTTATGATGGATGAGGACTGGCCTGTAGCTCCACGCTCAAGAGAAGGCTCCACAATATGATCCACCGCTGAACGGATCTCGTCGGAGATTTCAGCAAACTTCTTAGGAGTGGATTCTCCGGAGATATTGGCAGAAGTGGAAACCAGCGGACGTCCAAGCTTTGCGACAAGCTGCTGACAGAAATCCATCATCGGTATACGGATGCCCACCGTGCCGTCTTCCGCCACAGTATTGAATGCGAGGGCACGACGGTCGGCCTTCATATTGCCCTTCTCCCCTGCTATTGCTCCAGGATAGATGATGGTCATAGGCTTGTCATTGACCTCAACAAGCTGGACAGCCATTTCGGGAACCTCCTTCACATAGCGGCAAATCATATCCATATCGCTGGCCAGAAGGACGAGCGACTTGCTGTCTTCCCTTTTCTTGATGGCATATATCTTCGCAACTGCCTCGGGATCAGTGGCATCACAGCCTATTCCCCAGACTGTATCTGTAGGATAAAGGATGATTCCTCCGCTGCGGAGGACTTCGAGGGCTTTCTGAATAGATTCGTTCATATTATATTTCAATTTCTGTTATAACCGGATAGTGGTCGGAGTAAGGAACCCGTGGAATCTGATGGCTGATGGCTCTTCCGTTTTCCGGAAAGAGCACATAATCGATCCTGAGCATCGGCCACAATAAGGAATATGTCGCACCGAAGCCTTTACCGGCTTCCACAAAGGCATCCTTGCGGTCGCGGGTCATTCGGTAATAGGTATAGGACATCGGATTGTCATTGAAGTCGCCGCAGACAAAGGCATCCACAGGACAGTTTTCTATATCTTCAAAGACCTGGTCCACCTGTCTTGGGCGACGGGTAATCGATCTCTTCACCTTGGTACCTGTCTGGGCCATCACTGTGCTGTCACGCATAGCCATAGCCCGCACAAGTCCTGTCATCGAAATATTGTAACTCTCGAAATGACAATTATATATACGGAAATGGCGGTCACCGGCCACGTGGTCGGTATATATGGCAAGATTGGCACTTTCTTCAAATCTGATTCTGCCCTTTCCTTCCACAGGAAGGCGGCTGAGAGTGAGGTTGCCGAATGAATTGCCGGCTTCCGGGAAAAGGTAATATTCTGCTGTATAGTCTTTGAAACGATGTTTCAGGTACTCCCTGACCTTTTCGACATTGGCGATGGAGAATTCCTGAAGGCAGATGATGTCGGGATCCTGCTTGCGGATGAAACTGAAGACAGAGTCCACACATTGAGACTTGGAGTTTATGCCGGCATCGCTGTCATGAAGGGCAAAACGTCCTACATTCCAGTTCAGAATCTTCACGACCTCTCCGCTTACAGGCTGATCCTCAACCTTCTCAGAACTTAGCTGCACATACCTTCCAATGAAGAAAAATGACGGGATCAATGCCAGCATAGGTATGATGAAGGACTTGGATCTGCGCTTGAAGGCCCACAGCAGAAGCAGAAGATTGACCGTCATCAGAGGGACATAGAAAATGCCCGAAAGAGAGACCGGCCAGAGTTTAGCCGGGTTGATGACAATCGACAGGTAGGACAACGCAAGAAGCGCCGCCACTATCAGCATCAGAAAGCGGGATGTGATGCCGAATATCCTGTACTTTTTCTTTGCCATCAGTCCATTCTATTGTATAACGTGCGGCTCTTTCGCCAATACATCATGAGGAGATAGCCGAAGATAAGTCCTCCCAGATGTGCAAAATGTGCAATATTGCCACCGGTTTCTGTCAATCCTGTCAGAAGCTCGACCGCACCGAATATCAGCACGAACCATTTTGCCTTCATTGCTATAGGTGGGAATACCAGAGCCATCACCGCATCCGGATAAAGCATTGCATATCCCATCAGCACACCATAGATGGCGCCTGATGCTCCGACAGTCGGCGTCATCTTCAATGAATGTATGGACAGCTGCGCGGCATATGATCCGTCTGCTGCCTCAGCAAGCCAATTCTGCATCTGAAGCCATTCGACTCCGGTATGGACAAGGGCTGCTCCCAGTCCGGTCACAAAATAGAAAAGCAGGAATTTCTTCGCACCCCAGACTCTTTCAAGCTGGCTTCCGAAGATCCAGAGGGTGTACATATTGAAGAACAGGTGCCAGAATCCTCCGTGCATGAACATATGCGTAAGAGGCTGCCACCAATGGAAAAACGGCGATGTCGGATAGAAGAGCGCGAACTTTTCGTACATGAAGTTTTCGTTCAGCGCTGTCATGACCATTACCAATGCATTGATAATGATCAGATTCTTGACGGCTGCAGGAACATTGGACATGAAGCCGCCACGGTTTTCGTAAGAATAATAGCTCATTTTAGAATTTTTTGTCAATCTCATCAACAGGGAGAAGTGACATCACCCTGCGGCCTGCGCTTGTATATTCGGGATTTTCGCAGGCAAAGAGCTGTTCAATCAATCTTTGTGCCTCCATCGGATTTGTGACAGGATCTGCACTGAAAGCACCCAATCTTGCAAAACGGGATGCCATATTGGCAGCCATCATCTCAGGAAGGGCACTATGGTCCTCCGCGAGGATAAGCAGCAGGTCGCCTACCATTGTCTGCACCTTTCCTGCCTCCGCGCTATATCCCTCAGGCACTCCGTTAACTACTATGGTATCTGTTCCAAATGGAGATATGTCGAAGCCAAGGTCGGTCAGCATCTGTGAATGTTCGCTTATAAGGCACATATTCTCCACTCCGACCTGAACGCTTACCGGAAAGAGAGCGGTCTGGGTAATGTGCTCGTTTCTGGACATGGCGTTAAGGAAGCGATCATAGAGAATACGCTCCATAGCCCTATGAATATTGATGACCATCAGACCTGAACGGCCTGTGGTCACAATATATTTCCCCTGCAGTACAAGCACTGATTTGCTTGGAGAAATCTTGTCCTCGAAGAGCTTGCCGTAGTCATCACGCTTCTCGAGAAAAGCACCGGCGCCCGCCCCGTATCCATATGAAGGACAGGCACTTTTATCGAAATTCTGTCCGGACTGCGCCCAATCATTGGCACCAAATATATCAGTCTGCCTTGGAGCAGCCGCATTCTGACTGCCTCCATAGACCACAGCATTGTCAAAATGAGAGACTTCTGACGGAAAGCCGTCATTGTCGAAAGGATTGTACGAAGCGTCAGTGCCGGTCTGAGGCTCGCTGATCGGACGGAATTCGTCGAAATTCTTTCCGAAAGCAGGTATGTCCGGAACGCCTTCACGGTCGAAATCGATGCTGTCGCCAAAGGAATTCCTTCCAAGAACCTCCCTTATGCAGGCATAAAGGATCTGGAACACTACGCTGTCATCTTCGAACTTTATCTCAGTCTTGGTAGGATGAATATTCACATCGACTGCCTGAGGATCGATATCCAGGTATATTATATAGGATGGAGTATAACCTTCAGGAATAAGGCCCTCGTATGCTTTCATCACTGCCTTGTGCAGATACGGGCTGCGGAAATATCTTCCGTTCACGAAGAAATATTGATTGCCAAGACCTTTCTTAGCAGCATCCGGACGTCCGGTGAAACCGTGAACCTCCACTACAGAAGTCTCGGCACAGATATCCACTATTTCATTTGCAATATTGGATCCAAGGACATCCTGAATCCTGAATTTCAACGACTTGGCTGGACGCAGTACGTAGACATCCTTGCCGTTGTGGGTCAATGTGAACCCGATATCAGGACGAGTAAGGGCTACCCTGATGAATTCTGTAACAATGTGCTTGAACTCGACATTGTCAGATTTGAGGAACTTGCGTCTTGCCGGGACATTGTAGAAAAGGTTGCGCACGCTGAAATTGGCACCTCTCGCGGTAGCGATTTCATTGGTAGCGACATGCTGCGAATCAGCGAAGTCCACCTGACAGCCGACTTCATCTTCCTCGCGACGGGTCTTCAGGGTGACTTCCGCAACGGCAGCGATGGACGCAAGGGCTTCGCCGCGGAATCCGAAGGTCAATATATTGTTCAGATCCTCCGCAGTGTGGAGTTTGGATGTAGCGTGACGCTCGAAACAGAGCACAGCCTGATCCGGAGACATTCCGCATCCATTGTCAATCACCTGTATAAGAGTCCTTCCGGCATCCTGAATGACAACGGTCACCTGGTCGGCTCCTGCATCCACTGCATTCTCCACCAGTTCCTTGACCACGGATGCAGGTCTCTGAACGACCTCTCCCGCGGCAATCATATTGGCTATATTGCTTGGTAATATCCTTATATCCATTATTTCTATTTTGTAAGGGAATCGACAAGCAGAGGGAAGTACTTATAAATGAGCCAAACAACTGCGAAAAGCAGAATCATCGATACTGCTCCGATCGTTTTCTGGTTTCGGCTCACTTCCTGTTTCCTCTGGTAATTTCCATCACGAAGACTGCCCTTGACAATACTGCCGGGTACATATTTCTGATCCTTTGGCTTGGTAAAGTCTCCGTATTTCTTTCTTCTTTCCTCTGCTTCCGGATCGTAGAAACGAGGTCTGTAATTGAACTTACGCACTTCCTGCGTTCCGAAAAAGTTGAAACTGAATCCCATAGTCGGTTTTTCTTTTTTATGTTTAAGGAGCATTTGGTGATTACGCTCCGTGGTAATCAGCAAATTTAAGGAATTTATTTATATTTGTTGAAATTATTTCGATTATGGATATAAGAATAGGTAACGGATATGATGTCCATGCCCTGGCGGAAGGACTGCCATTGTGGCTTGGAGGTGTACAGGTGGAAAGCCCGATCGGGTGCATTGCCCATTCGGACGGAGATGTGGCCATTCACGCCCTGTGCGACGCCCTGCTGGGTGCATTGGCCCTGGGAGATATCGGAAAACACTTCCCTGACACATCGGACGAGTTCAAAGGGATCGACAGCAAGATTTTATTGGCCCGCGTGATGGAACTCATTGAGAATGAGGGCTGGTACGTAGTGAATGTGGATATCACGATCGCAATGCAGAGACCTAAGCTGGCACCTTATATCGTGCCAATGCGTGAGTGCCTGGCGGAGATTATGGAGATATCTCCTGCGCGCGTCTCTGTAAAGGCGACCACTACTGAGAAACTGGGATTTGTAGGTCGCAGCGAGGGTTGCGAGGTGTATGCCGTAGCGCTTTTGGGACGCGAAGAAGGACTGTTTGACTGATGAGAAGATTTATCTTAATAGGAATGGCTATGATGGCCGCCTTGGCGTGCGGAAGATCGAAGACCGGAGGATTTTCCGCCTGTGAACTGGAACTACTGAACGGAACGGACAGTATCATGCGTGTCCTGACGATCCAGGACAGTATCGACCTTGCGGTTCTACGCGCGGTTTCCTGTGATTTTTCTGCCAAGGAACTGATGTCAGAGCAGTTTTCAAAGCTAGGACGCCGGATGGTTGCGACCGTAACCCACCCTTCCCAGGACGGAGTCGGAATCGCAGGTCCTCAGGTCGGTCTGAACCGTAGAATCGTAGCTGTACAGCGTTTCGACAAGACGGGAGAACCGTTCGAGGTATATGCCAACGTAAGGATCGTATGGCTTTCTGACTCGTTGGCTTACGGACCGGAAGGCTGTCTCTCGGTACCGGACAGACGGGGAAATGTACTCAGAAGCCAGCAGATCGTGATCGAATATGCGGATCTCGCCTCGCTGAGCCATTCTTGTGATGACATCCCGATGGTCCGCGACACGGTCATCGGATTCACCGCCGTCATATTCCAGCACGAGATCGACCATCTGGAGGGGGTGCTTTACATCGACAGATTATAGCCGTTCACATAAGGGTAGTTCAAGGCGACCGCCATGAGACCACGGACGCATCTGAAGGCTTATAAAGCACATCAATTCTCATGACAGTAGCGAAAAAATACCGCCATGAGAGGTATTTGATAGAAAATTATGCAATTTATTGCAAAAAGTTTTGCATTTTAACAAAACATTCCTACCTTTGCAATCCCAAATTAAAAAAGGGAAGCCAAATTGAGATATGGTGTAATGGTAGCACTACAGATTCTGGCTCTGTCAGTGAGGGTTCGAGTCCTTCTATCTCAACTAAATTTGACTAACGGTCACGGCGGGATAGCTCAGCTGGTTAGAGCGCATGATTCATAATCATGAGGTCCGCAGTTCAATCCTGCGTCCCGCTACAAGAAAGCACAGCAAAACGCTGTGTTTTTTTTCGTTTATAGGCATCAGGCCGCCCGAAGGGGGCTCAACGTAAAATTCCGGTTGTTTTGCATTTTCTGCATCTCCGGCACAAAGCAGGCGGAGCGAGCCCTTTGGCGTAGCTCGCGCAGCTTGCTTTGAGCAGCTGGCTGGCGTATTTGCCAGCTGCGGTGCCCTGCACTACGCAAAGATCTTAGCCAGTCTGAAGATAAAGAACGGTATATCC